>BBEG01000044.1 GCA_001312645.1 Rhodococcus sp. JCM 9791
CCCCTGAGCGGCGGGGGCGCGCCCTGGCGCGGTAGGTCTGGGTTTCACGGCAGCATCCGTGCTGGGCGCACCGATCGCCACGGCTCTCGCCGCCTGGACAGACTGGCGGATTTCGTTGGGGATCGTTGCTGGACTGGCAGCTCTGGTATCCCTTGCGATGGCCGGGTTCATGCGAGGCCTGCCGATCGGGCACGTTCCAGGTGGGCGAGCACTGCTCACCGTATTCTCGAATCCTCTGTTGCTTATCGCCTTGGCGGGTAACGTCCTCGTCGTTCTGGCTATGGAGATCGTGTACATATTCGGTTCGGAAGTGTCGGGCCGTACCGGCACCCACTTGGCAATCTTGTTGCTGTTGCTCGGAATAGCGGCCATCGTCGGAAACCTCGTGGGCGGCCTGCTCAACGACAGGTGGGGCCATGATCCCGTCGGTTTGCTCAGTACCGCGGTATTGGCCTGCACCTTGCTTTTTCTCATGTTCGCCGACAACAGCTATGCACTGGCGGCCGTCGGGTTTGCGGCGTACGGCATGGCGTCGTACCTGGTGATCATTCCTCGTCAGGATCAATTGATCTCGATCGCACCACAGGTAGCCACGGTGTCACTCTCCTGGTTCTCCACCACGAACTATGTCGGCATCGCACTTGTACCGTTGATCGGGGCCCAACTGGTGCCCAGCGGTGGTTCTGCCCTCACACTGGGTGGAGCAGCGGTCGCATGCCTGGCCATCGCGCTCTTCGCTCTGGGACTGCAGGTGCAACGGCGGACAGCTCGCCTCACGCCAGTGGTCGTGACTTTCGCCGACGCCGGTACTCAGCCTGCGAGGAGCCTCGAGTGATCGGGGCGGGGTGGTGTTGCGAACCGGGTTTCATGGAGTCGAGTTTCCCTGCACCTGCTCCGGCCATCCGGTGGAAACTCGACTCGGCAGGCAAGCGGCGAACTACCCCTGATCGCGTGCGGCTGCCGCTTTTCCGGCTCGCCGCCCGAAGAAGCTGCCGTCACCGAGGCTGGCACCACTCGCATAGCCGCCGGCACAGACACCGGTGGTGCACCGCCCCGCCGCGAAGAGCCCCGGGATCTTTTCCCCCGAAACATGGAGGACTTCGGAATACACGGTCGTCTTCAATCCTCCCAAGGGGAAGCCGCTCGTCATTCCACGCAGATCGAAGGCGGCGATCGGAGTTCCGATGGGCCTCACCCATTTCTCGTTCTTGGAGAACAGTGGGTCGGATCCGTTCTCGGCGTGCATGTTGTAGACGTTGACCGTAGAGGTGAGCGTCCCAGCGGGCAGTCCCATCTCCGCCTCGAGTTCGGCAGCAGACTCACACACCCACGTCGGTTGCAGACCTGCCGATCCCGGGCCCAGCACTTCGTCGTGTGCCTGCTGGTCGATGATCAGAAATGCCTCATTGTTCTGGTGGAACAACATCGCCTGTCCGATTCTGCCCGGGTAGGTGTCCTCGGTGATGAATCGTTGACCGTGCGCGTTGACGATGATTCCTCGGACCATCAGCTGCGGTGAGGTATGGACAGCGACTTCTGCCGCATCCATGTGCGCCGTCGCGGCGCCGAGTGCCTGCCCGATCCGGATCGCGCGCCGTCGTGTGCGTCGATCGCGGAGCCCGGGCGGCCGACGAGGACCGGAGCGTTGTCGCGCACCATGTCCTCGTCGAACGCGAAGCTTCCCATCGCGAGCACGACACCGCGGCGTGCTCGAACAGTGAACTGGCGACCGTACCGTCGCGCAACCACACCCACCACACGACCATCCTCGTCCACCGCCACAGTCTGGACCCGAACATCGTATTCGGCTTTCACTCCCAGCTTTTCGGCCGTGTCGACGAGCGGTTTCATGAGCATGTAGCCACCGCCGCGTTCCCCGGTCTTCTTGTTGTCCATCTGCGGAAGATGCCCGCGCGGTGCCGGCGGAATCAGGTCCTTGAAGGGTGCTGCGTTCTCTCCCCCGGAGTACATCAGCCCTTCGTCGCCGCCCGGCTCCCAGCCCGGCTCACCCCAGAACTCTTCTTTGAACGGCACTCCGGCTTCGACGAGCCAGTTGTAGTGGTCGACGCTGCTTCGCAGTAGGCGTCGACCTTCTCGTCGTCGGTGGCGGGGCCGAGTGCCGCTTTCATGAACGCCTTCATGTTCTCGACCGTGTCGTCGAATCCACAGGCCTTCTGCAGCGGCGTCCCACCGCGAGATAGATGAACCCGCCCGCCATCGATGCCGCACCACCCCAACCTCCTGACCGTTCGAGCACGAGCACCTCGGCACCGGCGCGCGCGGCTTCGATCGCGGCCGCGGCGCCGGCCACCCCATAGCCTGCGATCACGACGTCGGCGTCGGCGTCCCAGGCCGTGATCTCGGATTCGGGAATCGGGCGGACAGTGTCTACAAGCATGTGAATCTCCTCCGACAGACGGCATCTCAACGTGCCGCACGGTCTCACCGCCGGGATGTCAGGGGGAGATAACCTCCCGCTCAGTGGTCGGCGGACGGGGCGATCGCGGCAGTGACCGCCGACACTCGTATCAACTCGTACTCGGCCGGCGTGATCCGCCTTCGTCCACAGCTTGTCGCCGCATCAGGCAGCGAACCACGCCCGTCTCGTCTCAGGAGAACAATCGATGTCCGATTCCTCACCCCGGTCGTTCGCCGGTCGCCTCGATGGCGCAACGGCGTCGAAATCAACGGCCTTGGTCATTGCCGCTCTGGTCCTGGCGGAATGCGTAAGTGCATTCGAAGCCGGGATGATTTTCATCGCGTTGCCCCGGTTCGGCGAAATCTTCGATGCACCGGCGTCGACGACAGGGTGGGCGGTGACTGCCTACATGCTCGTGGGCGCGACGACGGCGCTCGTTGGCGGCCGTCTCGGCGACATGTACGGCCGCAAGAAGGTTCTCATCATCGCCATGCTGGTATCGACGCTCGGTTCGGTGATCAGCGTCTTCGGTGATTCGATGGGAGCGATCATCGTCGGCCGGGGTGTGCAGGGCGCAGCCGGCGCGATCCTGCCACTCTGTTACGGCCTCGCACGTGAAGCGTTGCCCCCGGGCAAGGTTTCCCTCGCCGTCGGATACATCAGCGGAGCGGCGCTTCTCGCCGGATCGGGTGGCTACTTCATTGCAGGGGTACTGCTCGATGTGGCCGACTGGCACATGATCTTCGTCTTTGCGGCCGTTCTCGCCGTCGTGGCTTCGGTGGTGGCCTGGCTCGTCCTTCCCGGAACCCACACACGCACAGAACTGCACGATTCGACTATCTGGGCGCCGCGCTGCTGACGCCGGGTCTGATCGCACTTCTGTATGGCATCACCCAAGGACCGACATGGGGCTGGACGAGTTTCGGTGTCGTCGGTCTCATCATCGGTGGTCTCGCGATCCTGGCCGTGTGGACTCTGTGGGAACTGCGTCTAGAGGAACCCCTCGTCAATCTCCGTGTGCTCGCCACCAAGCGGATGTCGCTCAATCTGATTGCAGTGTCGGTACTCGCACTCGGCCCCATCGGGGCCGTGCAGATCGTCACCCCGATGGTGCTCCAGGCTCCGACGTCCCTGCCGTCGGCCTCGGGATGTCCGCGACCGTTGCGGGCCTCATCGGCGGCATCGGTGCCATTGTGGGGTTCGCAGCTTCTCCGGTAGCCGGGATGGTCGCCGGACGCTGGGGCGGTCGCACCGCATTCTTCATCGGGGCCGCCCTGTTTGCCGTGGCCAACCTCATGATCCTCATCGGCCACAAGTCTCTGCTCGTCATGATCGGTGTCTTCGTTGTCGCCGCCGTCGCAACGGCATTCGCATACACCGGTTATCCGAAGATCGTCATCGAGTCGGTCCCCGAGGACGTCACAAGTGTCACGACCGGCGTGCTGGCCACCGCCCGGCAGGCGTTTTCGGCGATCAGCGTGGCCATCGCGTCGGTCATGCTCTCCATGTGGACCGTCCCGGGAACCACGATGCCCACACTGATGTCGTTCAACCTTGCGGTGGGATGGTTTGTTCTGTGTTCGCTGGTCGTGGCGGCCATCTGCCTGTTCATCGGCCGTCCGAAGCAAGAGGCGGCCACCGTCTCGGACACGGTGGGTGACGAAGACGGTGCCGACATGTCGACCGCTCCGGCCTGACCGAGAGCTCTGCATCCGGCAGTGTTCCGACCAGCGGGACGCTCTCTGTTCCTCGGCCCGGACAGTCCATCACCATGACGATCATCACACCAACCGCCCCATCTGCAGCCGGAGGACTCATGTCACAGAGCACAGTAGAAGCCGGATCCGATGACGTACGCGAGATCGAGGCAGCGGCACCGCCCACCCGGTTCGCTCGGGGATGGCACTGCCTTGGGCTCGCGCGGACATTCCGCGACGGGAAGCCCCATCAGGTGGACGCATTCGGCTCCAGCCTCGTCGTCTTCGCCGACAGCAAGGGGCAGTTGAAGGTTCTCGATGCGTACTGCCGGCACATGGGCGGCAACCTTGCACAGGGATCGGTCAAGGGCGATTCGGTCGCGTGCCCGTTCCACGATTGGCGGTGGGGCGGCAACGGACGCTGCACCGACATTCCCTACGCGCGCCGCGTACCGCCGCTGGCCAAGACGCGTGCGTGGCTCACCCTCGAGCGCAACGGGCAGCTGTTCGTCTGGCACGACCCGCAGGGCAATCCGCCCCCGTCGGACGTGACGATCCCTGAGATCGAGGCGTCGGCTCGTCGGAATGGTCCGACTGGACGTGGAATTCGATCCTCATCAAGGGTTCGCACTGTCGTGAGATCGTCGACAATGTCGTCGATATGGCCCACTTCTTCTACGTGCACTATGCGTTCCCGGTCTATTTCAAGAACGTGTTCGAGGGACACGTCGCTACCCAGATGATGAACTCGAAAGGGCGACAGGACATCGCACTGGGTACCAACTACGGCAACCCGGACATTCCCAACAAGTCGCATGCCTCGTACTTCGGCCCCTCGTACATGATCGACTGGCTCGAGAACGAATCGAGCGGCGAGAAGATCGAAACGGTGCTCATCAACTGCCACTACCCCGTGACGAGCGATTCCTTCGTCCTGCAGTACGGAGCGATGGTGAAGAAGCTCCCCGGCCTGACCGACGCCGAAGCCGATGAGATGGCCGCCCAATTCGCGGCGGGCGTGGAGATCGGCTTCGAGCAGGATGTCGAGATCTGGAAGAACAAGACGTCGATCGACAACCCGCTGCTGTCCGAGGAGGACGGGCCCGTGTACCAGCTCCGCCGCTGGTACAACCAGTTCTACGTCGACGTCGAGGATGTCACGGACGACATGACCAAGCGCTTCGAATTCGAACTCGACACAACCCGGGCGGTGTCGAGTTGGAAGCAGGAGGTCGACGAGAACCTGGCGAAGATGGGAGCCGAACCGCACGCGGCGATGTGACACGATATTTCGCAGGCAGGTCCACACGGAAGCCGTGTGGACCTGCCTTTTTCTATCAGCAAAACCATCCCGCGAAGCGGGAGGCCACCTACGGGGGCGCCCTCACGGACCATAGAGTTTCGGTATGGCTGACGAGAAGATATTCGTGGTCGACCGCGTGGTCACGAAAGCCGGATGTGCGCGCGCGTTCGTCGACAAATACATCGCGGAGTACGCACCGGGCGGGAGCGAACGGGGGATGACTCTCGATCGGATTCTCGTGAGCCCACCGATCTGGTCCGACGACGAAACCAACGTCGTCACCATCACCTGGACCGTGGACGGTGTCGAGTCGTGGTGGCAGATGACCCGACAGGGCCGGCGGGATCCCGACCTGGGCCGGTGGTGGTCGAGAATGGACGAGCTGGTCATCGAACGCTCGCGCACCATGGCCGCCGAGTCTGACGATGTCGAAGGGCTTTCCGATGTATAACGTTATCAGAGTCGTGCATTTCGCCGAGGCCACCGACGCCTCGGATCGCGCCGAGTACATCGAGACAGTACGAATCGCCGTCAAAGAACTCGGCGCACTACGGCAACTCGTCGCGCCGACCCTTCCCGGGGTGATCAACGGCGGGGATGCACTCGTCCACCTTCACTTTCCCTCGGCCGAGGACGCCGCCCGCCACACCGCTGAACTCGACGCGGCGCTTCGGGGTCCCATCACAGTCAGGGTCGACGGGGTCGGATATCCCGCATGTCCGGCGCAGGCACGAGTAGACGAGCCGCGAACACTCTACCGGGCGTTGCTGATACGAGTGGATCCGAGCGCCGCTGGCGACGCCGTGGAGCGATTCGAACGCGACCTGCTGAAGATGCCCGACTACATATCCTCGATCGTCGCGTGGCGCCTGAGCCGGGTCGCGACTCCGTCGGTAGCACCGAGTGGACACACGTCTGGGAACAGGAGTTCACCGACACGCAGCACTCATGGGCCAGTACCTGAACCATCCCGTCCACTGGAGCGTCGTCGACCGCTGGTTCGACCCGGAATGCCCTGAGTCGGTGGTTCGCGATCGGGTGTGCCACACGTTTTGCACCGTCGACGACATCGTCGTCGAATAGTGCAAGGCCCTCGGACTGTCGATGGCAGTCCGAGGGCCACACGGGATCGGGACGACTCAGTCGAACAGTCCGCGCATCATTCTCCAGATCTCCTGGCGTGCAGACTCGGTCAGTGACAGCGAAGGGAACGTCAAGAACCCGTGGAAGAGACCGTCGAATCGCCGATGACGAACCCGAACACCCTCTGCTGTAAGTCGTTCCGCGTAGTCATCTCCGGAAGAGCACGGCGGATCCAGCTCTGCAGTGATCACTACGGCCGCCGGTAGTCCGGCAAGGGATCCGGTCCGTGTGGGGACTACTCGTGCATCGTCGGTGCCGTCCGGAGCGTACTGCTCCCAGTACCACTTCATCGCCTTGGTCGTGTTGTAGTACCCCGACCCGAACTTCCGGTACGACTCGGTGTCGAAATCGGCGTCGATCACCGGGTAGAACAGGGCCTGACCGAACACGGCGGTCCGTCGTTGTCGCGAGCCGCGATCGCGACCGTCGCGGCGAGATTTCCGCCGGCACTGTCGCCGGCGAGCACGATCCGCGACGGATCGCTCCGTAGTTCGCGGCGTTCTCGGCTGCCCACTCGAGGGCCGCATACATGTCCTCGTGCGCGGCAGGTGCCCGATGTTCAGGCGCAAGCCGGTAGTCGACGGACACGACGACGACACTCACTCCTTCTGCCATCGCGCGACAGAATTCGTCATGGCTGTCGAGATCACAGAAGACGAATCCGCCGCCGTGCGCGAACACGACCACCGGGAGTTCGGGCTCGGTGCTCTCGGGGCGATAGATACGCAGCGCCAGGACTCCGCCCGGGCCGTCGATGGTGAGGTCGTGCACCTCGCGCATGGCAGGGAGATGCTGCAGCGGCGCGCGCCTGCTACGGATGATGTCGCGCAACTCCGGAGGTGGAACCGTCGTGACGTCGGGAAATCCGGAGTTCAGGGCTTCCAGCATGGACGCAACTTCAGGGTGCAATGACATGTCGGTCTCCTCGTCGTGGTGCGACGTCACGCTAGGTCCGCTGTCGAGCGGTCCGAAACCCTGTCTCCCGGCCAGCGGTCGGCTACATCGGCACAACTCTTCGTCACGCTCAGTGGGACGACACCTTCATTCGGGTCGATTCGATGTCGACGATGAACCGTGAAGCACATCCGCAGCACGGTCCCCCGCCGTGCATCATCTGGAACGTGGAGGAATCGACACGATGGCCGTCTCTCCCGGCACTGCTCCCTCACCCGACGACGTCTACGATCCCGACGTCCTGCAGCTGGTCGAAGCAATCCGCGCGCGCCGCGGCGGCTCCCTGCAGGACACAGGAATCGACAGCGCCCGCCGCTCACTCGAGTCGATCACTCGGCCGCCCGGCCCCGAGATGCGTTCGGTGGAGGCCGTCGAATTCGCCGGCCCCCACGGCGTCGTTCCGATGCGCATCTACCGCCCTCACTCCGCACCGGAACACGATGCTCCCGCACTGCTCTGGTTTCACGGCGGAGGCATGATCATGGGCACGCTCGACTCGTTCGATCTTCTCGCGCGGGAAGTCGCAGACTCGACACAAGCCGTGGTGATCAACGTCGCTACCGGCTCGCACCCGAATACCGGTATCCGGTCGCCCACGACGAGGCCTATGCCTCACTGCAGTGGCTACACGACAGTGCACACGATCGAGGTGTGGACCCGGCGCGCATCGGGGTCGGTGGGGACAGCGCCGGAGGTGGTCTGGCAGCGGCTACCGCCCTGCGGGCACGCAACGACAGCGGTCCGCGCATCGCACAGCAGATCCTGATGTACCGGGCCTCGAGCGTCGCTGCGACCGCCCGTCCATGCGGCGCTTCGGCGACAGCCCTTTTCTTCGAGCCGACGACATCGATTGGATGAAATCCCTGTATCTGGGAGACGACCCCGCCGCGGACGATGAATACGGAACGCCTGTTCTTGCCGAAGATCTCACGAACCTCCCGCCGGCCGTCGTGGTCTGTGGTTACGCCGACCCCCTCCGTGATGGGGTGGAGGACTACGGGAGGCGTCTACAGGAAGCCGGTGTGTCGACGGCGATCATCCGCTACCCGGGTGTCGGGCATGGATTCTTCATGCAGACGCACGCCCTGGCACGCGCTCGCGCCGCGATGACGGAAGTCGGCGCTCTGGTCGCCGCACGATTCGCACATTCCGGCTGACCACGCACACACAGCGTTCCCACGGGCGCCATCCGGCTCCACTCCCCACACGCCGAGGAGACGATGATGTCCCGAAATTCTGAATCACACGCGGAGAGCCGCAATACCGAGCACGTGGATGTGGTGGTGATCGGCATGGGTGCTGCCGGCTGCGCCGCTGCACGGACGGCCCACGACGCAGGCGCCACCGTCGTCGTACTGGAGAAGGCGGCTGCCGCCGAAGCCGGGGGAAACACGCGAGTATCCGGTGGTGGCTGGTTCCACCACGATGACCCCGATCGTGCAGCGGTGTATCTCCGCGCGCTGTGCGGCGACCGGGCATTGCCCGAGTCCGTCGTCCAGGCATGGGCACACGGCTCCCGGGAGGTGTCGGCTGGGTGGAGTCGCTCGGTGTCGAAGTGGTCCCCACGGCGACTACAACTCCGCAGGCGCGGAGTATCCGGAATTGCCGGGCAGCGAATGCTACGGCGGATTGCACTGCGTCGACGGAACACTCGGGCACGGACGACTGTTCGACGCCTTCGAGAAGGCGTTACACGAGCGGGGAATCGATGTACGATACGACACTCCCGCGACCGGCTTGGTGACCGACTCTGCCACGGGCGCGGTGACCGGTGTCGTCACCGCAGCCGGTGAGCAAATCCACGCCCGCGGCGGCGTCGTACTGGCACCGGTGGCTTCGAGGGCGATCGGACCTGGTGCGTACACATCTCGGCCTCGACGATGTGCCGGTGTGGGGCAGTGCAGCGGCCACCGGCGATGGGCTTCGCATGGCGCAAGAGGTCGGAGCAGACCTGTGGCACATGGACAACATGATGGCGGTCAATGGAATCACCGAACCCGGTTCACGGCACGGATATTTCGCGATGTTCGTGCACTCACGCGGAGTGATCTGGGTGGACGACACCGGGCAGCGCTTCGTCGACGAATTCGTCCTGTCGGGACACGGACAGGCATTGATCGACGGAAAGTATGTGTTGCATCCGCAGCGATCCATGTGGGTCGTGTTCGACGAGCACACACGGTCGGCCGGGCCGATCAGCGGATCGGCCGATGTTCTGCCGGTCGGCTGGAACGTGCTGATGAACGGATACCGGTGGAGCGCCGACAACATTGCGGAGATCGAAGCGGGATGGATCCAGCGTGGCGACACTCTCGACGAATTGGCCTCGGCGACGGGCTTGCCCGCGGATGCGCTTGCCGAGGGCGGTGAGGCCCCCGTCGGGACGAACATGCGCGCGTTCTCGACACCGCAGGTACCGCCATCGAGGGACTCTATGCGGCGGGCACGGCGAGTTCGCCGTTCAGCTGGGCGAAAGACGGAGGCTTCCACATCGCCGATGCGATCGTGTTCGGCCGGATCGCGGGAGCCACGCGGCTCGACACACCACCTGAACGTCGAAGATCGACACGGTCGATCACGAACTTCGGCAGGCACTTCTCGTGACCTGCTTCACAACGGTGGGCGCATGTGGCACTATTCCTAATAGAAACATCCACGTCCACGCGCCACAGGCGCCGCGGTTGTAGGAGCAACTATGACGATCCCAGTCGGATCCGACCACACGACACCCAGCGCAGTCCTCGAGCGCGTCGGTCTCGTACTCGACGCGTTCGACGGCGCAGGCCGTCTCACTCTCGCCCAGATCGTGCGCCGAACGGGCCTCCCCCGCTCTTCTGCCCACCGCATGCTCGAGCGACTGGTATCGATGCGATGGCTCCACCGCGAAGGTCGCGATTACACCCTCGGCTTACGGCTGATGGAGCTCGGCTCACTCGCTGTGCACCAAGACAGGCTGCACACCACAGCGCTACCACACCTGCAGGAACTCCACCGCGTCACCGGCTTCGTCGTCCACCTCGCCGTCCTCGACGGTGACGATCTGGTCTATCTCGAAAAGCTCGGTGGGCGGCTGGCCACGGTCGTTCCCACCCGCATCGGTGGGCGGCGCCGGGCGGACACCACTGCGCTCGGCAAATCGCTTCTGGCGTACTCGGGCACACCCGGTGACACCTACAACCACATCCGGGAGCACGGGATCGCCTACGAGAGAGAAGAATCTCTACCCGGATTCGGGTGTATCGCGGTTCCGATCGGCCCCATCGGCTCCGCGGTCGCCGCAGTATCGGTGTGCGGACCGTTGCCTCACCTGCGCTTCGACCATCGCCTGACCGCACCGGTCCGGATGACCGCCACCGCGATCTGGCGCAAACTCGACCGCAACCACGTCGCTCCGACACTCCAGCGTCGCCTGCCCCTGCGCATGGCTCCCAGCGCAAGAGAGCCCCAATACGCCTGACAGACAGCCATTGTGGATGTCCGGCAATTACTCAGCGCATTCCGAGTCGTCGGACGGGTCTCGGTTCGGCCCGTCCGACACGCCTTTCCAGCTTCCCGGATTCCGAGGAAGTGGCATACCGAACTCGCCGATGTCACTGCGAGCAAAACGACCCGCGGCGTCATCGATGTCGTCGAGAAGTTGCTTCGACAGCTCGATCTCGGCCTCGAAGTATCGTTCGGCCCATCGCAGGCTCATCTGTGAAAAGCCCCATCCGGCTCACGATCGGAGTGTTCGGCGTGTTCGCCGGCTCGGCGCAGCTTGTCTTCGAGATTGACGATGTGGTCGCGCACAATCGCTTTCAGCTGCTCCGGGTCGTTGAGATGCCCCATGTACATCCGCAGCATGACACCGTGTTTGAGCACCGGTATCTCCACGGGCGCCTCACGCGACCATGTGCGTACCGCGTCGATGCCGGACTCGGTGATCGCGTAGACCCGTCGGCCGCGTGTACCCGGCTCACTCACCACCCGGGACTGTACGAACCCGAGCTTCTCGAGCTTCTTGAGTTCCGCATAGACCTGACTGACGGACGGACTCCAGTAGAAGAACCCGATGCTCCAATCAGCCACTTCTTCAGGTCGTTGCCGGTGAGTTCCTCTCCGAACGACAGCATGCCCAGGACAGCCCAACTCGTGGCGGGCAGGGCGGGATACTGGTCGGCACCGGATTCTGACACTACCGAAGCGTAACAACGACGGTGAGCATCCAGCGTCCCGAATCTCCCGCTACGCGGGACGGACGCCCCTCATCGCCACCTCGACGCGGATAGCGTCGGCAGACCCGGCATTCCCCAGCGTCCTCACAGAAGAAGCCGTGCCGGTGTCCGAAGCCGACGCCCAGCTTCTGCAGACACCTGATGCCCGGCCGCCCGACAAGGAGACATCGTGACCGCCCGTGACATCCCCGACGTACTCGCACCCGCACAGCTGGGTCCGATCACACTGCGCAATCGCATCATCAAAGCCGCAACATTCGAAGCCGCCACTCCCGGTGCGCTGGTCTCCGACGATCTCATCGAGTACCACCGTCGTCCGGCGGCCGGAGGCGTCGGCATGACCACGGTCGCGTATTGCGCAGTCGCGCCAGAAGGCCGGACCGAGGCAAATCAGATCTGGATGCGCCCGGACGCCGTCCCCGGCCTGCGGCGGCTCACCGACGCGATCCACGCCGAAGGCGCTGCGGCTTCGGCTCAACTCGGGCACGCCGGTCCGGTGGCCAACGGTGCGAGCAATGGGTCGCCGGCGCTCGGACCGTCTCGCCAACTCAACCCGCTCAGTATGCGCACCGTTCACGCAGCGACACTCCACGACATCGAACGAATTCGTCTGGCGCACGGGAATGCCGCGCGCCTCGCGGTCGAGTCCGGCTTCGATGCGGTCGAGATCCACTTCGGCCACAACTATTTCGCAAGTTCGTTCCTCAGTCCCAAGATCAACAAACGCAACGACGCGTACGGCGGTTCATTGGCGAACCGCGCCCGCCTGGTACGTGAAACCGCACGCACGGTTCGCGAAGCCGTCGGCGGCAAAGTCGCGATCCTTGCAAAACTGAACATGGACGACGGCGTGCCGGGCGGCTTCTGGCTCGACGAGGCTGTGCACGTGCGCAGTGGCTCGAGGAGGACGGTTCACTCGATGCCATCGAACTCACCGTGGGCAGCTCGCTGCTCAATTCGATGTATCTGTTCAAGGGAGATGTACCCCTACGCGAGTTCGCCTCGGTGATGCGTGAACCCGTCCGCACCGGAATGAAACTGGTGGGCAAGCACTTCCTCAAGTCGTATCCCTATCAGCCCTTGTTCATGCTCGAACAGGCTCGCCAGATCCGAGCGGCGGTGAAGATGCCGCTCGTACTGCTCGGCGGCGTCACCGACCGCGCCGGGATGGACACGGCCATGGCCGAAGGATTCGAGTTCGTCGCGATGGCCAGGGCGTTGCTGCGCGAACCCGACCTGGTCAACCGGATCGCCGACAACCAGGGCCACCGCTCTCTGTGCATCCACTGCAACAAGTGCATGCCCACGATCTTCACCGGCACCCGCTGCGTACTGGTGGAACCCACTCTCGCGCACTGACCGAGAGTAATCCGGGCCGGCAGTTCACTGCCCGGCCCACGTTCGTTCACGAATACGACTCGGCTATTTCCCTCGGTACGAGTAGAACGCCGGCGTGTGATCGACCCGAAGTCGCGTGAGATTGCGGTAGCTGATCAGCCACGTCCCGTCCACCCTGCGGTATTCCTCGTGGTAATGGCCCCACCCGTGCAGATGTTCCTCGGTGGCGCCGTCCATCCACCACAGCACGTCCTCCATCGCCCAGATGCCGGTCGCGGTGGTGTCGGAGGTGAGGGTGATCTCCGGGTTGTGCCCGTGGTGGGCGGAGGTGACGGTGACCGGGCCGTCGAGGAACTGCTGGATCATGTTCTTCAGCGGTTCCCTGCCCACGACCACACCGGGTCGCTGCGCGGGAGGCAGGTGACTGTGGTCGCCGCCCTCGAGGCGGAACGTCTCGCTGACGACGTCCTCGGTGTGCAGCTCGGGGTAGCGCTCCCACTGCTTGAGGTCCATCACCCGCAGTCGAGCAGCGAACACACGCTTGATCTCCTCGATCGCGAGCAGTTGTTCTGCGGGCGAGAGGGTGAGGTCGGCGCCGGACATCAGAGCTTCCGCATATCTGCGGGCGACCAGAACGCACGCATCGAAGTGATGCGGCCCTGCTCGTCGAAGGTCATCACATCGATCGGTTCGACCTCGTAGGTGGCGTCGCCCATCGGCGTGCTGACGCGGAAATGGAATGCGGCGCTCGCTCCGCTGATCTTCAAGGTCAGCAGTTCGGCCGTCTGCCGGGTGCCCTCGAGTGCGCTGTAGTGCGCACGATGGCCTCGCGACCCACCTTCGACTCGGAGCCGACCGGGTCCTCGAGGATCGCGTCGTCGGAGTACAGCGCAGCGATGGTCGCCGACGAACCCGAGTGCAGCGCGTCCAGGTAAGCATCGACCTTGGACCGGATCACGTCGGCGGTGGGGATGGTTTCGGTTACGGACATGGGCGCGACGCTACGACGACCCGGTCGCCGCCCGGAGGCACTTTCCCGTTGAGCGAGAGATCGGTTTCCGTACCGCCACGCACGGCGTTCCACCGCTCACCGGGAACCCGCGTGACCAATCCGGATCTCGTACCGGACACTGGTAGGGACGACGACTTCGGACAGGAGCTGGGATGACCACGGAACATGCAGTGCTGGATCCACGCACCATGCGCGACGTGATGGGCAACTTCTGCACGGGAGTCACGGTGATCACCGCCCTCGACGGTGACCAGCCGCTCGGCTTCGCGTGCCAGTCCTTCACTTCGGTGTCGCTGGAACCGCCGCTGGTGTCGTTCTGCCCGGCGCGCACGTCGACGACGTGGCCGAAGATCCGCGAGATCGGCACGTTCGCCATCAACGTCCTCGCCGACAGCCAACGCACCCTGTGTGGGGCGTTCGCGACGAGCGGCGGAAACAAGTTCAACGGCGTGAACTGGTCGCCGGGCGACAATGGCGCTCCCGCGATCGAGGGCGCACTCGCACGAGTGGAAGCGACCATCGAAACCGAACACGACGCCGGTGACCACACGATCGTGGTGGCCCGTGTCACCGGGTTGACCACCTTGGATCCGAACAGCCCTCTGCTGTTCTACCGCGGCAGCTACGGCACCTTCGACGAGATGTGAATCGCGTGCCGGAATAGCGGTCTCCGGTGACGGGTTGCACCGAAGGTGTGCCCGGCGGCCGATGCCGGGCCCCGACGCGAAGGACTCTCGGTGACCATTCCCCTCTCCATCCTCGATCTGGCACACATCGGCAAGGGCGAATCCGCACGCGACAGCTTCGAGGCGAGCGTGAAAATGGCCCAGCTCGCAGAGAAGTGGGGGTACCGACGGATCTGGTACGCCGAGCACCACAACATGCCTTCGATCGCGTCGTCGGCCACGAGTGTCCTGATCGCGCACATCGCCGCACACACCTCGACGATCCGTCTCGGTGCGGGCGGCATCATGCTCCCCAATCATTCGCCACTCACCATCGCCGAACAGTTCGCACGTTGGAGACGCTGCATCCCGGTCGTATCGACCTCGGAGTGGGCCGCGCTCCCGGCAGCGACCAGAAGACGATGAGGGCGCTGCGACGCGACCCGTCGTCGGCA
The DNA here is from genome assembly GCA_001312645.1 of Rhodococcus sp. JCM 9791. Lineage (GTDB taxonomy): Bacteria > Actinomycetota > Actinomycetes > Mycobacteriales > Mycobacteriaceae > Rhodococcus. Next base: position 15,201 of record BBEG01000044.1, read on the forward strand.
GACAGCTTCCCGCAGGACGTGCTCGAACTCCAGGCATACCTGCGCGGCGACTCCCGCATCCCCGGCGTCGACGCCGTCCCCGGCAAGCACCGACGTGCCGCTCTACATTCTCGGGTCGTCCCTGTTCGGCGCAAAGCTCGCCGCATTGCTCGGCCTGCCGTACGCGTTCGCATCACACTTCGCGCCGCAGTCCCTCGAAGAAGCGGTGCAGCTGTATCGCAACGAATACCAGCCGTCGGAGCAGCACCCCGAACCGCACATCATCGCGGGCGTCGGCGTCATCGCGGCAGACACCGCCGACGAGGCTGCAGAGTTGTTCGAGCAGACCAAGCGTCAGCGCGTCGTGCAGATGGTGGGGCGGGGTCGCACCTTCACCGACGACGAGATCGACCTGCTGCTCGACTCCCCCGCCGGGATGCAGGTGCTCACCATGTTGCGCTACACCGCTGTCGGCACCGCCGACGAGGTACGCGACTACCTGGACGCGTTCACGGAGCGCGCTCAGGCCGACGAGTTGATCGTCGTGTCGTCGGCGCCGGGTCGCGCGGCGTGGCTGCGGTCGCTCGAACTGGTCGCGCAGGTCAGCGGGCTGGTCCCCGCCTGACCATCGACCGAATGTCACCTTCATGCACCTCGAGTAGCCGAAGGTGACATTCGGCCCTACAGGGGAGGGAATCGGGAATGGGAAGCTGATCCCACCGATATCTACTCGTGGGTACACTTTGGCGGCCAGCCGGCCATTCGCAGTAGGCACCGAGACCCCCGCAGGAGCACAATGAAACTTCGCACCCGCGTCATTGCCGCCGCCGTATTCGCCGTCGCGACCCTCGCAGCCCCGGCCGCTGCCGGTGCCGAGGGACTCCCCGACGATGGCCCCACCATCACGATGACCGTCACGAACCACACCGACGCGCCCATGATCTACTCCGGGGACAGCAACGAATACGGGCAGTGGGTCGACAAGCCTGCAACGGTCATCGCGGCCAACGCGACCACGACGATCAGCGCTGTCGCCTCGGACCGTCGTGGATTCGGGCTCCAGGTGACCTACACGATGCCGGGCGACGCGCACGTGACGTTGATGTCGAACAATTACGGCACCGGACCCGCCAACGCCGACGGAACGCGGGTCGACGGCGGCAATCAACACGGTTACTCCATCGCATCGCACGTCGAGACGGGATTCCCGTTCATGAAGGCGACCTACACTGTCGCTCGTCCCTGAGACCACAGTTTCCCTGAAACCACAAGCGGCCGAACGCCACTCCCCTCGGGGCGAGTAACGTTCGGCCGCGTCTTCTCAGTGTGTCAGCGGGTCGCAGCGTCCTTCACGGCCAGATGCGCGAACAACGCGCTCGTGCCGATCGGGTTGCCACCACCGGGGTAGACGGTGCCGCTCGGCGCCGCCATCGTGTTGCCCGCCGCATAGAGGCCGGCGATCGGGGTGCCCTCGGTGTCGAGGACGCGACCGACGGTGTCCGTCTTCAGTCCACCCTTGGTGCCGAGGTCGGAGATACCGAACTGTGCAGCGTGGAACGGGCCTTCTCGATCGGGACCAGTGCCGAACCGCCGCCGGTGAAGGCGAGGTCGTAGGGTTCGTCGCCGCGGCCGAAGTCCTCGTCGACGCCCTTGACCACGAGTTCGTTGAACCGCGCGACCGTCGCTTCGAGCGCCTCTGCGGGGACACCGATCTGCTCGGCGAGCCCGGTGAGGGTGTCGGCCGTCTTCCACAGCCCCTTCTCGACGTACTCCTCGGTCGCCGAGAACGGAACGTTCGTTGCCCCGACCGGAGGCACCGGGCCGCGGCTGTCGTCGTAGATCATCCAGAACGGCAGCGTCATGTCGCCGCTCTCCATGCGGTCGATGACCTCGCGACCCAGCCGGTCATACGGCGCGTACTCGTTCGTGAAACGCTTTCCGTCCTGGTCGACGAAGATTCCGGCGGTGAAGCACAACGCGAAGGCGGAGCGTCCGTCCGGATGCGTCAATCCGGGAGACCACCATGCCTCGCCCATGAGGTCGACGTCGGAGCCCACAGCGATACCGGCCTGGTGTGCCTTGCCGAGGTTCGACCACGGCCCCATCGAGTCGCGAGCAGCGCCGGGAACGCCGTATTTGCTGCGCATCTCGTCGTTCTGGTCGAAGCCGCCTGCCGCGAGGACGACACCCTTGCGCGCGCGGATTGCGCGACGCTCTTCGCCGTTCGACACGATCGCACCGACCACGACGCCGTCTTCGACGACGAGCTCTTCGAGCGGTGTGTTGCGGTGCAACTGCACGTTCGGGAACTTGCGCAGCGCGATGAGGAACCGGCCGACGAGCGCACGGCCACCGATGAGCATGTCGGGCAGCGCGTCGCCGTTGCGTTCGCGTCCGAGCGGGCCACGGATCGACTCGTTGAGTTCCGGGTCGTCGGCGATCGGCAGGGGCTTCGGCACGATGTGACGACCCTCCGCGCGCGCTTGGGTGCCTTGCCGAAGTAATCCGGCCACGGATAGGGCACGAACTCGAGGTCGGTATCGGTTTCGAGGTAGTCGACCAAGGGTGCGCCGCCGCGGACGTATGCGTCCTGTAGTTCGCGGGGCGTCCGGTCGCCGACGACGGCGTGGTAGTACTCGAGTGCGTCCTCGATGGTGTCGTCGTCTCCGGCGCGCTTCAGTACCGCGTTGGTCGGGAACCAGACTCCGCCACCACCGGAGTACGAGGTGGTGCCGCCGTAGTACTCGGAGGCTTCGACGAGGGTGACGGAGAGTCCCTCACGTGCTGCCGTGTAGGCGCCGCAGCACCCTCCGGCTCCCGATCCGACGACGAGTACGTCACATTCTTCGGCCCAATCCACCATGCTTGATGCCTTCCGCTGCTCGGTTCTGTGGAACACGCCACAGTGTGCCCGCGGGGAAGGCTCTCCGTTCGTGGGATTCCGCTGATCGGGAGGGTATGCGGATCAGCGGTCGCGTTGGCCGCGCGGTTTCCACACCACCAGCGCATTGCTGCGCGGAATCGGAACCAGTTCGCGTCGGGCGGAGCGCAGCTGAGCGATCTCCAGCGACATCTCCGAGACCCGCTGCTGCAGGGCCTCGACCTGGTTGGTCAGTTCGATGATCCGCTTGATACCGGCGAGACTGACACCCTCGTCCTGGGACAACCGCTGGACCTCGCGGAGCAGTTCGACGTCGCGCGGCGAGTACCGGCGACCGCCACCACTGGTGCGGTGCGGGGTCACCAGTCCGAGCCGGTCGTAGTTACGCAGCGTCTGCGCGTGCATCCCTGCGAGTTCGGCCGCGACCGAGATGACGTAGACACGTGCATCCGGGTCGGGCGCGTTGCGGAAGCCTGGCATCTCGTTCATCGTGCACCTGCCCATCCTTCACGTGGATCGAATCCACTGGCCTCTTCGGCCTGAAGATATGTACGCAGCGCCTCGGTCGCCTTGTCGTCGAGGTTCTGTGGGATCGCCACCTTGAGGGTCACCAGCAGATCGCCCGCGCCGCCGCCGCGTTTCGCGACACCGCGGCCACGGACGCGCATGACCCGGCCGTCGGCGGTGCCCGGCGGAATCTTCAGCCGACACGGCCTTCCAGTGTCGGCACGGACACGGTGCCGCCCAACACGAGTTCGCCGTAGCTGACGGGAAGTACGAGGGTCAGGTCTCGCCTTCGCGACCGAAGATCTTGTCGGAGCGCACGTGCACCGTGACGAACAGGTCGCCCGACGGCGCGCCGCGCAGTCCGGCCTCACCCTGCCCGGCGAGCCGGATCTTCGAGCCGTCCTTCACGCCCGCGGGGACACGGACGGTGATGGTCCGAGTGCGGTTCTGCACTCCGGATCCGTGACAGTCGTGGCACGGGCTGTCGATGATCGAGCCGCTACCACGCAGTCGTCGCACGGCTCCGAGAACCCGAACGCGCCCTGGTTGCGCGAGATGATGCCGCTTCCGTTGCAGCGTGGGCAGACCCGCGGGCTGGTGCCCGGTTCGGCGCCGCTGCCATGACACGTGGTGCACGGCGCGGGGCTGGTCATGCGCAGGGGAACCGTGACGCCTAGCACTGCGTCACGGAAGTCGAGTGTGGTTTCTGTCTCGACGTCGCTGCCGCGACGCGGACGCGACCGGGTAGCGCCACCGGCGCCCCCACCACGGTTGAACACGCCCCCGAACAGGTCGCCGAGGCCGCCGTCGCCGGCTGCGCCCCCACCGAACAGGTCGCCGAGGTCGAAGGTGCTGCTACCGGAGAATCCCCCGCCGCCTGGCTGGAATCCACCGCCTCCGGGTACGCCGCCGGAAGCGAACAGGCGACGGGTCTCGTCGTACTCCTTGCGCTTGGCAGGGTCGGACAGCACGGCGTTGGCTTCGCTGACCGCCTTGAAGCGTTCCTCTGCGGCAGAGTCGCCGGGGTTGGCGTCGGGATGCAGGTCCCGTGCCAGCTTGCGGTAGGCCTTCTTGATCTCGTCGGCCGATGCGGACGAGGAAACGCCCAGATCCTTGTAGAAGTCCTTCTCGATCCACTCCCGTTGGCTCACTGGCGCCTCCTCCTTCCGTTGTTGTTGTTCTTACTCTGCGCCGGACTCGTCCGACGACTTATCTTGCGGTGTGTCCGACGGATCTCCGTCGGTCACGGTGACCATCGCGTGTCGCAGGATCCGCTCGTTGTAGCGGTAGCCCTTGCGCAGGACCGCCCCGAGAACGGGATGGTTACCGTCGCCCTCCATCTGGACCGCTTCGTGGAGTTCGGGGTCGAAGGGGTCACCTTCGACTCCGAATCCGGCCAGCCCCAGCGAGTCGAACACCGTGGTCAACTTGTCGGACATCGCCTTGAGCGGGCCCGACTCTAGATCTCCGTGTGCTCGCGCACGGTCGAGATCGTCGAGCACGTCGAGGAACTTCGCCGCGACCGAGGCCTTGGCTTCCTCCACCACTGCGGCGCGCTGGGCATCGGACCGACGCCGGTAGTTGGCGTACTCGGCCGTGACGCGCTGCAGATCCGCAGTGCGCTCGGCGAGTTCGTCCGATTCCGGCTTCTCCGCAGCCTCCTCGGCGGCCGCTTCTGCGTCGCCCTCCGAGGCAGGAGCAGGCTCGACCACGTCGCCTTCGAGAGGTTCGGTGTCGCGAACCTCGAAGGTCTCCGGGTCGATCCGTCGCTTGTCGGTGACGGTGACCGGCTCCTGCTCGGGGGTACCCGAAGTCACTTCTTCTCCGTGTCGTTGGGCTCGTCGACAACCTCGGCGTCGACGACGTCGTCGGCACCGGCGGCTGCGCCGTCACCGGCTGCCGCACCTTCGGCGCTGCGACTCGTAGATGGCCTGGCCGAGAGCCTGCGACTCGGTCGCGAGCTTCTCGACGGCAGACTTCACCGCGGCGATGTCGGACCCGGCGAGAGCGTCGTTGGCTTCCTTGATGGCAGCCTCGACCTTCTCCTTGACGTCGGCCGGCACCTTGTCCTCGTTGTCCTTGATGAACTTCTCGGTCTGGTGCACGAGCGACTCGGCCTGGTTGCGAACCTCGGCCTCCTCGCGACGGGTCTTGTCTTCCTCGGCGTGAGCCTCGGCGTCCTTGACCATCCGGTCGATCTCCTCCTGGGACAGGCCGGAGCCGTCCTGGATCTTGATCGTGTTCTCCTTGCCGGTGCCCTTGTCGCGGGCGGTGACGTGCACGATGCCGTTGGCGTCGATATCGAAGGTCACCTCGATCTGCGGGACACCGCGCGGAGCCGGTGCGATTCCGCCGAGCTCGAACGAACCGAGCAGCTTGTTGTGCGCTGCGATTTCGCGCTCGCCCTGGAAGACCTGGATCTGCACGGACGGCTGGTTGTCGTCGGCCGTGGTGAAGGTCTCGGACCGCTTGGTCGGGATCGTGGTGTTGCGCTCGATGAGCTTGGTCATCACGCCACCCTTGGTCTCGATACCCAGCGACAGCGGGGTGACATCGAGCAGCAGGACGTCCTTGACCTCACCCTTGAGCACGCCGGCCTGCAGGGCTGCGCCCACAGCGACGACCTCGTCGGGGTTGACGCCCTTGTTGGGCTCGCGGCCACCGGTGAGCTCGCGCACCAGATCGGTGACGGCAGGCATACGGGTGGAACCACCGACGAGCACGACGTGGTCGATGTCGCCGACCGCGATGCCTGCGTCCTTGACGACCTGCTGGAACGGTGCTCGGGTGCGCTCGAGGAGATCGTTGGTGATCTTCTGGAACTCCGAGCGGGTCAGCTGCTCGTCGAGGAAGAGCGGGTTCTTGTCCGCGTCGACCGTGATGTACGGCAGGTTGATGGACGTCGACTGCGAGCTCGACAGCTCGATCTTCGCCTTCTCCGCGGCCTCACGCAGACGCTGCAGAGCCATCTTGTCCTTGGTGAGGTCTACGCCGTGCTGCGACTTGAACTTGTCGACGAGCCAGGTCACGATGCGCTCGTCCCAGTCGTCGCCACCGAGGTGGTTGTCGCCGGAGGTGGCACGCACCTCGACGACTCCGTCGCCGATCTCGAGGAGGGACACGTCGAACGTGCCGCCACCGAGGTCGAAGACGAGGATGGTCTGTTCTTTCTCACCCTTGTCGAGGCCGTATGCGAGCGCGGCCGCGGTGGGCTCGTTGACGATGCGCAGGACGTTGAGGCCGGCGATGGTGCCGGCTTCCTTCGTCGCCTGACGCTGGGAGTCGTTGAAGTACGCGGGGACCGTGATGACCGCGTCGGTGATGTCCTCGCCCAGGTAGGCCTCGGCGTCGCGCTTGAGCTTCATCAGCGTGCGAGCGCTGATCTCCTGCGAGGTGTACTTCTTGTCGTCGATCGCAACGTTCCAGTCGGTGCCGACGTGGCGCTTGACCGAGCGGATCGTGCGGTCGACGTTGGTGACCGCCTGATTCTTGGCGGGCTGACCCACCAGAACTTCGCCGTTCTTGGCGAACGCAACAACCGACGGGGTGGTGCGTGAACCTTCAGCGTTTGCGACCACGACGGGTTCGCCGCCCTCCAGGACGGAGACGACCGAGTTGGTGGTCCCGAGGTCGATACCGACCGCACGAGCCATGATTTCCTCCAAATGCTTTCGAGAATGTTCCTTGCTCAACCTGAGCCTGTCCGACTCACACTGAGCGCGGTCGACTCGACTTTGCACCCACAGGACCCTGCAAGTCAAGCAAGTTGAGTGACATACGCTCAAGTTGTCTGATGGGTCCAACGGCAGGTATCGGAAGAATGTTCCGAATGTGACCTAAATCACTTACGGTTGCAACCGAAATGGGCAACCACACCGGCTACGAAACGCGGTATCTGCCCGAAAGCGTTGTAACGGTGCTTGTCCACAGGCGTCCCGGTTGTCCACAGATCCTGCGTCCGGGCACAGATCCTTCCCGATCTCGTCGCAGTGTGCCGCGACGCTGACCGGCATGACCGAACCACTGTTGACACTCCGATCCGATCTATTGGCAACCGGCACCACCGCCGACGAGATCCGGCACGCGCTGCGCAACGGATCACTGAAGCGCATCGCACGCGGCATCTACGTCGACGCCGCCACCGACCTCGATCCCGTCGCGCAACACCGCGCTCGCCTGTCAGTGCTTCGGGGCACCTTCTCCGACGACGAAGCCATCAGCCACGTCTCGGCTGCCGTCCTACACGGATTCGACTTGTGGGACATCGATCTGACGTGCATTCACCTCACCCGCGACCGCGCCTCCGGCGGAAGCCATCGCGGCACCCGGCATATCCGCACCACGCCACTACTGCCCGACGAGATCTGCCACGTCGACGGCGTCCCCTGACCTCCGTCGCGCGAACGGTCGTCGACCTGGCACGGACCTGCCGGTCGACCAAGCGGTGATCACCGGAGACTCCGCGCTGCGGATGCACCCGGACGCCGCATTGTCGTTGCCCGAGACAGTGGCCGCGGGACGAGCGCGGCAAGGGATCGCGAAGGCCCGTCGAGCCGTGGAATTCCTCGACGGCCGCAGCGAGAGCCCTGGCGAATCACTCAGCCGGCTCCGGATCCACACCGCAGGTCTCCCTGCTCCCGCATTTCAGCAGGAACTCCGAACCGGCTCCGGAGTGTTCGTCGCCCGGCCCGACTTCTTCTGGAAGGACCCGGGCGTGGTCGGAGAGTTCGACGGGCGCGGCAAGTACGGCGCCGACGCGCCCGGCGCGACCGCGGAGGCCATCCACCGCGAGAAACTCCGGGAGGACGCGATCCGGTCGCTCGGCTACGAGGTGGTGCGGTGGACATGGCGGGAGTTGTTCGAGTTCGACGCGGTGCGCACACGCTTGGACGACGCAGCCGCCAGAGCACGTCGACGGTAGTTACAAGAACAACGGACAGATACAGACCCTCGCAAAGGTTGTATCTGTCCGTTGCTCCGCTTCTACACCGACCGAGTTCTACGCCGACCGAGCCTCGTTCGCCTTCGTGATGAACTCGATCTGCTCGGGACTCGGCCCGCAGAACTCCTGCTCGATCCGCTGCGCGTTGTCGGTGTGCATGCGGTACATGCCGTCGCGCAGTCCCTCGTCACCGCCGTGGAACTGTTCGAGCAGCCCCATCCACTGCGCCGCCATCTCCTGGGCTTCGGGCGCCTCCGGATCCATGCCGCGCTCAGCGCGGCATTCACGCGTGGAATGAGCTCCTGCCACGACGATTCCGCCGCCGCAATCGTGTCCTCACCCAACTCTGCGCGACGCTCGGCCAGGTCTGCGAGCTGAGATTCGCTGAAATAGCGTTTCACTGTGTCATCCACGTCGGTCACTCCTTTGATCACTTCGAGGAAGTCGGCCACCGAGCGTCCGGCGACGTCCGCACTCTCCGGGAGAGCATCTCGACGTGCGCGCGCAAGGTGCGTGTCGCGGTGAGTTGCTCGTCCAGATACGCACGGTGCGCATCGAGGATCTCCGACAGTGACGTGTCTCCGTCGGTGACCGCGGCGATGGAGTCGAGCGACAAACCGAGTTGACGCAACGCCAGCACTTGGTAGAGCCGCTGCACATCGTCCGCCTCGTACAGGCGATGCCCCGACGTCGTCCGCCCCGACGGACACACCAGTCCGATCTCGTCCCAGTGATGCAGTGTCCGCACGGTCAGGCCCGTCGCCGACGCGAGCGGTCCCACCTTCCATGTCTCGGTGGTTCGCATCGTTCACCCACTTCCACCGGCACTGTCTGCGCCGGCACGATCGACGCTAGGACCTCACGTTACGTGAGGATCAAGTCGACGAATTCTGCGACGCGGGCGCGTTCACGAGCGGAGCGCGGTGACGATCCCCTCCGCGCTGCGCGCCGCCACCGTCGCGCCCGGGCGGTCAGTGGGTC
>BBEG01000045.1 GCA_001312645.1 Rhodococcus sp. JCM 9791
CGGGTCTGCCGCAGCGCAACCCCGGTTCCACGCCGGGCCTTCCGCAGCGTCAGCCGGGCTCCACTCCGGGTCTGCCGTCACAGAATCAGAGTGGCCACACAGAGTCGAACGGTCGTGCAGCACAGCCGACTCGAAGCGAGCAGGATGCTCGACCGCCAGAAGTCACCTCGTCCGGACTTCCGCAGCGTCGTCCCGGTGCAACACCGGAAGTGGCGCCTCTGCAGGCAGGCCCGCCGACCAGCAGTGAGAACCGTCGTGGTGGAGCTTTCGGCCTGCCGCGTCGCAGCCGGGTTCTTCGCCGCGTATCCCGCAGTCTGCGGCCCGGCCGGCAAGTATCGCCGATGGTGGTTCGGTGTCGGAGCAGTCCGATGCGCAGAATGCCGCCCGGCATCGTTACCGCACGAACTCGGCGAAGACCGCGTCGTTCTTCCAGCCGCGTCCGGATGTGGGTTCGCTGAAACCGCACTCCGCGGCAGGCAGTCCGATCTTCTCCGACATGATGTCGGACTGGCTCGTCGATCCGACGAACCTTCCCGAGGATCGACGGAAGCGCGAGTGGCATTCGGCGGCCGACTCCGGATGGCAGGCCGCGCAGCGTGCAGCGGAAGTGCCGGTGGAGGAACACACCACCTCCGGTCTTCCCCGTCGCGCGCCGGGCGAACGCTCGTCCCAGGTGCGGTGCGCCAACCTGTGACCACGGAACAGCGCGCACTCCGACGTCGTGACCCGGAATCCATTCGGGCCAATCTCAGTCGCCACCAGCAGGGCGTTCGTAATGGGCGCGCGTCGGCGACGACAAGTAATCGCGAGAACAATGAACAGGGAGTTCGATGAACATTGATCATGGATCCGATGTAGCTCGTCCATTGGACTGGTTGGTTTCCAACTTTGCGCGCGAAGTCCCAGGTGTCTCGCATGCGGTGCTCGTGTCGGCCGACGGCCTCCTCATGGCGGCCAGCGCACATCTTCCGGTCGACCGAGCCGAGCAGCTCGCTGCGGTGACGTCCGGACTCGCGAGCCTCTCCAACGGAGTTTCGCAGTTGTTCGACGGTGGCGGAGTGTTGCAGTCCGTCGTCGAAATGCAGCACGGTTACCTGCTGCTCATGAGCGTCGGCGACGGCTCGCACCTCGCTGCGCTCACTGCTTCGGAATGCGACATCGGACAGGTTGGCTACGAGATGGCACTCCTGGTCGACCGCGTCGGTGCGTCGGTCGAGGCGACGCCTCGGGTCGGCCTGGGGTCCTGACGTCGAGGTGGCCATGGAACCGCGCAAGCCGGAGTCGGTGCCGGACCAGCCAAGTCTGGTCCGGCCGTACTCGCTGACTTCGGGACGCACCAGTCCTGCGGTCGAACTGGCGTTGGAAGCATTGATCCAAGCAATTCCGGGGACGGACAGTCGGGCCCGGGATCTGGACAACATCAACGCCACGATCTTGGAGCTGTGCAAGGAGTCCCCGTCGGTCGCCGAGATCGCAGCGAGGGTGGGTGTGCCGCTCGGCGTTGCCCGCGTGCTCGTCGCCGACCTCGTCGAAGCCGGGCATGTACAGATCTTGGCCACGCTGAAAGACGATTCGAGCGACGCGGAGCGTCGTGAGCTGATTGAAAGGGTCCTCAGTGGACTTCGCGAACTCTAACGCTACGAAGCGCGTGACCTCGACCAAGATCGTGATTGCCGGCGGATTCGGTGTCGGCAAGACCACGCTGGTGGGGGCTGTGTCGGAGATCGTTCCGCTCCGCACGGAAGCGCTCGTGACGAACGCCAGCGATGGCGTCGACAACCTTGCGGCAACGCCGCAGAAGTCGACCACGACCGTGGCCATGGACTTCGGCCGAATCAGTTTGGCCGAGGACCTCGTGTTGTATCTCTTCGGTACGCCGGGCCAGCATCGGTTCTGGTTCATGTGGGACGACCTCATCCGAGGTGCCATCGGTGCGATCGTACTGATCGATACCCGCCGACTGGACGAGAGCTTCGCCGCTGTCGATTTCTTCGAAGCGCGCAACCTCCCGTTCATCGTCGCGATCAACGAATTCGACGATGCGCCGCGGTACCCACTCGAAGACATCCGCCAGGCCATGGCCATTTCTCCGGAGGTGCCGATCGTGTCGATCGACGCTCGCTCGCGTGAATCGGCCAAGCAGGCACTTGTCACCGTCACCGAATACGCACTCCGGAAGTTGCATCAGCCGGTGGCGCAGTAGGGGATTCGGGTCGGCAGCCGTTCATCATGGGTCATGGATGACGCGCGGGACACCATCACCTCGGCAATCGGGGTGTTCGTCGGAGTGGCGAGTGCGCGTACGCGCGCACTGCGTCAACCGGCGGAGTCCGTGTGTGGTGGTTGGGTATTGCCGCGTCGCGATCGATGACAGGTGGGTCACACTTGCCGTAACGGCGTCGGCTTGGTCTCTTGAATGGTTTCTCGTTCAGGGGTTTTCGATGTTCGTGACATAGTGTTTCTTCGGTATCGGGGGCCTTGCCGAATATTCGATCCATGTCACACGTCCACCGAGGATGTGTCGGTCCCCAGGGGGAACGTATGTCGCACGAACTTCACCACTTCTCCATGGGAATGTGGGTCTTCTTCCTGGCTTGGCTGACCTCGATCGTGGGGTGTTACATCGGCTTGACCTGCGCGCGCCGCGCGAGGGAGGCCACCCACCGCCGGGACAAGCGCCGCTGGACTGCATTGGCGAGCGTCGCGATCGGCGGGGTCGGCGTCTGGTTGATGCATTTCACCGGCATGATCGGCTTCGAGATTCCGGGAGTCGTCATCCGTTACAACCTCTGGCTGACTTTGCTGTCCGTTGTGCTCGCTGTCGGTGCCACCTGGTTCGGCCTCGCCGTCATCGATGCCGACGAGCCCTGGATGCAGTGGATGCGCGACGACCTGCGACTCCCGCTCGGGGGTGTGATCATGGGCCTCGCCGTGGGTGCGATGCACTACAGCGGCATGGCCGCGGTTCGTGTGGCAGGCACGCTCGATCAGGCGCTGACCTACGTCGTCGCGTCGTTCGCGATCGGAATCGTTGCCGCCTTCACTGCCTTGTGGCTCAGCCTCAATGTCGATAGTCGCGTGGTGCGCTTACCGGCTGCTGTACTGATGGGCTGTGCGGTCGTCGCACTGCACTACACAGGGATGGCGGGCGTGTCCGTGGTCCTGGATCCGATGGCGCAGGTGCCGGAGGGGATGCCCGCAGCGACGTTGCTGTTCCCGGGTTTCGTCCTCGGCGTCATCGCACTTGCGGCCACGGTTGTGCTGTTGATGGCGGCGCCCAGCGACCAGGATCTCCAGGACGAATACGAGATCGCGGACTGGATGGACGACGTTCGTTGAGGCACTGGTTCGGAGAAAGTGCCTGTCCTTGACGGCGGTAGCTGACCTGCACCTATAGACTCGGGTGGTTGCGAGACGTTCGTCGGGCCCGAGCTCGGATCGGACGTTCGAGCCGAGTAGAAGAAGGAGCTCATGACCGACACCACGTTGCCGCCGGAGGGTGCGGGGCACGACCGCATCGAGCCCGTCGACATCCAGCAGGAGATGCAGAACAGCTACATCGATTACGCGATGAGCGTGATCGTGGGCCGCGCCCTCCCCGATGTGCGTGACGGTCTGAAGCCTGTGCACAGGCGCGTGCTGTATGCGATGTTCGACAACGGCTTCCGTCCAGACCGTGGCTATGTGAAGTCTGCGCGTGCGGTTGCAGAGACGATGGGTAACTACCACCCGCACGGCGACTCGTCGATCTACGACACCTTGGTGCGTCTCGCCCAGCCGTGGTCGATGCGGTACCCGCTCGTCGACGGACAGGGCAATTTCGGTTCCCGAGGAAACGACGGCGCGGCAGCAATGCGGTACACCGAGTGCGTCTGACTCCGCTCGCCATGGAGATGCTGCGGGAAATCGACCACGACACGGTCGATTTCCAGCCGAACTATGACGGGCGTACCCAGGAACCGACGGTTCTCCCCAGCCGTATCCCCAACCTGTTGATCAATGGTTCGGGCGGTATCGCGGTCGGTATGGCGACCAACATTCCTCCGCACAACCTCAATGAGGTTGCCGAGGCGGTCTACTGGCTCTCGAGAATTTCGAGGCCGACGAGGAAGCCACGCTCGCGGCGGTGATGGAGCGCATCAAGGGCCCCGACTTCCCGACCTCAGGCCTGATCACCGGTTCGCAGGCATTCACGATGCCTACACGACCGGGCGTGGTTCGGTGAAGATGCGCGGCGTCGTGGAGATCGAAGAGGACTCCAAGGGGCGGTCGTTCATCGTCATCACCGAGTTGCCGTACATGGTGAACCCGGACAACCTGATCACGTCGATCGCGGAGCAGGTGCGCGACGCGAAGATCGCGGGCATCTCCGATATCCACGACGAGTCGTCCGACCGCATCGGCATGCGCATCGTCGTCACCGTCCGCCGCGACGCTGTCGCCAAGGTCGTGCTGAACAACCTCTACAAGCACACGCAGCTGCAGACGAGCTTCGGGTGCAACATGCTGTCGATCGTCGACGGGGTGCCGCGCACGCTGCGCCTCGACCAGATGATCCGGCTGTACGTCGTCCACCAGATCGAGGTCATCGCCCGACGGACGCGGTACCTGCTGCGCAAGGCCGAAGAGCGGCCCATATCCTGCGTGGCCTGGTCAAGGCTCTCGACGCCCTCGACGAGGTCATCAGGTTGATCCGCGCGTCGCAGACCGTGGACATCGCCCGCGCAGGCCTCATGGAGTTGCTCGACGTCGACGAGATCCAGGCGGACGCCATCCTGGCGATGCAGTTGCGCCGGCTCGCGGCCCTGGAGCGCCAGAAGATCGTCGACGACCTCGCCGAGATCGAACGCGAGATCGACGACTACAAGGACATCCTCGCCAAGCCGGAGCGACAGCGCGCAATCGTCCGCGACGAACTGAAGGAGATCGTCGAGAAGTACGGCGACGAGCGGCGCACCCGCATCGTTCCTGCAGACGGCGACGTGACCGACGAGGATCTGATCGCCCGCGAGGACGTGGTCGTCACGATCACCGAGACCGGCTACGCCAAGCGCACCCGCACCGACCTGTACCGGTCGCAGAAGCGTGGAGGCAAGGGTGTCAAGGGCGCCGACCTCAAGCAGGACGACATCGTCAAACACTTCTTCGTGACGTCGACGCACGACTGGCTGCTGTTCTTCACCACGAAGGGCCGCGTATACCGGGCGAAGGCGTACGAACTTCCCGAAGCGAACCGCACGGCCCGTGGCCAGCACGTCGCGAACCTGCTGGCATTCCAGCCGGACGAGCGGATCCAGGGAGTCATCCGCCTCACGACATACGAGGACGCCCCGTACCTGGTGCTCGCCACACGCAACGGCCTGGTGAAGAAGTCGCGACTGTCGGACTTCGATTCCAACCGGTCGGGCGGCATCGTCGCGATCAACCTGCGCGACGAGGACGAACTGGTCGGCGCCGTGCTGTGCTCTGCCGAGGACGATCTACTGCTCGTGTCGGAGCTGGGCCAGTCCATCCGCTTCTCGGCCACCGACGAAGCGCTGCGCCCGATGGGTCGCGCGACGTCCGGTGTCCAGGGCATGCGGTTCAACGGCGAGGACAAACTGCTGTCCTTGAACGTGGTCAAGGAGGGCACGTACCTGTTGGTGGCGACCTCCGGTGGCTATGCGAAGCGCACGCCCATGGACGACTATCCGGTCCAGGGTCGCGGTGGTAAGGGTGTTCTGACGATCCAGTACGACAAGCGACGTGGCACCCTGGTCGGTGCACTGATCGTCGAGGACGACGACGAGTTGTACGCGATCACGTCCGGCGGCGGTGTCATTCGTACTGCTGCCAAGCAGGTACGCAAGGCAGGCCGACAGACCAAGGGTGTGCGTTTGATGAACCTGGGCGACGGCGACACGTTGCTTGCGATTGCACGCAACGCCGACGAGCCCGAGGAGATCGACGCATCCGAATCGAAGGAGTCGTAAGTGAGCACTCCCCAGGGGCCGAACGGATCCGACCAGGGAAAATCCGCCCGGAAGCCCGAGGACCGGAACGGACGCGAGGTGGAGACCGATCCGAGCGGCCCAGCCGCTGAGAAGCAGCCGAAGCCTGCGGGTGACGCCGTGAAGCCGAGCGCTGCTCAGTCGGGGAAGCCCGTCGAGAAGCCTGCGTCGGAGTCCGAGAACCAGCCGATCCAGAAGTCGGCCGTGTCCTCGGAGTCCGTCGCGAACGCGGGCAAGGGCGACCCGGCTCCCGCCGAGGAGCAGGCGACGCGGCCGGTGCAGCGTTCGAACCCCACGCGCGTCCGACGGGTCAGACACCGCCGTGGCAGCGTGGGGCAGCAACCGACTGCCGACAAGCAGGGTTCTGCGCCGCAGCAGAACACCCCCCAGACCAATCTCCCCGGGGTCGGGCCGGGCCTGGGGAAGGCCGTGAATCGCCCGTCAGGGACCTCTCAGCGCCCCGCAACGGGTCCCCAGCCGCTGTAGGTAAGCCTGCTGCGGCGAAGAGCAGCCCTGCTGCGAAGAACAACCCTGCTGCGAAGAACAACCCTGCTGCGAAGAGCAGCGCTGCGTCGACGCGTCCTGTCGTCACCGGTACAGCGGCGGCATCCATGACCGGAGGCGCGCAGGGTTCCGATCGTGCCGCCGCGAAGGCGAAGTCTGCGGTCATCGACGGCCCGACCCGGCACATCGAGCGCAAGGATCTGGCGAAGGACCTGCCGGACCTGTCGAGCGTGAAGCATCCGACGCCGGCGGCACCGGTGGCGGCGGAAACACCGCACGCGAGTCCCGTCGTCGTGGCACCCACCGCGGGTGACGCGCTCAGGGCGACTGTGCAGCTGCGCCGCATCGACCCGTGGTCGATGCTCAAGGTGTCCGCAGTGATCTCCTTGTCACTGTTCTTCGTGTGGATGATCGCGGTGGGCTTGCTGTACGGCGTGCTCGCCGGCATGGGCGTGTGGGATCGGTTGAACAGTGCCTTCACCGACCTCGTGTCGGAGTCGGGCAGTGACGGATTGATCACAGTCGGCCAGGTGTTCGGCTACGCGACGGTCATCGGTCTCGCCAACATGATTCTGATGACCGCTCTTGCGACGCTCGGTGCATTCATCTACAACCTCTGCAGCGACCTCGTCGGGGGCGTTCAGGTCACTTTGGCCGACCCGGACTGACCTGCAGGAACACTGCTCCATCGATGCAATTTTGTTCTTCCAGTGTCGTTGGGGTAGTGTTCCGAATCGGTTCGAGGGCCTATAGCTCAGGCGGTTAGAGCGCTTCGCTGATAACGAAGAGGTCGGAGGTTCAAGTCCTCCTAGGCCCACTCCCCGTGCCGAAAGGGCAGCAGAATGAAGGTTCTCATCGCGATGGGAACGGCATTTCTGGTGGCCTTCGGAATCGCTCGGATGCTCCGAAGCGAGGACGAATGGCACGAGGTACCCAGCCGGTAGATCGGCGAACGGGGCCTTAGCTCAGTTGGTAGAGCGCTGCCTTTGCAAGGCAGATGTCAGGAGTTCGAATCTCCTAGGCTCCACAGTTGAAGGGCGCTTCCGAGAAATCGGAAGCGCCCTTCAGTCGTTCGAGACGAAGATCAGGACCGCAGCAGCCGGGCGATGGCGTCGGTTGCTTCCTTGATCTTCGCGTCCGCTTCCGGCCCACCGGCGACCGCGGCGTCGACGACGCAATGGCTGATGTGGTCTTCGAGCAGGCCCATCGCGACGGCCTGCAGAGCCTTGGTCATCGCCGAGACCTGCGTGAGAATGTCGATGCAGTATTTCTCGTCTTCGACCATCCGCTGCAGTCCGCGGGCCTGGCCCTCGATGCGCTTGAGTCGCTTGAGATAGGCGTCCTTCTCGGTGATGTATCCGTGTCCCGCGTGCTCATGGCAGTCGGCTTCTGGAGCCTCGGGTGGTGTGGCCGAGGGGGTGGGGGTGGCCATGGTGTCCTCCTGGCTGTCATGTGGCACATCGTCGATTATGGCTCAGCGGAATCGGCGAAGCCGCAGGCTGTTGCTGACCACGAACACCGACGAGAAAGCCATGGCGGCGCCCGCGATCATCGGGTTGAGCAGACCCATCGCCGCCAGCGGCAGTGCTGCGACGTTGTAGGCGAAGGCCCAGAACAGGTTGCCTTTGATCGTGCCCAGGGTACGACGGGAGAGGCGAATCGCATCCGCTGCCGCCCGCAGGTCGCCGCGGACGAGAGTCAGATCGCTGGCCTCGATCGCGACGTCGGTGCCAGTGCCCATCGCGAGTCCGAGGTCGGCCTGCGCGAGGGCGGCGGCATCGTTGATCCCGTCGCCGACCATGGCTACGACCTTGCCCTGATCCTGCAGCCGTTTGACGACGTCTACCTTTTCGGACGGCAGTACTTCGGCGATGACCTCGTCGATTCCCACCTGCCCTGCGATCGTTGTGGCCGCGGCGGTGTTGTCGCCGGTGAGCATGATCGGTGTCAGACCGAGATCACGCAGCTGGGCGATTGCGTCGGCAGAGGTGGGCTTGACCACGTCGGCCACCACCAGCACTGCACGCGCAGCGCCGTCCCAGCCGACCGCGACGGCGGTCCTGCCCTCGGCTTCGGCTGCCTTCATGGCGGCGTCGAGTTCGGCGGGCAGATGCTGAGCGAAGTCGTCGAGCAGCCTGGCTCGGCCGACGAGTACCGCATGGCCGTCCACCGTGCCCTGTACGCCGAGACCCGCGATGTTGGTGAACTGGTCCGCTGTCGGCAGGTCGCCGACCTTCTCGCGGGCGCCTTGGCGATGGCTTGTGCGATCGGGTGTTCGGACGAGTCCTCGAGGGCTCCTGCCAAGCGCATGACCTCGCCTGTGTCCACTCCGTCGGAAACGATCACGTCGACCAGGGTCATCCTGCCGGCGGTGACGGTGCCGGTCTTGTCGAGAACGACGGTGTCGACGCGGCGGGTCGATTCGAGGACCTCGGGGCCCTTGATCAGGATGCCGAGCTGGGCTCCGCGACCGGTGCCGACCATCAGTGCGGTGGGTGTCGCCAAACCGAGAGCACAGGGGCAGGCGATGATCAGCACGGCGACCGCTGCGGTGAACGCGGTCGCGACCGCGCCACCGGTGCCGAGCCAGAACCCCAGGGTGCCCACCGACAAGGCGATCACGATCGGACGAAGACTCCGGAGATCCTGTCGGCCAGTCGCTGGGCCTGGGCTTTACCGGTTTGAGCGTCCTCGACGAGCTTGGCCATCTGCGCAAGTTGGTATCGGATCCGATACGTTCGGCGCGCACGACGATCCGTCCGCCCACGTTCACGGTGGCGCCGACGACGTGGTCGTCCGGCCCGACCTCGACCGGTACGGATTCGCCGGTGATCATCGAGGCGTCCACAGCAGAAGAGCCGTCGACGACGACACCGTCGGTGGCGATCTTCTCGCCGGGACGGACCACGAACTCGTCACCGACAGTCAATTCCTCGATCGGGATCCGTTGTTCGGCGCCGTTGCGGAGCACCGAAACTTCCTTGGCGCCGACTTCGAGCAGTGCGCGCAGCGCAGCCCCGGCGCGACGCTTGGAGCGTGCTTCGAAGTATCGGCCGGCGAGGATGAAGGTGGTGACCCCGGCGGCGGCTTCGAGGTAGATGTTGCCCGAGCCGTCGGAGCGAGCGATGGTGAACTCGAACGGGTGCGTCATACCGGTGATTCCGGCTGTACCCCAGAACAGGGCGTAGATCGACCAGCCGAATGCGGCAAGTGTGCCGACGGAGACGAGGGTGTCCATCGTGGCGGCACCATGACGGAGGTTGGTGAAAGCGGCCTTGTGGAACGGCCAGGCACCCCATGCGACGACGGGAGCGGCGAGGGTCAGCGAGAGCCACTGCCAGTTCGGGAACTGCAGGGCAGGAGCCATGGCCATCGCGATCACGGGGACGCTGAGGACCAGTGAGATCAGCAGACGCTGTCGCAGCGCGGCGGTCGGATCCGGTTCCGCGACGGGTTCTGATTCTGCGGCGGCCGGAGGTGTGGGAAGTGACGCGGTGTATCCGGCTGCTTCGACAGTGGTGACGAGGTCGGTGGGCGACACGTCGCCGACGTAGTCGACGCGCGCCTTCTCTGTGGCGTAGTTGACGGTGGCTGTGACACCGTCGAGCTTGTTGAGTTTGCGTTCGATCCGGTTGGCGCAGGACGCGCAGGTCATGCCGCCGATGTCGAGTTCGATCCGACCGTCTGAAGCGTGGGTTACCGGGTTCATTCGGTTTCTCCTCTCGGATGTGGCGGTCAGTGTCCGTGCCCGTCGGGCGTAGGAGCGGTGCCGGTGGTGGTGTCGGGTGAAGGTGCGGGCCCGGCGGTCAGAGTGAACTCGGCGGTCCGCACCACTCCGTCATGTCGGAAGTCCAGGAACAGTCGGTAGTCGTCGGCGCTGGGAGTCGTGACCGAGAAGTCGATACCCGGGCCGGGGGAGTGATCCCGTCACCCGGGTGTCCGTCCGGGTGCACGTGGAGATAACCCAGGTCGGTGGCTCGCAGCGCCACAAGATGTCCGTAGGCGCCGAGGTAGGGCTGCAGGTCGGTGACCGGGTGCCGTCCCGCGACACCGTCGCGGTCACCGTGGAGGCCTGGCCGGGGGTCAGAACTCCGTCGAGTGTCACGGTGTAGCCGTCGACCGTGGTGGTCGCGGTCGTGGGAGGGAGTGGGCGGGGATCGAAGTGTCCGGCCACGTGTAGTTCGGCACCCAGCGTCAGGGGTGCGCCGCCGTCGGGCGTGAAGTCGGCGAAGAGTCGATACGTTCCCGCTTCGTCGAGGTCGAGCGGCACAGTCCAGGTTCCGGTGTCGTCGAGGACCGGGTGCACGTGCGCGTACTCGGTCAGGTCGCGTCGAACCGCGATCAGGTGGAGTTGCTTGTCGTGACTTTCGACGTACCGGGTGACCGGCTGTCCGTCGGGGCCTTTGATGCGGAAGTGCACCGGGACCTGTGTGCCCGCGTCGACATCGGCCGTCTCGAGGGAGAAGGTGTAACCGGCGTCGGTGGACGTCAGTCCTGCAAGGCTCCCGTCGGTGACCGGCGATGCCGTCCCGGTCGCGACTTCGTCGCCGGGGGTGTCGGGTGTGGTGTTCTCGGGGCCGGCCAGGGCGCCGGCCCCGAGGGCCAGAGCGAAGACTGCGGCCAGGCCGAGGATGAATCCGGCGACCTTCGTCGATGTGTTCATCGGGTGGGGCTCCTGTCCGAGTCCGAATGGGTGGATCAGTCGGCGATCTTGTAGCCGGCCTCATCGACGGCTGCTGCGATCGATGCACTGTCGATTTCGGTGCTCGACTCGATGTCGACGCGTCCGCTTTCCAGGTCGACGTTCACTCCGGTGACGCCGGGGATCCCGCTGATTTCTTCGCGAACCGACGAGACGCAGTGCCCGCAGGTCATGCCGGTCACGGTGATGGTGTTGGTGCTCATGAGTCCTCTTCTCGATCGCTGCACGTCGGTGTTCCGCAATTCAATATACCTATACCCCCCATGGGTATCAACCCTCGGTCGGAGTGGACCGCTCGATGACCGCGTGGTATCTCGAGGGCGAAAACTTTCGAGAATTTCTGACGAGGATGTCGAGACCGGACGAACAGCTCCGTCCCAGGTGTAGATGCGGCCACACCGGTTGCACAGAACCGAGGAGATCATGATGGCGAAGTACCTGCTGCTCAAGCACTACCGCGGCGCACCCGAGTCCGTGAACAGCGTCCCCATGGATCAGTGGACTCCGCAAGAGATCGACGACCACATGAAGTACATGCAGGATTTCGCGGCGAAACTCGAGAAGACCGGTGAATTCGTCGACGGTCAGGCACTCGCGCCCGAGGGTACGTTCGTGCGATACGACGGGGAAGGACGTCCGCCGGTCACGGACGGCCCCTTCGCGGAGACGAAGGATCTCATCGCCGGTTGGATGGTGATCGACGTCGACTCCTACGAGCGCGCCGTCGCCCTCGCCGGTGAGTTGTCGGCGGCGCCCGGCGCCGGCGGCAAGCCGATCCACGAGTGGCTCGAACTGCGTCCGTTCCTCACCGCACCTCCGACGATCACCGAGTGACATGGACGAACTGCTGCTGAGGGAGCTGACTCCCGCAGTGATCGGCGTCCTCGTGCATCGCGGAGTCGACTTCGCGACAGCCGAGGACGCCGTGCAGGAGGCGCTCATCGAGGCGACCCGGACCTGGCCGGATCGTCCACCGGCGGATCCGAAACGTTGGCTGGTCGCGGTGGCCTGGCGCAAGTTCCTCGACATGTACCGCTCCGAGGTCGCGCGGAGGGATCGCGAGCAGCGAGTCGAGATCGAGCCCCCACCCGGACCGACCGAGGCTGCCGACGACACGCTGCACCTGTTTCTGCTGTGTGCTCATCCAGCGCTGACCCCGACGTCGGCGGTGGCGCTCACGCTGCGCGCTATCGGAGGTCTGACGACCAAGCAGATCGCTTCGGCCTACCTCGTCCCGGAGTCGACGATGGCGCAACGGATCAGCCGTGCCAAGAAGACCGTCAGCGGTGTGCGATTCGAGGAATCGGGCGATCTCGCAACGGTGCGGCGCGTGCTCTACCTCGTCTTCAACGAGGGCTACACGGGAGATGTGGATCTGGCTGCCGAAGCGATCCGGCTCACTCGGCAGCTTGCGGACATGAGCGATGAGGAGGAGACCGCCGGGCTGCTGGCGTTGATGCTGCTGCACCATGCCCGACGCTTCGCACGCACACGCGAGGATGGGAGTCTGGTCCCGCTCGCGGAGCAGGATCGGTCGCGATGGGTCACCTCACTCATCGCCGAAGGAGTCGAGATTCTGCAGGCCGCTCTGGCTCGGGACCGGCTCGGCGAGTTCCAGGCCCAGGCTGCCATCGCTGCCCTGCACGCCGACGCAGTACGTGTCGAAGAAACCGATTGGGTGCAGATCGTCGGTTGGTACGACGAGCTTCTCGGGCTCACCGGAAGTCCGGTCGTGGCACTCAACCGCGCCGTCGCGGTCGGTGAGGCCGACGGACCGGCGGCAGGTCTTGCGGCCTTGGCTGCAGTGGATCCAGGCCTGCCGCGATACAGCGCAGCATCTGCGCACCTCCACGAGAAGGCCGGTGATCTCGAGGACGCTGTCCGGATGTACACCGAGGCAGCTCGGGCGGCTCCCAATCTGGCCGAACGTCACCATCTGGCGAGGCAAGCGGCGAGGGTGAGTCGGCTGCTGCACGGGTAATTGCATGTTTCACGTGAAACGGTGCCCCTGTACGACAGTCCGTAGTATCGACGTATTCTGGCTTCATGTCCACCGAATGGAGGCTCGTGGCGCGCATGCGCGGAGGCTTCGTCGGTGGCGCTTCCGGCGCGGTGAGCATCGCCGCTCACGCGGCGGCCGGGGGAGCGGTACCCGGTCAGAGTGCGGCCGTGCTCCTCCTTCTGGCATCGGTTGCCGTCGGAGCAGTCGCGGCGGGAACTCGGCTCCCCGTGATCGCGGTCCTCGCTGCGGGCCAGGTCGTCGGCCACCTCGCACTCGCTCTCGAATTCGGGCACATGCACGTGCCGAGCCCCGCCATGGTGGCCGCGCACATCGCAGCGGTGGGAGTCGCGGCCTTCTTGATCACCGGTGCCGAGCGGGGCTGCCGTATCGCCTTGGCAGCCCTGCATCGTCTCGTCCCTCGCGGCTACAACGCCCCACCCGTGCGCTCTCGCATCACCCCGTGCGTCGCGCACCGTCCGCACACCCGTCGTGTGCTTCTTCCCGCTGCCGGGCTCGGCACGCGAGGTCCACCGGTCGTCGCGGCCTGACCTCGACCTCGTTCACGAGTCCCTCCCGGGATCGCTGCCGTGCGGCGATCGGCGCTGCCGCATGCCCGGAAGACAGCATGGAGAACCACAGTGATCAAGACTTTCAGAACATCGCTACTGCTCACCGCCGCCGCCGTTCTCGTCGCGGGATGCAGTGCCGACAGCAATGACACCGCCGCCGCGGACTCGCTCGTCGTCTCGTCATCCTGGGCGAAGGCCGCCGACTCCGGCATGACGGCCGCATTCGCGGAACTCGAGAACACCGGTGACGAAGACCTGCACATCGTGGCGGCGACGAGCTCCGCTGCGGGCAGCACCGAACTGCACGAGATGGTCGCGGGCGACGGCGGCGCGATGGTCATGCGCGAATCCGAATCCGGGTTCGTCGTCGAGGCCGGCAGCGTGCACAGCCTTGCGCCCGGAGGAGACCACCTCATGCTCATGGACCTGACCGGGCCGATCGTCCCAGGATCGGATGTGAGCTTCACCCTCACCTTCGACGACGGTTCCACGAAGGACTTCACAGCGCAGGTCCGGGACTTCGCGGGTGCACAGGAGGAATACACCCCCGGGCACGGAGGCGGGGAGGGAACCGGTCACAGTGCTGAATTCAGTCGTCGTCGACTGCTGGGTGGTGGTGCCGCGGTGCTGGGTGCGGCAGGTCTCGGCGCGGCGGGCGCGGGAGTTGCTGCCGCAACGCGGGAACCCGAGCGGATGGGCGCGAACAGCGTCGATCCCCACGGTGTGCACCAAGCAGGGATCGACACCGAACCGCAGGCGTTCGCTGCGTTCGTCGCACTCGACCTGAAGCCGGATGTCGATCGAGTGGGTGTGATCGGTGTCATGAAGGTGTGGGCGGAGGACACCCGCCGACTCGCCCGGGGCGTTCCTGCGCTGGGCGATACCGAACCCGAGCTGGCGGTGGACCCCGCGCGACTCACCGTCACAGTCGGCTACGGAAGCGCCGTGTTCGATGCGGCAGGCTCGGTTGCTGCGCGACCGGCGTGGCTTCGGCCGCTGCCGCCGTTCGACATCGACAGGCTCGAGGACCGGTGGTCGGGTGGAGACCTGCTGCTGCAGGTGTGCGGCGACGATCCGGTGACGGTGTCGCATGCGGTGCGCACACTCACGAAGAGCGTGCGGTCGCGTGCGTCGGTGAGGTGGGTACAGCGAGGCTTCCGTCATGCCGTGGGTACCCGACCCGACGGCCTGACGATGCGCAACCTCATGGGCCAGGTCGACGGCACTGTCAATCCGCAACCGACGACCCCGGATTTCGATCGCCAGGTCTGGAATGCGGGCGAACCGGCGTGGCTGGCCGGCGGGACGTCCCTCGTACTGCGTCGGATTCGTATGGAGCTCGACACGTGGGACGAGCTCGACCGTCCCGCGAAAGACCTCGTGATGGGGCGTAGGCAATCGGACGGTGCACCGCTCACCGGCACCTCCGAGCGCGACGACGCCGACTTCGAGGCGGTGGACGGCCACGGGATCCGGGTGATCCCACCCGAGTCTCATGTAGCCCGGGCTCGGCCGAGCAGCGCCGACGAACAGTTCCTCCGCCGGGCCTACAACTACGACGACGACGGTGCAGGCCTGCTGTTCGCTGCGTATCAGGGCGATGTGGATCGACAGTTCGTTCCCGTGCAGAGGCGGCTCGCGATGCACGACGCACTCAACACCTGGACCACTCCGGTCGGGTCCGCTGTCTTCCTCATACCACCTGGATATGGGCCCGATGGGTATCCGGGGGATGTGCTCTTGGAGAACTGACCGAAAGTGTGACTCCAGGCTCCGACAGCGCTAGCCTGATTGATGTGACCTGGATAACACAGGAACGTCAGGGGTTTGCGTCGCTGCGGGAAGGCGGCCTCAACTGGGACGCTTCCCGCTTCGGCTCTTCTCGAAGGGCAACGCCAAGTTCTGGGATCCTCACGACCTCGACTTCTCCCGCGACGCCGCGGACTGGGCGGCTCTGAACTCGGAGCAACAGCGCAGCTCGACGTTCCTCGTGGCGCAGTTCGTTGCCGGTGAGGAGGCCGTCACCCAGGACATCCAGCCGTTCCTGCGTGCGATGGCGGCAGAGGGCAGGATCGGCGACGAGATGTACCTGACGCAGTTCTGCTTCGAGGAAGCCAAACACATGCAGGTGTTCCGGCTGTGGATGGACGAAGTGGGCCTCACGTCGGATCTGCATCCGTATGTGGCGGACAACCCGTACTACCGACAACTCTTCTATGAAGAACTACCGCACTCGCTCAAGGTGCTCGACTCAGATCCGTCACCCGCGAACCAGGTGCGGGCGAGTGTCACCTACAACCACGTGATCGAAGGCAGTCTCGCCCTGACCGGCTATTACGCCTGGCAGAAGGTGTGCACGACACGGGGAATCCTGCCGGGCATGCAGGAACTGGTAAAGCGCATCGGCGACGACGAGCGCCGTCACATGGCATGGGGGACGTTCACGTGCCGGCGACACGTCGCGGCCGACGACTCGAACTGGAATGTCGTGCAGGAGCGGATGAACGAGCTGCTCCCCATGGCTCTCGGGATGATCGGGTGGGTCAACGACCAGTTCGACGAACAGCCCTACGGTCTCGATCCCGAGGAGTTCGTCGCCTATGCGGCCGACAGAGCGCAGCGTCGTCTGGGGGCGATCGAATCCGCCCGTGGGCGACCCGTCCAGGAGATCGATCTCGACTACACCCCCGAGGTTCTCGAGGAGAAGTTCGGTGCCGAGGACGCAGCGAACTTGCGTCGATCACCGGGGCGGGCACGGCCTAGTGGCCGGAACGCTGGTGGTCAGAGCATCAATGCGAGTATGAGGATCACGACGATCACTGCACCGATCCCGGCCAGCGCGTATGCGCGCGTCGACACCTTCGGTTCGGGGGGCGGCTCGGAGATGTTCGCGCCGGTCAACGCCGCTTGATCTTCGCCCACCACTTCGGACCTCGAGGGGCCTCCGGCCGACTTTCCTGCCGCAATCGAATCGGTGGTGGAGGCAATGGCCACAGGTGGGTCTTCCTCCGAGTCGGACTCGGCTTCGCGCACGCGGGCGAAGCTCCGGTGAGAACGTCGGTTCGGTCGTACGACGGTGGAAGGCCGATGCGTGCCTTCTTCTCTCGCGCAGGTGTGAAGCCGGTTGCGAGGATCGCGGCGCCGAGCGCAGCGGTCTGCTCGGGCCCGGGACCGACGAGCTCCGCACCATCAATTTGGTCGCGAGGCTGTTCGCGATGTCCTGAATGTGCGAACGGTCGCGTGCGATGAGTCCGTCGCCCATGACGACGACGGCGTCGAGGTTGTCGGGCATCCATCCGAACGCCCCGAGGGCCCTCGCGAGTTGCGCGGCCGGGGAGGGCGCACCTTTGGCCGCGACACGGAAGGCCTTTCCTGCCGGCACGCCGGAGCGAACCAGTGTGACCGTGGATCCGGCGTCGTCCACGTGGTAGACGCCGATGAGCAGACCTGGGGTTTCGGAGATTTCCGAGGCGTACCAGGTCGCGGCACCCTGGGCGTCGGAGACGAGGTCGACGTGCCTCAATTCGGCGTAGTCGAGCGCGGCGCGGAGCACCGAGACCCTCGTCGGATCCCAATGCGACGGGTAGGTGGCGGTGTAGCCGGGGTCGGTGTCCCGGTCCATGCCCCCGAAGGTCGGGAGCGGGTGGCATTCGTTGAGCAGGCAGTGAACCGCGGTTGCCATGGCGTCCTCGGCGCGGTAGACGCGGCCGTCGCTTGCTGCAATTCCCCCGGGGTCTCCGACACGGGACAGGAACCCGGACAGTGCGTGCCTCGTCGATCGTGCGTGTGGAACCACCGAGTTGCGAGTTGCCGTCGTGGTCGATGTGCAGAACCGTGTCGCGGGCGATGACAACGGGATCCGGGGTACCGGGTTCGTTGGACGCCACCACAGCTGTGGAGACGATCCTGCCTATCCGAAGCCCTACCCCGATCGCCATCCGAACCCTCCCTGTAACGATTTGCTTACATCATGCCCCCTTGTACTACCGGGAGGGCGTGGCACGCCGCATTGGCCACCGTAACCCGCACTTGCCCTGAATATCCCTTTAGACTCCAGCGATGACACAGCAGGAGGGACGATCGGGCACCAGGTCGTTCCGGGATATCGTCTATCGGCGCGCAGCTCATCCGGTCGGCCTCGCCGTCGCACTGTTCTTCTTTGCGCAGTCGATGACACCGTCGCTACTGCCGCGCGTGTGGTACCTGCAGGGCGTTGCCACAGGAATTTCGGTGGCCACAGGCTACGGACTCGGCTGTCTTGTCGCTTGGATTCTGCGCAGGTGCGGTGTGCACCCTCAATGGTCTGCCGAGACCCGCCGCCGCGGGTGGTGGGTGCTCGCCGCCGTCGCGGTGGTGGTGATCCCGACCTTCCTGATCCTCGGGTCGTGGTGGCAGCAGATCGTCCGTGAGCTGGTCGGCCTCGAACGACTCGAACGCCTTCTCTACCTGCCGGTTCTGCTCGTCGCCGCGGCGGTGGCACTCGTGCTGATCGCAGTGGCACGGCTCCTGCGGTTCGGGGTGGAATGGCTGTCGGCGTTCTCCGCGCGGTTCCTGCCCGACGGGGTCGCGAAGGTCGCCGCGGTCGTCGTCGTCGTGCTGTTGCTCGTCGTGGTTCTCGACCACGGGGTGTACCGAGGAATCCTCTCGGTTGCAGAGGGTTCCGCAGCTGCATCCGATCACGGGACGGCGAACGGCGTGAACAGGCCGAGTGCACCCGAGCGGTCGGGTTCACCCGACTCGCTCGAAGACTGGGACACGCTGGGAAGGGAAGGGCGCACCTTCGTCGCAGGTGGCCCCACGGCCGATGAGATCTCCGATGCCACCGGCGAACCCGCGCTGACGCCGATTCGCGCATACGTGGGAAAGGAATCCGCAGACACGGTCGCCGAAGGCGCCGAGAAAGTGGTCGCTGAGCTGGAGCGCACGGGCGCGTTCGATCGGTCGGTCTTGGCGGTGGTGACCACGACCGGACGTGGCTGGGTCAACGAGAATGTTGCAGGGGCATTCGAATTCGTGAGCGGTGGTGACTCCGCGATTGCGGCCATGCAGTATTCGTTCCTGCCGAGTCCGTTGGCCTTTCTTGCTGATCGTGAAACACCGCAGGATGCCGGACGCGCACTGTTCGACGCGGTGTACGAGCGGTGGGACGAACTGCCCGAGGATGCTCGCCCGAAACTCGTGGTATTCGGGGAAAGTCTCGGATCATACGGCGGTCAAGCGGCTTTCGCGTCCGGTGATGCGCTCGTCGAACTCACCGACGGCGCGTTGCTCGTGGGGACACCGAACTTCGCCGAGCCGTGGGGGAGGATCACCGAGGGGCGCGATGAAGGCACCTTCGAGCGTCTGCCGGTCGTCGACGGTGGCCGGAACATCAGGTTCGCATCCGTTCCGGGCGATGCGGATCTTCCCGCCGAGTGGGAGCTTCCGCGTGTGGTGTTCTGGCAGCACGCGAGTGACCCGATCACGTGGTGGTCGTTCGATCTGATCCTGCACAAGCCGGATTGGTTGCGGGAACCGCTCGGCCCCGACGTGGACCCCGGGATGCGCTGGATTCCGTTCGTGACGTTCTGGCAGGTGACGCTGGACATGGTCTTCTCCGCGGAGGTACCCGACGGCCACGGCCATTCGTACGGAGTGGACGCAGCGGATCTGTGGGTGGACATTCTGACTCCGCAGGGGTGGGACAGTGACGACACCATACGGGTGCAGGAAGCTCTTTCTGGCAGGTCACAGACGGCGGAGCTGGAAGCTACTGGAGAGTAGATACATGTTACATTTCGTACCGCCGTGATGGGCGGCACACAATTCGAGCATGGAGGAACCGATGGCAGGTCGAACCCGGCGATGGGGGATGACGGCGGGGTTGGCGTCTGCGGCGCTGATGGCAGGCCTGATGGTCACCCCGGCAATCGCGAATGCAGAAGGAGACTTCTATCAGCCGCCGGAGGTGCTCGGAGGAGCACCGGGCGACCTCATTCGTACCGAATCATCCGATCTTGCGATCCGCGTGCCCACGCCCGACGGTGTGTTCCCCGCTCAGGGAACACGGTTGCTCTACCGCAGCAACGACGCCAACGGCGCCGCGAACGCAGTGAGCGGCACCTACCTCGAACCGTCCATGGCGTGGAACGGGCCGGGTGAGCGACCGCTGATCGCGTTGGCACCCGGAACGCAAGGTCAGGGCGACCAGTGTGCACCGTCCAAGGCTCTCAATCAGGTCGTGCAGTACACGCCGCCACTCGATCTCTTCACTGAATACGAGCTGGTCTCGATCAACGCGATGCTGTTGCAGGGCATCGCCGTGGTGGTCACCGACTACGACGGCCTGGGCACCCCCGGACACCACACATACGTCAACCGCGCGGCCGAAGCCCACGCGTTGCTCGACTCCGTCCGCGCCGCCCAGAACCTGCCCGAGGCCTCCATCCCGGAAGACGGACCTGTCGGCCTCTTCGGCTACTCGCAGGGTGGTGGCGCTGTAGCGGCCGCGGCGGAACTTGCGCCCAGTTACGCCCCCGAACTCGATCTCGTGGGTGCCTATGCGGGAGCTCCGCCGGCAGATCTGGTCGCGACGCTCGAACAGATCGACGGCACTGCCCTCACCGGCGCTATCGGTTACACCATCAATGGTCTGGTGGAGGCGTACCCGCAGTTGTCGGACGTCCTCGATGCCGAGGTCAATGATCGCGGTCGCGAGATGCTCGCGGCGGTAGGGAATCAGTGCTTGCCCGAGACCCTGTTCCGTTTCGGATTCCAGCAGACCAGCGACTACACGCGCACGGGCGAACCGCTCGGCGTGGTGATCGGACGGATCCCCGAGGTCCAGGAGGTCATCGCAGAACAGCGTATCGGTTTGCGGGCGCCCAGATTCCGGTCCTGGTGCAGCACGGCACCCAGGACGACACCGTGCCGTACGGTCAGGGACGGCAGATGGCGTTGGATTGGTGCGCGCAGGCGCCACGGTGCAGTTCTCCCCGAACAACACCCCGCCGATCCTTCCCGGATTCATCGTCAACCATGCGCTGCCCATGCTCGGCGGAATGCCCGAGGCTGTTGCGTACATGAACGATCGCTTCGCGGACAGGCCCGCGCCGTCGAATTGCGGCGCATTCTGATCACTCCGAATTGCGGCGCATTCTGATCCTGACACAACCGTAGAGTTCGGCCCACATTCCTCGAATGTGGCCGAATTCTGTTGCAGCTAAGCTGGGTTCTGCGTCAGACCGAAGCGGCGCGCCAGGTTCTCGTCCGAAGACGGTCCTGATGTCCATTCGGAAATCCACGGTCCGGTGCCTTCGCTCTGATCGAGCACCCCGTTCTCGAGCCAGGTGTAGCGACCCTCGAGTACGCCGTGGGTGAGTGCGACATCGGCGTCGTCGGTGTTGGCCCAGAGCCCGTCGAAGAGTGCATCGACTCGGACGCGTGCCTGGTTGCAGAACGTGTCGGCGAGCTCGAACGCACCGTCGGATCCGGGATGGCCGTCGGCACGTTGCCGTTCGGCGCGCACACAGCATGCCGACATTGCGAACAGTTCGGCACCGATATCCACGATGCGCCCCAAGAAATTCTGCCGCTTCTCGAGTCCGGCCTGCCAGCGGGCCATCCCGTAGAACGTCGAGCGTGCGAGCTTGCGAGACGCACGTTCCACATACCTGAGATGGTGGGCCAGAGAACCGAATTCGCCGTAGGCTTTCGGAAGCTGACCCTTGCCGGTCACCAGCTTGGGGAGCCACTTGGCGTAGAAACCGCTCGCCTTCGCTGCGGCCCTCGCCTTGGCCTCACCGGAGGCCTTCGGATCGGCGAGGTCGCCCGCAGCCTTCAAGTGCGCGTCGACCGCTTCTCTCGCGACGAGCAGCCGCATGATCTCGCTCGACCCTTCGAAGATCCGGTTGATACGCAGATCCCGCACCAATTGCTCTGTCGGCACGGCACGTTCGCCGCGTGCCGCAAGTGACTCCGCGGTCTCGTATCCGCGACCACCACGGATCTGTACGAGCTCATCGGCGATGATGCACGCCATCTCGCTGCACCAGAGTTTCGCAAGCGCGGCCTCGATGCGGATGTCGTTGCGCTTCTCGTCGCACATCTGCCCGGAGAGCTCCACGACGGACTCGAGCGCGTAGGTCGTTGCAGCGATGAACGAGATCTTCGACGCCACCGCGGCGTGCTCGCCGACCGGCCTGCCCCACTGGACTCTCGCCGCCGACCATTCGCGCGCGATCTTGAGCGACCACTTTCCCGCCCCCGCACACATCGCGGGAATCGCGAGGCGACCGGCATTGAGGGTGGTCAACGCGATCTTGAGGCCATCGCCTTCACGACCGATGAGGTTCCGGGCGGGGACACGCACCTTGTACATGCGCGTCACGCCGTTCTCGATGCCCTTCAGACCCATGAAGGTGTTGCGGCGTTCTACCGTGATGCCCGGTGAGTCGGCTTCGACGACGACGCGGAGATCCCGCCTCTGTGGCCGTCGCTCCGTGGAACACGCGCCATGACGACGAGCAGTTCGGCAACGACCCCGTTGGTGGTCCACAGCTTGACCCCGTCGAGTTCGTACGCGTCGCCGTCGTCGATCGGGGTAGCCGTCGAGGCGAGTCGTGCGGGGTCGGAGCGACGTCGGGTTCGGTGAGCAGGAACGCGGAGATGGCGCCTTTCGCGCATCTCGGGAGGTATTCCCGCTTCTGCTCGTCGGTGCCGGCGAGCGCGAGTGGCTCGGGCACGCCGATCGACTGGTGGGCCGATAGTAGGGCACCGATGCTCGGGTGCACGCTCGCCCCCAGCGTCAACGCGTGGTTGTAGGCCACCTGGGAGAGCCCGAGACCACCGTATTCGGGCTTGATCTTCATGCCGAAGCAACCGAGATCGGCGAGGCCGGCGACGTAGTCGTCGGGGATCCTCGCGTCGCGTTCGATGACGCCGCCGTCCATGGTCCGGCACAGGTTCCGAAGCTTCGTCAGGAACTCTTCGGTGCGTGCGTCCTCATCGGGGGTGGGTCGCGGGAACGGGTGGACGAGGTCGAGGGTGAGCCGGCCGAGGAACAACTCTTTCGCGAACGAGGGCTTGTCCCAGTCTGCTTCACGTGATTCTTCGGCGACTGCGCGCGCTTGTTCTTCGGTGACGTGCGCGGATCCGGTCATGATGCGCCTCCATCGGAGAGTGTCTACCCGCGAGTATCCACTCTTCTGTGGTAGGCGTCACTCGGTTCGGTGAATTCGATACCGGCCGGTAACCCACGCCGTCCCGCGGGAGAGGGAGGCGAGAGGTCCTTCTCCGTCGCGATGTGCAGCCCGCGGCGCTCTTCTCGCACCGGGTGCCGCCCGGCGCGTGCACCGCGCTTCAGGGGCGAGGGGGCGCGAGGGTTGCAGTCAGTCCGGCGAACACGATGTCGAGCCCACGCTCGAGTTCTGCCGCACCGTCGTACGAGGCGAGGACCGGTGCGAGACCGCGCAACAGCGGGAAGTCGCCGATCGGAAGTCTGTGCAGCCCCAGGCGTAGCACGTCGTCGGATTCTTCGGGTCGCTCGACCAGTTCTTGCAGTTCGTCGAGGACGTGGCCATGCAGGAACCCGAACAGTGCTCGATAGACGTGCAAGGCGTCCGACGAGCCGAAACCCGCACCGGTGAGCAGCCTCAGAATGTCCTCGAGTGGACGTAGTGTTCCCAGTGGACGAAGTCCGAGCGGCGTAGCCAAGGGTCGGGTGACCAACAGTGGCACCACGTGCGGATGGTCGAGCGCCAGCCGGCGGAAGTCGCGCGCGACCTCGCGGAGCTGTGCCACCCAGTCGCCGTCCGTCGAGCCGACAGTGAGCTGGGCGAGGACGATTTCGGCGACTCCGTCCAGGACGGCGGCCTTGCTCGGTGCGTGCCGGTACAACGTCATCGGATCGCGACCCAGGGCCTTTCCGAGACGTCGCATCGAGAACCCGTCGATTCCGTCGTGATCGATGATTTCGAGTGCGTGCGAAAGAATCAGCTCTCTGGTGACCGGTCCGTTGTCAGGAGGCTGCCGGGGTCGGCCGTGCGACGCGCGGGTGTCCTCGCCATGACACGCTCTCCCTTCGTTCCCTGTCTACACAGTAGACCACAACCGTAGGTCTACACCGTTGACATACGATGGAATTCGGCGTTGACTGGTGCTACTACCAGGCCTTGGAGGCCGGCATGATCATCATCTTCGGACTCGTTCTTCTGCTCGCCGCCGTGGTCATCGGAACCACGGGTGTACTGAGCAACAGCGGAGCCGCACACACATTGACCGACGATTTCGCGGTGTTCGGTTACCACGTCACCGGCTCGACCGGTGTGTTGTTCCTCTACGGCATCGTCGTCGGCGCTGTCGGTCTGCTCGGCTTGAGCGTGTTGC
>BBEG01000046.1 GCA_001312645.1 Rhodococcus sp. JCM 9791
TGCCATTGCCCGCGATCGTGGTGGGCGCGGCTGTGCTCGTGGTGGCCGCGGCAGCGCTCGGGTGGGATCGATACAAGGGTCTCGGGCATGCCTCACCCGCCGGGTATCTCGTCACACGTGCGGGTTCGCTCGACCGCCACCGGATCAGTCTCGAGGCGGACGGGATCATCGGGTGGACCGTGCGCCAGACGTTCTTCCAGCGGCGTGCCGGCGTGGCAACGGTGATCGCTGCGACTCCCGCCGGAGCGGGCCACTACGCGGTCGTGGACGTCCCCGAGTGCGACGCCTGGTCGTTGATCGAATCCGTGACTCCCGGCGCCGGCGACATCTGGACACGCGGAGGCCCGGTCTCGTGATCGATCCCTGGCACAGGCCCGGCGCCGACACACTCGCCGGTATGGATTCGCTCCTCGTCGAGTGCCGCGCGTGCCCACGGCTGGTCGAGTGGCGTGAACGGGTCGCGCGGGAAAAGCGGGCCGCATTCCGCGACGAGGAGTACTGGGGTCGACCGGTGCCCGGTTTCGGCCCCACGGACGCAGCGCTGCTGATCGTGGGGTTGGCGCCTGCCGCGCACGGCGCCAACCGGACGGGACGGATGTTCACCGGTGACCGTTCCGGCGATTTCCTGTATGCCGCGATGTACGAGGCGGGTCTCGCGTCGCAACCCACCGCGACACGGCCCGGTGACGGACTCGAACTGCTCGGTAGCCGGATCACCTCACCGGTGCACTGCGCACCCCCCGCCAACAAACCGACCGTGACCGAGCGGGACACGTGCCGAGGCTGGCTCGAGCAGGAACTCGCGTTGCTCTCGCCGACGCTGCGGGCCGTCGTCGTGCTCGGTGGATTCGGGTGGCAGGCGCTGCTCCCGGTACTGGCTGCCGCAGGGTGGGTCGTGCCGTCTCCGCGCCCTCGGTTCGGGCATGGTGCGAGCGTCACTCTTTCCCCCTCTACCGAGGAGAAGGCCCCGCTGCACTTGTTCGGGTGTTATCACGTCAGTCAGCAGAACACCTTCACCGGCCGTCTGACCCGGGAGATGACCACGACGGTGCTCACATCTGCTGCGCGGGCGGCCGGCCTGACTGCATGATCGCTTTGATCCGCGCCGAGAAGAGGTAGCCGCCTGCGGGTAGGAGCGCCGCGACGGGCAACATCAGGATCCGCCAGTCGGCCATGGCGAGCTGATCGCCACCCGGCCCGACGGCCAGACACGCAGCGAATCCGAGCAACCACGCCGCAAGCGGCAGCATCGCGGTACGAAACGACCCGGTTTCGCTGTATACGGCCATGACCAGCAGCAGATTGATCACTGCGGCGAGCAGGATCGTGATCGGGAACGGCACCGTACCGATGTAGAGACCGAGGAACATCACCGACAGGATCGCGCACAGGACCCCGTCGAACACGAGCAACGCGACCACACCTCTACGGGGCTCCGGCGGCAGCGCGGGTACGTCCGGTAGTGCGGTTGCAGGGTCGACCGTCATCGTTCCATAGTGCGCGACGACCCCTTGCCCGAGCCAACCGGGGTCGGCCGCCTGGTCACGGCACGGTGGGTAGCCGAGCATGGTCAGCAGGTGCGATTGCATGTCGACGAACCCGTAGAGCGCGTCGAAATAACCGGCGCGGATCTCGTCGGCGTGCGGACGCAACGAGTCGACGAACGCGATGATCTGATTCTGAACGGACCAGTCGTACATCGCCGCCCTCCCCTTCATCGGTGACGGCGGTCACGTTATCCGATGCCGGAGAAGAGGTCACGCTCCCGCCCGGAATCGTCCGTTTCGCCCGGCTCTCCGCGAACCAGGCGGAAATGTTCTTCGCCGAAGACCGGTTGGGCGACGAGGTTCGACAGCGTGAACTGCTCTCCGCCCGACGCCACGATCACCTGAGTCGCGTGGGCGGCCATCGCGGAACGTTTCGCGTCGAGCACCCCGCGGACGTCGACGACGGCCGTCACGTGATCGTCGGGCACGCTCGGAAGCTCCCCCGGATCGGGCAGGCGCCACCCGTCCGGGAGTCGCCGATCTCGGCGACACCCGTTTCGAGCGCCGACTTCTCGGTCACCGTCCAGTACACCTTCGCCGGGCTCCACGGTGCGCCGGCAGCCGGGTAGTCCTCGGTCCCGGAGAGCTCGACCGCAGCGGTCACGCGTTCGTGCACCACGATGTGGTCGGGGTGCCCGTACCCGCCGACCGGGTCGTAGGTGACCACCACGTGGGGCCGTGCGCGCCGGATGACGGCAACAAGCTCCGCGACAGCTTCATCGGAATCGGCGTTGACCCACGCGCGGGGATTCGCCGCCGACGGGGTGCCGGCCATTCCGGAGTCCCGCCAATGGCCTGCCCCACCCAGGAAGCAGGGCGCGTCGACTCCG
This sequence comes from Rhodococcus sp. JCM 9791, assembly GCA_001312645.1. Lineage (GTDB taxonomy): Bacteria > Actinomycetota > Actinomycetes > Mycobacteriales > Mycobacteriaceae > Rhodococcus. The sequence goes on from BBEG01000046.1 coordinate 2,378, forward strand.
AGTGCATTCAGCGCCCGGGTCAACTCCAGCACGCGGTAGCCACCCAGCTGGTCGGCCCGGTCTGCGGTGAGCTGCGCCCACTCGTCGCCGATCACCTCGCCTTCCTCGCCGAGGGTGCAGGTCACCACGGTGACCTCGGCCCCTTCGGCGACATAACGGGCGATAGTGCCACCCGTAGTGAGAGTTTCGTCGTCCGGATGTGCGTGTACGAGCAACAGCCTGCGGGGTTCGTCAACGGTCACTGCGTGTTCCTCCACCAGAATCGAGCGTCGCCGACGATGCCTGCGGGCACCGGGCCGGCCAAGGCCACTCCGTCCACACCGGGACCGGCAGCGGCGACGGACCGGCCCTGAATGATCGGGAGGTTCACTGCGAGATCCCACAGCCGCGGTTCCACCGCGGCGAGGGTCGCCGGGACGTCGCCGGTACCGTGCAGGGCATCGACGAGCCGAGTCTGCACTGCGGGATCACAGGCACCGGAAAGATTGCTGGGTGCTTCGAGTTGGGCGACGGCGGCTTCCTCCGCGTCATCCCCCGATTCCTGGTCGCCCGCATCCTCGTTTCCAACACCCGAATCGGAGTCGTCCGCTGCGGTGGTGGCCGCGGCTCCGCTCCTCGACGTGGGCGCCGACTCTGCTGTCTCCGTCGTCTCCGCCGACCCGACCGTCTCCGATACAGACGGAGCAGGAGGCGTGGGCGGGCACCCGAACCGGGAGAGGGCCCGGGTTGCGGGGTCGGAACCCGCCTGCATCCAGCCGACGATCGCGTGCACATCACCGTCGACGAGGGCGTCTCCGTAGAGTTCGTCCGGCGGTAGTTCGCTCACCGTGGCCGCGATTCCTGCGCCGGACAGTACGTCCGCCGCCGTCCGTGCGACGGTGCGTGCAGTCTCCGACCCTTCGGCGACACCGAGCACGAGCACGAGCGGGGCGCGTCGCGAACGAGCGCGCCGTCCGCGATCGGTTCTGCGCGTCCTGTGGCGTCTGTTCTTGCGACTCCTCGTCCGAGGACGACGACTCCGATGCACCGGTCGACGGGGTCGCCGTTTCGGCAGGGGACGACGGATCCGCAGACGGCTCGGGGTCCGGCACAGCAGGCACGTTGGGTAGATACCGGCGTCCGCGAGCAGCCCCAGCGCTTCCTCTCGACTCGGTCGCGGCGGCATCGTGGGTGTGTATCCGGGATCGGACGGCGCGAGGATCTGAGCCTGTCGGGAACGACCTCGGCCTCGGAACCCGCCGCGACCAGCCCGAGCATCTCCGGGTCGAGCAGGCCGAGCACACCGCGGCGCACCCTCGGGTCGGCGAGGGCGGGAGTGCGAGTGTTGAGCGTCAATTCGAGCGTCCTGGGCTCGAGCTGCACGTGAGTGCGCAGGTCCGGTACTGCACCGAGCTGGGCGAGCAGAGCCGATCCGCCGGATACCTGTGCGATCTGGGTGTCGCCGCTACGCATCGATTCGGTGAGCTGGGCGTCGCTGCCACCGCGTCGCATGAGGATCTCGTCGGGCAGGGCGGGCTCGCCCCAGAACCGGTCGTTGCGCTCGAGCAGCACTTCGCCACGACCACGGTCGACGGACTCCACCTTGAACGGACCTCCCGACACGGGGATCGTTTCCGACAGGCCGGTGTCGAAACCACCCGGGGTGTCCTTGACGAGGTGTGCGGGAAGCATCTCGGCGAACAGTTCTCGCCACGCGGGATACGCTCGCGCAGAGTCACGGTGACCGTCTTGCCGCCGCCCGAGGATTGGACGTTCTCGATCAGCCGATAGCCGGCGGCGTCGACGACTCCAGGCTGCGAGGTCATCTGCTGCCAGAGGTAGTGGAAGTCCTCCGCCGCGATGGGGGCGCTGTCCGACCACTGGGCGTCGGTCCGAACCTCGTATTCGATGGTGAACGGCGCCTGCGAGACGACCTCCGCGGACACCAGTACCGAGTCGTCGAGCACCCATTCGGTGAAGGCAGGGTCCTCCGCGTTCGGCACAGGGCGGAATGCGCTGGGCAGGACCAGTTCTGCGATCGCAGCGCCGACCGGTGACTGATCTGCCAGCAGGTGCGGGTTGAAACCGGTCTCCACACCGTCGATCGCTACGACCACGGTGTTGCGTTTCTGGGTGGGCGCGGGCGTTGCCGTCGGCTCTGTCTGCTCGATCGGCGGAGGCGGATCAGCGGTACACGCCGACGCCACCAGCACGGCCGCCACGACTGCCACCGGACCGATCCACCGCCGACGCCGGACGTGCGAACGCAACACTCGAGGCTCCCTTGTGACGACCTGCTGGTATGTGACGGCCCCGGGAGCCTGGGCTACCGGGGCCACTCTCACACTATTCCTACTGGTTGCGGGCCTTCTCACGCGAACGCGCACGGGCACGGTCGGTGGCCGACAGGTGCAGCTTGCGCACCCGCACGATCTCCGGCGTGACCTCCACGCACTCGTCAGCGGCACAGAACTCCATGGCTGCTTCGAGAGTCAGCTCGATGGGCTTGGCGAGGGTCTCCATCACGTCGGCGGAGGACTGACGCATGTTGGTCAGCTTCTTCTCGCGGGTGACGTTGATGTCGAGGTCTTCCTGACGCGGGTTGATACCCACGACCATGCCCTCGTAGGTGTCCGCTCCGGGCTCGACGAAGAACGTGCCGCGGTCGGCCAGCTGGATCATGGCGAACGGCGTCACAGATCCCGTGCGGTCGGACACGAGCGACCCGGTGTGGCGTGCGCGGATCTCCCCCGCCCACGGCGCGTAGCGTGGAAGATCGCGTTCGAGATACCCGTGCCGCGGGTTTCCGTGAGGAAGTCGGTACGGAACCCGATGAGACCGCGGGACGGGACGAGGAACTCCATCCGGACCCAGCCCGTGCCCTGGTTCGTCATCTGGACCATCTTGCCCTTGCGGTTCGCAAGCAGCTGAGTGATCGAACCGAGGTACTCCTCGGGGCTGTCGATCGTCAGCTCTTCGTACGGCTCGTGCAGCTTGCCGTCGACAGTCCTGGTGACCACCTGAGGCTTGCCGACCGTGAGCTCGAAACCCTCGCGACGCATCTGCTCGACCAGGATGGCGAGCGCGAGCTCACCACGACCCTGCACCTCCCACGCGTCGGGACGGCCGATGTCGAGCACCTTCAGCGACACGTTGCCGACGAGCTCGGAATCGAGACGGGTCTTGACCATGCGCGCGGTCAGCTTGTGGCCCTTGACGCGCCCGACGAGCGGCGACGTATTGGTGCCGATGGTGACCGAGATGGCCGGCTGGTCGACCGTGATCCGGGGCAGCGCCACCGGGTTCTCGAGGTCGGCCAGGGTGTCGCCGATCATGATGTCGGGGAACCCGGCGACGGCCACGATGTCGCCGGCGACGGCGGATTCGGCGGGATGCCGCTCCACACCGACGGTCGCGAGCAGCTCGGTGATCTTCGCCTTGGTGACGACCGGCTCACCGTCGACCTCGCGCATCCAGCTCACGGTCTGGCCCTTGCGGAGCTCGCCGTTGTGGATGCGGACCAGCGCGAGGCGGCCCAGGAACGCGGAGGCGTCGAGGTTGGTGACGTGTGCCTGCAACGGTGCCGCGACGTCGCCCTTGGGTGCAGGGACGTACTCCATCAGCACGTCGAACAGGTCGTCGAGGTTCTCGCGTCGGGAGCCTGGCCGTTCTCGGGCTGCTTGCGGCTGGCCTTGCCTTCACGACCCGAGGCGTAGAGCACGGGAAGTCCGAGGGCGAGCTCGGCGGCTTCTGCTGCTTCGTCGTCGAGGTCGGACGCGAGGTCGAGGAGCAGGGTCTGGCTTTCCTCGACGACCTCTGCGATGCGGGCGTCGGGGCGGTCGGTCTTGTTCACGACCAGGATCACCGGCAGCGACGCGGCGAGCGCCTTGCGGAGCACGAAGCGGGTCTGCGGAAGCGGGCCCTCGGAGGAGTCGACGAGAAGGACGACACCGTCGACCATCGACAGACCGCGCTCGACCTCGCCACCGAAGTCGGCGTGGCCCGGGGTGTCGATGACGTTGATGACGGTCACGTTGCCGTCGGCATGGTGCCGATGCACCGCGGTGTTCTTGGCGAGAATGGTGATGCCCTTCTCGCGTTCGAGGTCGCCGGAGTCCATGACTCGGTCAACGAGTTCAGCACGCTCCGCGAACGCACCCGACTGGCGCAGCATGGCGTCGACGAGGGTGGTCTTTCCATGGTCGACGTGCGCCACGATGGCGACGTTTCGAAAATCAGCGGTGCTCACGCGATGGCTCTCCTGGCTGTAGTCCGGCCACACGGCACTGGACCCGGTTGGCACCTCGCCCGTACGGCGCAAATTTCGTTCTGGGCCGCCACGCGAATGCGACACACCCGGCGTGGACTTCGAGATCAAATCTCCGAAGGTCCATGCAGGCACTGCGGCCACGAATACCCTACAGCCCGCAGGGGTGTGCACGCGGCATCGCGAACCTATCGGCCCAGCTCAGCGTACCTCGGAGTGATGTTCGACACGCGAGAGAGCCCAACTTCACGACTGGAAGACAGCCCAATGTGACCCTTGGTGTTCAAGTGAGGGAACGCTAACCTGACTTCCAAGCGCACGGACGGGAGCAGGACGACGATGGGCAAGAAGAAGTTCAAAGCGAGCACTGTCGCAGGTCTGAAGCCGAAGAAGAAGTGCTGCCGCAAGAAGACGCGCTGCGTGAAATGCCCCGTCGTGATCATGCGCATGAAGAAGGTCCAGGACAACGGATGAGCGAGAAGCAGCTGCGCAAGCACCTGGAGAAGGTCCGCGCCGCCTGACTCGGCGCCTACCCGGTCACCTCCGGTCATTGCGGGTGGCTCCGGCGAGACGACACAATGGGTCATGGCCCAGTTGCTCACAGACGGAGAAATCGACGCCGCACTGTCCGACCTTCCGCATTGGCACCGGGCCGGCGACGCCTGGTGCGCACGATCGAATCACCGACGTTTCCCGACGCAATCACCCTGGTCGGCAGGGTGGCCGAGGTCGCGGAGGAAGCGAACCACCACCCCGATATCGACATCCGGTGGCGCAAGGTGACCTACTCGCTCAGTACCCACTCCGCAGGGGGATCACCGCGGCCGATCCGGATCTGGCTCACAAGATCGATGCGCTGGCAGGACCGTAACGGAATCGCTGCTGCCCCATCGCGGAGCCACGATCATCCACAGATAGACGACGAGGACGCCGACGACGTTCACCGCTCCGAGCCACGCGAGCGGCGCGGGCCTGTCGATGTCCCACATAGAAGCCTGGAAGGTACTCAGCACCCACGGCACGCCCACCAGCGTCACCGCCCCCCAGCAGACCGCCACGACCCGGGTACCGAGACGACCGGCCAGTGCCCGTAGACGAGCCACAGCAACATCGGTACGACCCACACCCAGTGGTGCACCCACGAGATCGGCGACACCAACAAACCGAACAGCTGAACGATGACGAGCGTGCCGAGACGGTCGTCGGGGCCGAGTGACCGCCAGGCCGCGAACGCGAGGACCGCGCACGCGCGACCGCGACGATCCACACCGCACCCGTATCCACGTCACGGCCGAGAAGCCGACTGAGCGCACCCCGCAGTGACTGGTTCCAGACCGATCCCACCGGGCCGATCCGATCGCGTCGCCGAACATCGAGGTGAAGTAGGTACGCGCCTGCTCCCCGAGCAGCACGCTGCTGACCGCGACGGTGGCACCGAACACGACGGCGGAGAAGAACGCCTCCCGCCAGCGTCGCCTGGCCAGGAAGTACACGCCCGTGATCGCGGGAGTGAGCTTGATGCCGGCCACGATCCCGACGAGCCCACCGGACAGCCACCACCGGTTGCTGCGGACCGCCAGCATCACGGCCAGCACCAGGAAGACATTGATCTGCCCGTAGTCGAGGGTCGTGCGCACCGGTTCGATCCACACCGCGATCGCTGTCCAGACCAACGCCACCGACGTCCAGCGACTTCCGCGGGCCACCGGACCGACGAGCAGGTCGAGTGCGATCCGGATGACCCAGAAAAGCGCTGCGATCGTCAGAAGCAACCACAGGATGCCGAGAACCCCGAACGGCAGATAGTGCAGCGGCAGGAATACGAGAGCCGCGAACGGCGGATAGGTGAACGGCAGCGGGAAATCGGGAGTGTCGCGCGAATAGGTGAAGTCGTAGAGCTCGCCGCTCAGGAGTGCGGCGGAACCGTCGACGTACACATGCAGGTCGACGAGATTCATGCCGTTGGGAGTCAGCAGGCCCAATGCAAGCCTGGTGACCACCGACAACAGCAGAAGCAGCACGCACCACAGGCGGTACGACCGAGCACGTTCTGGCACTGCGGTGCGCCTCCCGTCGTCGTCGTCCGGGTGCTCCGACCCGGCGTCAGAGATTACCGGTGCGATGCAACAGATCGAAAAACGACAGCCCCTCACGTAACAATTTCATCTCTGGTCACACTTTTCACATCCGAATCGAGTTACCGTCAACCGCGAACCGCCATACGGAACACCCTGTAGCTACACTCCCCGCAGGTATCAGCCCACGCCCTCGACAAACGGGCGTTGCCGCTTGTACCGGACGGGGGGGCTACATAGAGTGTCTCCTCGAGCCGTCAGTATCTGGTTGCCTGTCCAGGACACCGGATACTTCAACGACAAGGATGGGGAACAGTGCTTCGTACTCGAGGAATGCGGAGGGCGCTCACGGTGTGCGCACTCGCCGCCACCGCGGGGCTTGCCGTGCCGACGCACGCAGTCGCGCAACCTGCACCGCCCGCACTACCGGATCTGGCCGAGCTCGTCACGCTCCCCCAGTTCGCTGTGCCGGCCGAACTGTCCATCGAGTCGCTGACGCAGTTCCTCCCCCAGACCGAAGTGAACCTCGAAGAGACGAAGGCCCTCGCGTCTCTCGCGCCCGCAATCGTGGGTGCCGCCGCCGGCCCCTCCGACATCGCGGACGACGGCAAGAACGACATCCTCGCTCAGGCCAAGGAACTGCTCGCGAACTCCGAACTTCCGGATTCGGTGAAGGGCACCCTCGAGAGGGTCATCACCTTCCTCGACGGCAGCGGCGGCGGCGGCCCCGACCTCCCGGCACCGGGTGAAGTCGTGATCTCCCAGTTCCTGTACCCGACGCTGGGCCAGGACTGCATCGGCGACGGCGCCGACTCCGTAGGCACCGCACTCGCAGTCGCGGGTCCGGCACTGCTGCCGCCCCCCGGACCGGGCGCCGGTCAGGCCGGTTTCGTGTTCACTGCCCTCGGTACCGCGCCGGCCGCCGCTGAGCAGGCCGAGCCGCTCACCCTGACCTGGATCAACGTCTCCAACGGTCGCACCGGTACACAGCCGTTGACCAACGCGGCCAATGTCAACCCGGACGGCCCGACCACGCTGACCGCGATCGCCGACACCGGGCCCGGCCAGGTCGTCGCCGTGATCTCGGGTGGCGTCACCACGCAGGAAGAGGGCGCGGATCCGCGCTCGTGCACCTTCCTGCCGACCTGGGGCTCGTCGCAGTTCCCTGATAGATGAATTCAGCACGAGGCCGCCGGAATTCGTTCCGGCGGCCTCGTCGCGTACGGGTCCGAGTTTCTCGTTCCCCCCGCACCTGCCACCGCACGTGATAGACCGAGACATGGCCCGCACTCCACAGTCACGACCACAGCAGAGTTCGATCCGCTCGTTTCGCTCGCACCGCTCGATACTGTCGATCGCCTCCGAAGGCTCGATCCTGTCCATCGGGTCCGCCTATTCGATCCTGTCGATCGGCAGTGTCGGCTCGATCCTGTCGGTCGGGTCCGCCGGATCTGCAGCCTCGGCGCTGTCGTCGTTGTCGTTCGGCAGCCTGGGTTCGTGTATGTCGGCGCTGTCGCGCTGGTCGCTGATGTCCTGGCGTGGTGTGCATTCGTCGCCCGAGGAACATCCACGTTTCGTGGTGACCGCCGACGAATCGGATCCCGCCGGTCACTGTCAGTGCTGACCCCCTGACCCGCACCCGGTGGGTCCGCTGGGCTTCCAGACCGTCAGCATGTTAGACAAGTTGCGACATCGTTGTTTTCGCACACATCACAGTTGAGGCCGCGCTCGCGCGCGGCCCGGACGAGGACCCCATGGCCGTCGACAGCCCGATTCCCACACGGGAACGGCCCGCACCAGGCGCGTTAGTTCCGGTTCTCGCAGTGTGCGGTATCAGCGTGGCGCTGATGCAGACGCTCATCGTTCCGCTCCTGCCGCAGCTGCCGGTACTCGTCGGCGCGACCCCGGCGAACACGTCCTGGGCGGTGACCGCGACGCTGCTCGCCGGGGCAGTCATCACCCCCATCTCCGGACGCTCGGCGACATGTTCGGCAAACGACGGATGCTGATCGCCAGCCTCGGCATGATGGTGCTCGGTTCGGCCGTGTGTGCCCTGTCGACCACCCTGGTTCCCCTCGTCGTCGGCCGCACCCTTCAAGGCGCCGCGGTCGGCGCTATCCCCCTCGGCATCGCGATTCTGCGCGACGAACTACCGCCCAAGAAGATTCCCGGCGCCATGGCGACGATCAGCGCCACCCTCGGTGTCGGCGGCGCGATCGGTCTGCCGTTCGCGGCGTTCGTCGCGCAGCTGACCAATTGGCACATGCTCTTCGTGGTCTCCGGGATCATCGGCGCTCTCGGTATCGCGGCGGTGCTGTATTTCGTTCCCGAATCTCCGCAGCGCAATCCGGGCCGCTTCGACTTCGTCGGCGCGATCCTGCTGTCGATCGCGCTGGTGCTTCTCCTCCTCCCGGTCAGCAAGGGCAACACGTGGGGTTGGACGAGCCCGACGACGATCGGAATGTTCACCGGTTCTGTCGTCGTGTTCGTCGGGTGGGGTGTGTACGAGCTGCGTCGTCCCAGACCTCTCGTCGACCTCCGGTTGTCCCGGCGACGCCCGATACTCATGACCAACCTTGCGTCGATTGCACTGGGGTTCGCGATGTATTCCAATGCCCTCGCGTTTCCGCAGCTGCTCATGGCCCCCACCGAGACCGGGTACGGGTTCGGGCTCTCGATGGTGGCTGCGGGCCTCGTGCTGGCCCCGAGCGGACTCGTGATGATGGCGCTGTCACCGGTGTCGGCCCGCATCACCCAAGGGTTCGGTCCGCGCGTCACTCTGGCATGTGGTGCAGCGATCGTCGGGATCGGATACCTGGTGGCATACGTGCTGTACACCGAGGTATGGCACATCCTCGTAGCAGCGATGGTCATCGGTGCCGGAATCGGCTTGGCGTTCGCCGCTATGCCTGCCCTGATCATGCAGCGGTGCCACTGAGCGAATCGGCAGCGGCCAACAGCCTCAATACTCTGATGCGTTCGATCGGTACGTCTACGTCCGCGGCCGTCATCGGTGTCGTACTCGCCGCCATGACCACCCTGATCGGCGACGCCGTGGTTCCCTCTCTCGACGCCTTCCGGATCACTTTCCTCGTCGCGATCGTCGCGGCGCTCGTCTCGTTGATGTTCACCGCGCTCATCCCGCGCGTACATCCGACTGCACGTCGCGTCGAGAAGTGAGCGGAGCCGCGGTGGCAAATCAGAATTGCGAGAGCGACCACTGCCCGTAGTCGGCAGCCAGAACGTTGTTGACGTCGATACCGATACCGTCGATCTCACCGCCGGACACCTGATGCAGGTGGGCCGCTCCGTGGACGAAACCCTTGGGTGTTCCCCAGTTGTGCTGCCAGTAGAAGGCTCCGAGTCCGACTGTCGTCGCCCACCCGATGGTCGGCGAGTTCGCGTACACCCCGGTGTTCTCGGGCCCGACCACTTCCTGCCACGCAAGCAGATACGGAACGATCTGGGTGGTGAACTGCACGAAGGTCGGGTTGTCGTCGATCGATGCGTAGATCGGCCGATCGTCGGGACCACCCGCTGCGCGATGTAGTTCGAGTCCGCGTCGCGCGTGCTTCAATCCTGACTCGTACCCGCCGAGCCAGTCGGAGGTCTCTCCCTTACCGAACTGGTAGCACGACACCACTTCGAGTCCGTCGCCGGTCAGGGCGTCGGCTTCGCTCTCGGTGAGCGGCTTGGCCATCATCCATTCGGCGCCCGGCCGGCGGTCGGATACGTAGCGGATCGCGCCGATGTGCCCGGCGGCACGGATCGACGATGGGGAAGGTACCGCCGCCGAGTAGTCGACGATGGTGCCGAGCACCTCGCGCCCCTGGGCGATCCCCGGCGCGGCGAACGCGGATGCAACCACGGCCCCTGATCCGATCGCCGTATACCGCAACAGTTCCCGACGGGTGAGTGTCATGCGCGCCTCGCTTCGAAGGTAGGGCAGATGCCACCCGGTATTGCACCACAGCAACACCGGTCACACCTGTCGCATCGACGAAGGCGACCGATTCGTCCGGATCTCCGGTGTCAGTGCCCTGCGAGCTCCGCGAAGAACGCCGGCACCAGAGCGACATCCTCGACGGTCCGCACCGCGGTGTGCACACCCAATCCGTGCTCCTTGAGTAGATCGCACAGGCCTTCGCCGTCGACCAGATCGATCGGCGGAGCTCCGTGCCGGTGCGCCTCCGCCCGGGCGTCGTCGGTGAACTCGCCGGTGGAGACGAGCAGGCCCTTCTCGCCCCGGCCGACCATCGCCGCACGGAACTCTCGGACGACGTCGGCACCCACCCGCTCACGACCGCGGACGAAGCGGAAGAACACCGAGAAGCTGAGCAGCGACACCCGCAGCACTCCAGTGCCCTCGACGACGTCGACGTCGGTGCTCTCATCAGGGTCGAGGGTCGCCAGCGTCGTGAACCCGGCCGCGCGAAGCACTGCCGTGACCAACCGCTCGAAGCCGTCGTCGGGTAGGTCGGTGACGGCCCCCAGTACTGGTTCGCGCCACAGTTCCGGATCCTCGGGGGCTGCGACGAGAGGCACGACCTGCGCACCCGACGAGGTCCGTCCCATCCGCTTGCGTCGCTTCTCCGCGGTGTAGGCGATCTGCATGGGTCTGATCTCGGATTCCCGCACGGCACGCCCCTGATCGGTGGCGCTCCACACCCCGCGACGGACGTTGGCGAGAAGCCCCATGCCCTTGAGGTAGGTGCGCGCCCAGGCCACTCGGTATTCGATCTCGGTCCCAGGACCATCGCCGTGCAGGATCGCGCGCACCGCCGCAGACAGTCCAGCGCGTTCCGATACGGCTGCGTCGATCTCGTCGATCGCGCCGGATCCGCCGAGCCCGATCACCGCCTGCAGGGTCGGCCACAACAGATCCGTGTAGGGCGGGAGCGCGCTCTCGTCGCCGGCTGTGCTTGCCGTGCTTCCGAGGGGGTTTCCGACAACGTTTCGGCGCTGCACACCTTCCCCAATCGTTGCGGCCTTGCTCAGTGCCGCCGGTCGCTCCTACGGGTCGGGAAATACCCTATCGGATCGACGGTGTCCGTTTCGGCGCGGGCACCCGTCTCGCGTCCTACGATGGAATCCGTGATCCCCACGAGGTCCGCGGGCCGGCCGTGAATCGCCCCGCACCGATCGACATGGCCCACCACCCCTACTTGAGCGGGGTGTTCGCCCCGCAACGCAAAGAAGTGGCCGTGGCGAACCTGCCGATCGTCGGTGAGCTGCCGCCTGATCTCCATGGGAGTTATCTCCGCAACGGACCCAACCCCAGATTCGACCTATCGGCACCTACGTATATCCCCTCGACGGCGACGCAATGGTTCATCGCATCGAAATCTCCGATGGCACAGTGCGATACACCAACAGGTTCGTTCGCACCCCCAACGTCGTGGCGGAGGAGAAGGCCGGGCGCGCACTGTGGGCCGGAATCACCGATCCCTACTTCCCGTCCGCCGACGAGGTAGGTCCGAACCTCGCGAACACCATGCGCGAACTCCCCGACATCAACGTGATCAGGCACGGAGGAAAGCTGTTCGCACTCGCCGAGGCCGCGCCGCCGTACACACTCGGATCCGACCTCGACACACTCGCTCGCGACACTTTCGACGGCGGGCTGCCGGTAGGCCTCACCGCCCACCCGAAGGTCGATCCGAACACCGGCGAGATGGTGGTGTTCTGCTACATGTTCGAATCCCCGTATCTCACCTGGTCGGTGATCGACGCCGAGGGCACGGTCATCCGCCCACCGACGCCCGTCGACGGCGCGGACCGACCGTTGATGATCCACGACATGGCGCTGACGTCGCGCTACATCGTGCTGATCCTGGCCCCATGCGTGTTCCAGATGGAGCGGGTCTTCTCCGGTGCTTCGCCACTGACCTGGCTGCCGGAGCTCGGCACCCGGATCGCACTGATCCCCCGCGACGGAGGCCCGGTGCGCTGGCACACCACCGACGCGTTCTGGGTGTGGCACACAGCCAACGCCTTCGACATGCCGAACGGCGATGTCACCCTCGACTACATCGAATGGCGATATCCGGGCGGAATCATCGAATCGAAGGAGCCGAACCAAGGCTCACTCACACGCGCGGTCATCTCCGACGCCGGAGTCACCCGGACGCCGTTCGTCGAACGCACCATCGAGTTCCCCCGTATCGACGACCGCCTCCTGACCGGCGAGCACCGGACGGTCGCGACGGTCGACAAGACCGGAGAGCGCCACATCCCACCCGGCGACGCGGACGCACTGTGCTGGTTCGACGTGGTCGCCGGCACCGATACGACGTGGGATGCGGGCAACTATTCTGTCGGCGAACCCGCCTACCTGTCGAGCTCGTCCGGAGGACCGGGCTACTGGGGAACGATCGCAACCGACCGCACCGACATGACCAGCCGTTTCCTCGTCTTCCCCGCCGAGGACCCCGCAACCGGCCCGGTCGCAGAGGTATCGCTGCCGATCCGGTTCCCGCGGGACTCCATGGGGCGTGGCTTCCCGACATCTCCTAACGTGAGCGTGTGGGTTTCACACGCGCCGAACTCGAGTCCTTCCGCGATGCCGTGGTCCCCGACCTGATCGGAGACGGCTGCCGTCTTCTGTTCGTCGGCATCAATCCGGGTTTGTGGACGGCCGCGACCGGGGCCCATTTCGCGCGGCCGGGCAACCGCTTCTACCCCGCGCTGCTGCAGGCCGGAATCATCACCCGCCCCGTCGATCCCACAGCCGGGCTGAGCGAGGCCGACACCGCGCATCTGCTCGAGCGCGGCGTCGGTATCACCAACCTGGCGCCCCGAGCGACTGCCCGCGCGGACGAGCTGACCTCCCACGAATTGCGTACAGGTCCTGAGCGATTGACCCAGGTGGTCGCACAGTGGCGACCGCGTGTGATCGCAGTTGCGGGAATCACCGCGTACCGCACTGCATTCGGTCGACGCAAGGCCACCACCGGGCGACAGGAGGAGACCATCGGTGGCGTTCCCCTGTGGGTGGTTCCCAACCCGAGCGGCCTCAATGCCCACGACACCGTCGGTTCGCTGGCCGAGGCGTACGCGGCGCCCGCCCGGGCAGCAGGAATCCTCGCGCAGTGATCAGGCGCGACCGGTCACCTTCGCGAGGTAGTCGGTCGCTCGGTAGCCGTCCGCCGTTCCCTCGACGAGGACGGCGACACCGTCGGAGTTGTCCGTGCGGAGCGGGAGGATCTCCTGGTACTCGGGCGAGTGGTACCAGTCGCGGGCACGCTCGATATCGGGGAATTCGATGACGATGACATTCCCGGGGAACGGTCCTTCCAACACCTCCGGGTTGACTCCGTGAACAAGGAAACGTCCCCCGTACGGAACGAGGGTGGCGTCGATCGTCTCGAGGTATCGGATGATGTCCGCTCCGAAGTCGACGGAACGAAGGTGGGCGAGTGCGTAGGCGTTCATGCTGTCGACTATTCGACGTCGGGTGCGATAAATCGATTACCCCGGAGGTAATGGCAATGCTTCCCTCACGGACCTAAGGTCGCAGACATGACGACGCTGCAGTCAGAACCGGCCGGCGCAATGCTCCGACACTGGAGGGAACGCCGAGGCCTGAGCCAGCTCGCACTCGCGAACCGCGCAGGCGTCTCTGCGCGGCATGTGAGTTTCGTCGAGACCGGCCGGTCACGCCCGTCCCGCGACATGCTGCTGAACATCTGCGATGAGCTGGAAATACCTCTGCGCGAGCAGAATTCGATACTGATGGCCGCGGGTCTGGCGCCCGCCTATCCCGAGCATCACCTGGGCGACGTACCCATGTCCGCAGTGTCCGACGCCATCACGCGGATCCTGCGGTCTCACCAGCGTATCCCGCGCTGGTCGTGGATCGACACTGGACGATGATCGATGCCAACGACGCGATAGGTGCGCTCGTGGCGGGCTGCTCACCGGAGTTGCTCGAACCACCGGTCAACGTGCTGCGCCTGTCGTTGCATCCGAAAGGCCTGGCCCCGCGGATTGCGAACCTGGGACAGTGGCGCTCCCACCTGCTGGTCCGGCTCCGTCATCAGATCGGCGCGACCGCCGACCCCGTCCTTCTCCGCTTGTACGACGAACTGTCCGGCTATCCGTGCGACGACCCGGACGAGACGGCAGAAGCTCATTCTCTCGTGGTTCCCCTGCGGTTGCGCACCGACGACGGCGAGCTGTCGTTCTTGAGCACCACCACGTTGTTCGGGACACCGCTCGACGTCACGGTCTCGGAGCTCGCAATCGAAGCGTTCTATCCTGCGGACGACGCAACCGCCGCTGCGCTGCACGGATGAGCCCGTCGCGCGAACCTCACACTCATCGAACATCACGGGCGTACGGTTCGAAGACAAGCTGTTCGAACTGATCCGGAGGCGACCGATCATGAGCACTGCGAAGTGGTGGGTGATCGACGGGCGGAAAGACGGATTCGCCGTCGAAGAACGTTCCACCGGGGACATCGTGGTCACGAACAAGTCCTCGTCCGAAGAACATGTGCTGCACGGATACGTGTGGAAGCACTCGCCGGCGTTCGGCATCCAGATCCAGAGCGAGGGACCGCCGCCGTACGGGCACTGGTCGAGAACCCGGAAGACTGAACTTGCCCGGGTAGGTCGTCAGGGCAGAGTGCGCAACCGACGGTGTTCGCCGGTCACGGTGTCGATGAGCGCTGCTCGGACGACGGTGGCTTCGAGGGGTAACACGTCGTAGAGACGGCGGTCAACCGCGGGAGTTCGTCGCGCCGGTCCTCGGGCTGAGCGAGCAGTGTGGCGTCCAAGACCGGGTCGGTAGTGGCGGTGCAGTTCGGCGCCGGTGTCCTCCACTGCGCGCACCACGCGTTCCTGACGGTCGAGCAGATCCGCAGTCGGCGCGGGGATCAAGCATGCCCGCCCCCTGCGGAAAAGGCCCACGGCGTCGAGCCGCAGTGGGATCGACTCGGCGTCGGGCAGAGCCTCGAGCGCCGTGAGGACGCGGTCCGTGTCGTAGGTCCGTAGCACCGCATACGACAGGTGCGGCACGTGCCTGCGGTGAGTGTGCGTGAGCAACGTCGGGATCCCGGTGTCCTCGAGCCTGCCCCACAAGGCCCGCACCGCTCGGTCGGTACGAGTGTCGAAGAGCAGGCAGACGGCGAGTGCCATCAGCCGAGACGTTCGGCTCGCGCGCGTAGGTATCGCAGGTGGGGAAGGCGCGCTTCCTGCACCGCGTCCTCGATCACGGTGTCGCGCATCTCTACAGTGCGGGTCCCGGGGACGGGCCTTCGTCGATGGGGCGGATGTCGGCGTACGCGGTCTCGAGGACATGCGGTGGGCCCGGGCATCCGCCGAGCCGGATCGCGATCTCAGTGGCTCGGTCGAAGCTGTCACACTCGACGATCCAATAACCGGCGAGCACTTCCTCGGTCGCCGCGTAGGGTGCGTCGGTCACGAGCGTGCCCGGTCCGACGCGCCGTGTGTGAACAGGCGCCGCCAATCCCCGAGTCTCGACGAGTTCACCGGATTCTTCGAGTTCTGCGTTGAGTGTCGTCATGAACTCGACCATCGCCGCGAAATCGTCCTGCGACCACGCGGGAGTGTCGGTGCTCGTTCCTGCCATGCCGTCGTAGTCCTGCTGGGTGGCATAGCTCTCGATCATGAATTTCATGGCGGTTCCTCCTCCGTGGCAGTCCGAATGGGGGGCGTCGGAGCCGGTGAGCAGATCCGGACATCCTCTCGGAAGAAATTATCGGCGCGTATGAGGAACTTCGGAGCGGATCAGGCCACGGTCGCGTGCCACACCAGCGCCGCAGCGAGCGCACCGGCACCGTTGAGCGACCAGTGCAACGCGATCGGTGCGAGGATGCTGCCGCTGCGCCGGCGGAGCCAGGTGAACACGAACCTGCCGCTGCGGTCGCGATCACGGCCCCGGCGATCCCTGCGAGCTGCGCCCAGATCCCGGCGCGAGGAAGGCACTCAGTCCGGCGTTGCCCGCGGTCAGCCCGAACGACGACGCGATGTGCCACAGCCCGAACAACAGCGAGCCGACCGCGAAGACGCTCGGGCTCCCCACACGCGTTCGAGGGTGCCGTGCAGCACACCACGGAACGCGAGCTCCTCGGGGATGACGGTCTGCAACGGGATGATGATCATCGAAGCCACCAGCGCGCCGGATACGGTCGCATACCGTTCGGACAGGAAGAACTGCCTGGTGAACGGTAGTGCGATGCCCACCGCGACCACTGTGACGACCAACCCGACCGCACCCACCGAGTAGAGGGTGCCGCGCTTCCATTGTCGCGGTGACAGCCCGAGTTCGTTCCAGTGCATGCCGCGCTGCCGCATGATCGCGACGAGTACGCCAGCGGCGATGGGCACAGTGGCGATCGACGCCCACACCGTGGTGAAGTGCGCGACGAGGTTGGTGGCAACGAGAACGGCCACGACCACAGCGACGTCGACCCACGCGTGGAACTGTGGAACTCGCCTGACCAGCGGGACGACTCGTTCGACTTCGACGGTCACGCGAGACCACCCTCGATCCGGCGTGATCGGAGCGAACAGGGGGTGTCGTGCAGGTGACTCTGAAGCATCTTTTCCAGTATACGGATCGAGGCACCGCGTTCCCGTGATGCGCATCACGAACAGGGCGTCCGAGGCTGTGTCACACGCCCCGTTGTCAAGGCCTTGCGTCGACGCGACTAATCTGATTGGCGAACATCAGCCTCTTTCCAGGAGAAACAATGGCCGACTTCCTCTACGAGGACCTGCTGCCGATCGGTGAAGACCCCACCGAATATCGGCTGCTGACCAGCGAGGGGGTGTCTACCGTCGAAGGCCCTGACGGCCGCACCTTCCTGAAGGTCGAACCGGAGGCGATGCGCCTGCTCACGGAGACCGCGCTGCACGACATCTCGCATTACCTGCGCACTGATCACCTGAAGCAGCTCGCGAGGATCCTCGACGACCCCGAAGCGTCGAACAACGACAAGTTCGTCGCCCTCGATCTCCTGAAGAACGCGAACATCTCGGCAGCCGGTGTACTGCCGATGTGCCAGGACACCGGCACTGCGATCGTCATGGGCAAACGCGGACAGCAGGTGCTCACCCCCGGCGACGACGAGGAAGCGATCGCCCGCGGCATCTACGACGCATACACGCGGCTGAATCTGCGCTACTCGCAGAACGCTCCTCTCACGATGTGGGAGGAGAAGAACACGGGCAACAACCTGCCCGCGCAGATCGAGCTGTACGCCGATACCGCGAAGGGCCACGAGAACGCCTACAAGTTCCTGTTCATGGCCAAGGGCGGTGGATCGGCCAACAAGTCGTTCCTGTATCAGGAGACCAAGGCGATCCTGAACCCGGACTCGATGATGCAGTTCCTCGAGGCCAAGATCCGCTCGCTCGGTACCGCGGCCTGCCCGCCGTACCACCTGGCGATCGTTGTGGGCGGCACGTCCGCCGAGTTCGCGATGAAGACTGCCAAGTACGCGTCCGCGCACTACCTCGACGAGCTGCCCACCGAGGGCGCGATCACCGGCCGCGGTTTCCGCGACCACGATCTCGAGAAGAAGGTCTTCGAACTCACCCAGAAGATCGGTATCGGCGCACAGTTCGGCGGTAAGTACTTCTGCCACGACGTCCGCGTCGTCCGTCTCCCCCGTCACGGCGCGTCACTGCCCGTCGCGATCGCAGTGTCCTGCTCCGCCGACCGTCAGGCCAAGGCGAAGATCACGCCCGAGGGTGTGTTCCTCGAGCAGCTCGAGTTCAACCCCGGCCAGTTCCTGCCCGAGGTCACCGACAGCCAGCTCGACGCCGAGACCTCCGGGGTCTCCGGCACGGGTAAGGGCGCAGCGGTCAAGATCGACCTGACGAGGCCGATGCCGGAGATCCTCGCGGAACTGTCGAAGCACCCGGTCAAGACGCGCCTGTCGCTCACAGGCCCGCTGGTCGTGGCGCGCGACATCGCGCACGCCAAGATCAAGGAACGCCTCGACGCAGGCGAGGAGATGCCGCAGTACCTCAAGGACCACCCGGTGTACTACGCCGGCCCCGCCAAGACTCCCGAGGGTCTGGCATCCGGGTCGTTCGGCCCGACGACGGCCGGTCGCATGGACTCGTACGTCGAGCAGTTCCAGGCGGCTGGCGGTTCGATGGTGATGCTCGCAAAGGGCAATCGCTCGAAACAGGTCACCGACGCGTGCAATACGCACGGCGGCTTCTACCTCGGCTCGATCGGCGGCCCGGCTGCGCGTCTGGCACTCGACTGCATCAAGCACGTCGAGATCGTCGAGTACGAAGAGCTCGGAATGGAAGCCGTGTGGAAGATCGACGTCGAGGACTTCCCGGCGTTCATCGTCGTCGACGACAAGGGCAACGACTTCTTCGCCCACACCGGCGAGGTCACCCTCACGGTCGGTAAGCGCCCCGGTCTCTAGAACGCATCCGACATCGAAAACGGTCCGGCAGTGTCACTGTCGGACCGTTTCGTCGTCCGGCCGGACAACCGCAACCCGCGGTCGCGGAAACGAATGTCCGTCAGGCAGCGCAGGAGTGCGTGCGCGACAGGACAGCGGGCGACTGCGCGACAACATCCTGGAGGAACTCGACAACGACGCCGGGCGCAGGTTCTTCACCCGGAGAAAGGATTTCGCAGAGCTTGCGGTATGTGTCGTCGCTCAGCACAGGCGCGACACGGAAGTGTGTCGTCATCGACAGTGTGAATCCGATTCCGTGCCTGCGGGAACGCACCAGCAATTCCGGTCCGTGCTCGCCCTCGGCCAGGCAGATTTCGAAGAGTTCGCCGCCGGCTCGGTGCTCGAACGACGCGGACGGCACATTGTTGCGGAGTAGCTGACGATGAAGCGGTCGCAGTCCACCGAGCACCAACGGCGGAAGCGTCACGGTGCGGGAACGGTCGGCGGTGAACATGCGAATCTCTCCTAGTACCTCTTCGGCCATCGTACTCCGGCCGACATCTTTCTGGAATAATTCCAGTTATTGGAACTATTCCAGAAAAACCTGAACTCCGCAAGCGACGTGCACACCGAGGCATTGGCGGATGATCCAATCGTCGCGGCCGATGAACGGCGAACTCTGTATCCACTGTGCCTGCGCGAAAGGCCACTGCGCCGACATGATGGAACCACCGACGACGGGAGGTTCCGTGCACCACACGATCACCGAGTTCGACACCATGCCCGAAGACGACGCCATGGCAGTGTTGCTCGAGTGCTGCGAAAGCCTCTCCTGGGCACGATCCGTCGCGGCCGCCCGACCCTACGGATCACGATCCGCACTACTCGACGACGCCGGCGACGCTGCCGGGCGTCTCACCGGCACAGACCTCGACGACGCCCTCGCCGGACACCCGCGTATCGGGGAACGCGCGGACAACGCATCGTCACGCCGGGAGCAGGCCGCCGTCACGACCGCGGACGCCGACCTCCTCGAACGGATCGCCGCGGGCAACCGCGCGTACGAGGAGAAATTCGGACACGTCTACCTCGTCCGGGCCGCCGGTCGATCCGCGTCCGAACTGCTGACCATCCTCGAACACCGACTCGGCAACGACCCGCAGACCGAGCAGCGCGAGGTCCGCTGCGCTCTGGCCGATATCACCCGCCTGCGCCTCGAACGGTTGATCACCGCTATCCCGGAAGGCACGCCATGAACACACTCAGCACCCACGTCCTCGACGCCACCGCCGGCACTCCCGCTTCCGAGGTAGAGGTCACGCTCACCGATTCGGCGGGCACAGTGCTCGGTACCGGTGTCACCGACGACGACGGCCGGATCACCTCGATGACCGAATCTCCCCTCCCCACGGGAACGTACGCCCTCACCTTCGCGACCGGCGACTGGTTCGCCGTCCGCGCCGTCGAGAACTTCTATCCGGAAGTGACCATCACTTTCCGTATCCCGGACGGGCAGAGCCACTTCCATGTGCCGCTGCTCCTGTCACCGTTTTCGTACTCCACCTACCGCGGGAGCTGAACATGACCGAACTGACCGGCAAGATCGTCCTGGGCCCGCACCGCTACGGCAAGGCCGAGAATCGTGTGGTTCGCATCGTGCGCGACACGGCACGCCACGAGATTCGCGACCTCAACGTGTCGTCCTGCCTGCGAGGCGATTTCGACGCTGCGCACCTCGAGGGCGATCAGGCCACCGTGCTGCCCACCGACTCCCAGAAGCAGACCATCTTCTCCTACGCCAAGGAAAAGGGTGTCGCCTTCATCGAGGACTACGGGCTGGCCCTCGCGCGACACTTCGTCGACGACGTCGACCCGGTGGACTCCGCGCGGATCGAGATCGAAGAGTACGCGTGGGAGCGCGTCGTCGTCGACGGCGCCGAACACGATCACACATGGACCCGCAAGATCCGAGGTGCGCACCGCCGCGCTCACCGTGCAGGGCACCGGCGCGGACCGGAAGGAATGGGTGATCGGCGGACTGAAGGATCTCGTCGTCCTCAAGTCCACGGGCTCGGAGTTCGCGGGCTTCCTCACCGACCCTACACCGTGCTCGAACCGACCGAGGATCGCGTCATGGCGACGAGCCTCGTTGCGCAGTGGCGCTTCACCACCACCGCGGTCGACTGGGACGCCGATTACGCAGGGATCAGAGCGACGATGCTCGAGGTGTTCGCGACGCTGCAGTCGAAGGCGCTGCAACAGACGCTGTTCGAGATGGGTCGCGCGGTGCTCGAGAAGTACCCGTTCATCGCGGAGATCCGGCTGTCTGCACCGAACAAGCACCATTTCGTCTACGACCTCGACCGGTTCGGAGTCGAGAACAACAACGAGGTCTTCCACGCGGACGACCGCCCCTACGGTCTGATCCAGGCAAGTGTGCTGCGCGAGGACGCTCCGGACGCCGGAATCGCCTGGGATCCCTACACGGGCGCGGTATGACAGTCGCCGAGTGAGCGGAGCGCGAGGTAGACGTCGAGGCGGTCGCCGGTGCGGGTGAGATTGCGTCCGGTGAGCGCCTCGACTCGCCGACGCGGTACCGCACGGTGTTCAGGTGCACGTGCAGCCGATCGGCTGTGCGCCGCCACGACCCGTCGCACTCCAGGAAGGCCTCGAGTGTGGTGAGCAGCCCGGCGTCGGTGCGGCGGTCGTGTTCGATCACGTCACCGAGGATCCGGTCCGCATAGGAGCGGAGAAGTTCGTCCGGCAGGGTCGACAACAGCCCGACCGCCGAATCGAGTTCGGCGCGGCGTACCGCGACCGGTCCCGCGTCGTTGCGGGCCGCAGCGGACGCAGCGG
>BBEG01000047.1 GCA_001312645.1 Rhodococcus sp. JCM 9791
CCAAGTCGATCAGCGAATGCGGGTGGGGAGAGTTCCGATCCATGCTCGAGTACAAGGCCGAGCGGGCCGGTCGCCGGTTCGTCGTGATCAACCGCTGGTATCCGAGCTCGAAGACGTGCAGCGCGTGCGGGCATCTGCTCGCCGTGCTGTCCCTCGGGACACGCCACTGGACGTGCCCCGACTGCGGTACCCGGCACGACCGGGACGTCAATGCCGCGAAGAACATCCTCGTCGCCGCCGGGCTGGCGGAGACACCAAACGCCTGTGGAGGCGATGTCAGACGGCACGGGTCCTCCCGTCCGCACTCGCCGGTGAAACAGGAACTTTCGGATGTGAGTCCGAGAATCCCCGTCTTTCAGGGCGGGGAGTAGTCAAGATGTTTCCTCCATGCTGTGGGTGCGTGCGGTGTCGCCGATTCCGACTCCGAGGCCGGGTCCGAGGCCGGCGAGGGCGCGTGCTGCGAGGGGAAGTTCGACGTCGAGTCGGTCGCCGAGCGCCAGTGCGAGCGCCAGATCCTTCTCGCCCAGTGCGCGCACGTGCGAGAAGATCGGAAACCAGGAATCGTCGGATTCGAGTGGGGATGTGTTGTCGCGCCACATGATCGATCCGGCGCCCCCGGTGATCGCGTCGGTGTGCCGGACGACCTTTCCGAGTTCGGTGATATCGAGTCCGGCGGCTTCCGCGAGTCGCTGCGCTTCGGTCGCTGCGGTGAACGACACGAAGTGAAGCAGATTCCGGGCAAGTTTCATCCGGGTACCCGCACCGACCGGACCGGCATGCACCACCAGCGCGGCGAACGCGCTGAACGGCTCTTCGATCTTCTGGAATGCTTCGTCGGACGCTCCGACCATGACGGCCAGCGCGGCCTTCTTCGCACCTGCCGCGCCGCCGCTGACCGGTGCATCGACGAACTCGACTCCGCGTGCTGTGCACTGTTCGGCCAGGTCGACGGCCGTGGTGTCGGAGATTGTCGAGTGCACGGCGATCACCGTGCCCGGCGTCGCGGTGGACAGCAGTCCGTCGGGGCCGGCGACGACGTCGCGTACCTGGCGTCGTCGAGCACCGTCACGCACACGATGTCACTGACGGATGCGAGTGCTGCTGCGTTCGAGACGGAGTGGGCACCCGCTTCGATGAACGGAGCGACGGCATCGGGCCTGGTGTCGAGGACGCTCAAGTGGCCGATGTGGTCCAGCAGGCGTTTGGCCATTGGCGCGCCCATGTTGCCGAGACCGATATAGCCGATTCGCGTGGTCACGAGCGGATCACCTGGCCTCCGTCGACGTTGAAGATCTGGCCTGTCACCCAGCCTGCTTCGTCGGAGAGCAGGAACAGGCACATGCCGACGAGGTCGTCGGGCGTGCCGATCCGCTTGAGCGGCAACTGCTTCACCATGTCGGCGACCATGTTCGAGGGGGTGGTGGTACGGGTGGCTTCGGTGTCGATGGGTCCGGGTGCGATTGCGTTGATGCGGATGTTCGAGCCGCCGAGCTCCACCGCGAGTTGTTGTGTGAGGCCGTTGATCCCGACCTTCGCGAGTCCGTAGAAGCCCGAATACACCCACGCGGCGGTGGACGACTGGTTGACGATCGACCCGCCGTTGCTCGTCATATGCGGCCACACGGCGCGGGTGATGTTCAGGGCACCGTCGAGGTTGACGCTCATGAACTTCTTGTAGTAATCCCACGGCACGGTGAGCAGGAGGTCGAGTTTCATCCCACCGTAGATCGCGGCGTTGTTGACGACGTGATCGATGCCGCCGTAGGTCTCGACGGTCTTTTCCGCGAGTTCCTTCGCCGAGTCCGGGTCGGAGACGTCCACGGGCAGGAAGGTGGCGGCGCCGCCGTCGGCGACGATCTGCTTGGCGACCTGCTCGCCGAGCTCGGCATCGATATCGGCGACGACCACGCGTGCGCCCTCTGCAGCGAGAGCTCGCGCGTATGCCTCCCCGATTCCTTGGGCGGCTCCGGTGACGATCGCGGTTCGATCGGTGAATCTGGCCATGTTGCTGGTCCTTTCGGATGTGTCGCGGGTCGGCGACGAAGTCAGTTCGCGGGTTCTGCGACGAGCTTGGTCTCCAGGTATTCCTCGAATCCGGCGAGGCCCATCTCGCGGCCTATACCGGACTGCTTGTATCCGCCGAACGGCGCGTCTGCGGCGTACCAGATGCCGCCGTTGACTCCGAGGGTGCCGGTGCGGACACTCGCGACGACGTGTGCGATGCGATCGGGGTCGGTGCCGTAGACCGCACCGGAGAGCCCGTAGGGAGAGTCGTTGGCGATCCGGATCGCGTCGTCGTCGCCGTCGTGGGGCAGGATCACCAGCACCGGGCCGAAGATCTCTTCCTGCGCGGTGCGGGCGGAGTTGTCGAGTCCCGAGATCAGGGTGGGTTCGACGAAGAAGCCACGATTGTGCTCGGCGGGTCGTCCACCTCCGACCACGATCGTGCCGCCCTCCTCGACGGCGAGGTCGATGTAACCTTCGACGCGTTCGCGTTGTCGCGCCGAAATCAATGGGCCGCAGACGGTGCCGGGGTCGCGTGGATCGCCGGGGCGCAGATTCTGCAGTGTCTTCGCGGTGGCCGCGACGGCCTCGTCGTAGCGGGCGCGTGGCACCAGAAGGCGCGTGGTGATCGCGCAACCCTGGCCGGCATGGGTGCATACCGTGAACGCCGCCATGGAGCATGCCGCGCGAAGATCGGCGTCGTCGAGTACGACGAATGCGGATTTGCCGCCGAGTTCGAGGAAGACCTTCTTGAGTGACTCCGACGCTGCCCGCATGACCGACTTGCCGGTGGCGGTGGACCCGGTGAACGAGATCAGATCCACCCGCGGGTCTTCGGCGAGGAGCGCTCCGATGCGGTGGTCGCTCGAGGTCACGATGTTGAGAACACCTGCCGGGATGTCGGTTTCCTCGGCGGCGATCTTGCCGATCAGCGCTGCGCACCACGGTGTGTCGGGGGCAGGTTTGAGCACCACGGTGTTGCCCGCAGCGAGTGCGGGCCCGATCTTGGCGAAGTTGATCTGGTGCGGGAAGTTCCACGGGGTGATCGCGCCGACCACGCCGACGGCTTCCTGGAGCAGATACCGATGGGTGGGAATTCCCATGGGGGAGGCGCTTCCGAGATCCTGTTTCCACGAGTAGTTCTCGGCGAGATCGGCGAACCACAGCAGGTCGTCGACGGGGCCCTCGAGGTGCGCGGCGGATGTCAGGAACCGGGGTGCACCGACCTCCGCGATCGTGATCTCCCGCAGCTCCTCGATGTGATTGCGGATGGCGTCGCGAAGTTGCCGCAGGCAGTGCGCGCGGAAGGCGTGGTCGCGGGACCAGTCGGTGTGGTCGAAGGCGCGGCGCGCAGCGTCGACGGCGGCGTCGAGATCGGCGGCAGTGCCGTCGGCCGCGTGGCCGAGGACTTCTTCGGTGCTGGGATCGAGGATCTCGAATGTACCGCCGCTGCCGGGGACGAGCTTTCCGTCGATCAGGAGCGTGGAACTGTCGGTCGGGCGCAATGTCATCAGACGATTCCCTTACGTTCTGGACAGGTGTCTGGACTATAGTTCGACACGTTGTGAGAACGCAATGGTGTGCGTGGACGTCGTTACGGGGGAAGCAGATACGCCAGGTCGAGTGTGCAGTAGTTGCCGTGTTTTTCGTGAATTGCGACAACTACTGCACACTCGACAGAATGCACGCGGTGGCGCGGTCAGAACACGCGCAGACCGAGCCGGCGTCGTGCGCGCATATCGACCAGATACACGTGCCACAGCAGGCGCCATGCATGAGGCGTCATGCGGTGGACGGCGCGCATCGTCCGCAGATATCTGTCGAATCGTCGCTGATCATCGGCTGTCCAGTCGTAGTGCATGACCTTCCGGAACTCCGGTGGCAACGCTCCTCGGGTGATCAATTCGAAGTCCCGACCGAACACCCGGTGGGCCGCCCGTCCGACGCGGCCCATCCGAACTTCGAGGAAGCTCAGATTGCACAGGCGCACGAGGTAGGAACGCACCCCGTCGTTCATCGAGATGCGATCCACGCCCTCGCGCCACAGGGCGTCGTACTCGTCCCGGGCCGTCGGCCAGGATTCGGGGCGCACGTTCAGTGTGGTCGCCAGGGTGATGCCGTCGCGGAGGATGCTGCGGTATTCGGCTTCGGTCAGCGGGCCGTGCAGGAATTCATGCTGGTCGACGAAGTACTTCAACAGGCACACCGCCACCCACAGCTGCAGCTTCGGTGAGTTCGCACTGTATGAGACCTCGGCGTTCGGTTCGGATACGACCCGGGCGTGGATCTTCCGCAACTCTTCACGCAGATAGGCGCGGTCTGCGTCGGTGCCGAACACCGCGACCGCAAGATAGGTGCCCGTTGTGCGGGCGCGCTTGATGGGATGCAGGTCGGCGCGGCCGGAGTCGACGGAGCTGTCGACCACTCCTTGGCCGACGCCGGGATCGGCCAATTGCATGATCACGTTGGCTGCGTTGATCGTCCCGCCGAGTGGGGACACCAGATCACCGACCGACTCGATTGTACGCACACTTCCTCCATCTGGTGACGACTGTGATCAGTTTATGTCACCACCGTGGAGCGTGAGTACCGGCTTTCGAGCCGGACCTCAGTCGAGGATGTCGCGGACCTGAGTGCCTTCCCTCCCCGCGAGCACCATGTCCTGAGCGACGACCATGTGCTTCTGCCAGTGCGTGAACGCGCCTGCGCCGTCGCGGGCGCGCAGCAGCTTGATCAGCTTTCGTTGGGACCGGACGAACAGCTTGTAGTTCGCGTCGTACTTTTCGACGTCGCTCTCGCTGCGTTCCCGTGTGACGTTGGTGGTGTGCCGCTCATAGATCTCGTGCAGCATTCCCGCGATCAGAGCGAGCGTCGAGTTTCCTGCCAGTTGGACCATGCGGAGATGGAACCTCGCAGCAGTCTGGCCGAAGGTGCCTGCCGCGTACGACGACGGAATGGCTTCGTCCACGATGCGTTCGAGTTCGTCGAAGGCTTCTTCGGTGCCCGTTTCGGCGAGCAGCCGCGCTGCGGCAGGTTCGATCGCTTCGCGGGCGACATACACGTCGGCGACGGTGGCGCCCGAAAGTTCCAGCAACAGCGACGCCGGTCGCGCGACCACCTCGGGGCCCGGCACGCACACTCGGGCGCCGGTACGGGAACCGCGGCGGACCTCGACGAGGCGTTCGGCCTCGAGCACCCGAACGGCCTCACGAAGCGTGGGCCGGCTCACGGAGAAATGCTCCATGAGCTCGGCTTCGTGAGGCAGGTGATCGCCGTCTTTGAGCTCACCGTCGACGATCATGCGGCGCAACTTGCGTGCGACGAGTTCGGCGGTCTTGGGTGTTCGAATTGCTCGTCCCATCGTGCCGGGGGCATCGAAGATCGGAGCCCATGCTTCGTCGGTCACGGGGGACACCTTCCTGCTCTGTTAGAACTTCGCGTACCTAGTAAAGTACCCGACGAGCAGTCCTTGGATGAAACTACTTGTGAAGGTACGTCACGGGATGCTGCCCCGGTAGCGGGCGCTGCTGTATGCAGCGGGCCAGCGTAATTCTGAACGCAGGTCTACAGCCGCGCGGTAGGGCCAATGCGGCTCCCGCAGTAGTTGCCGGCCCATCATGATGACATCGGCAGCGCCGTCGACGAGTATCTGTTCGGCCTGGACGGCTTCGGTGATCAGTCCGACCGCTGCAACGGGGAGTGAACTGGCTTCGCGGGCAACCCGAGCGAACGGAACCTGGTAGCCGGGTCCGACGGTGATCTTCTGGTGCTTGACCATCCCTCCGCTCGAGATGTCCATCATGTCCACACCGGTCCCGTCGAGGAGGCAGCACAGTTTCGCCGTGTCTTCGAGGGTCCAGCCGCCGTGGGCCCAATCGGTGGCGGAGATGCGTACCAGCAGCGGGGTGGTGTCGGGGAGCGCGGCACGAACGGCGGCGACGATCTCGAGTAGGAAACGGCAACGGTTCTCGAAACTCCCACCGTATTCGTCGGTGCGGGTATTTCCCAGCGGGGAAAGGAATTCGTTGATCAGGTAGCCGTGCGCGGCGTGGATCTCGACCACTTCGAATCCTGCGTCGACCGAACGGCGCGCGGAGTCGGCGTAGGCGGTAACGAGCGTTGCGATCTCGTCGCGGGTGAGTGCGTGTGGTTCGGGGAGACCTTCGTAGCGATCGCCGACGGCGCGACGACCTGCCAGCCGCCTTCCTCTGCGGGTAGCGGAGTGCCTCGGTGGCGGATACTGCCCTTGCGGCCGGAGTGGGCGAGTTGGATGGCCGACGTGGCGCCCATGTCGGAGATGAACCGGGTGATGCGCCGCCACGCGTCGACCTGCTCGTCGTTCCAGATCCCGGTATCGGCGTTTCCGAGGCGTCCGACCGGCTCGACGGCGGTGGCTTCCGTCATGACCAGGCCCGCGCCGCCGCGGGCCATTCCGCCCAGGTGGGCGAGGTGCCAGTCGGTGGGCACTCCGGATTCCGGTGCCGAGTACTGCGCCATCGGGGCGGCCCAGATCCTGTTGCGGGAGGTGATGCCGCGGAGAGCGATCGGTGAGAACAGCAGGCTCTCGGACATAGGTCTCCCATTCCGGTGGTAGGCAGGTGGTCGGGCAGATCCACCGAGGCACTCGGTCATTCCTTGCGCTCACAGTACATAGTGAACTATGTTATCTATGTAAGCAAACGGTATTTCACCGTGAAATCTGGTGCCGGATTGCCGGCGAACTCCGAGGAGCGGCAATGTTGAGGACGCGGTTCACCGAAGAATTCGGTATCGAACACCCGATCGTGCAGGGCGGGATGATGTGGGTCGGCCGGGCAGAACTTGCCGCTGCGGTCTCCAATGGGGGTGGCCTCGGCATCATCACAGCGCTGACGCAGCCCACCCCCGAAGATCTCGCCGAAGAGATCGCGCGATGCCGCGTACTGACCGACAAGCCTTTCGGTGTCAATCTCACCCTCACCTTGTCCATCAACCCGCCGCCGTATGCGGAATACCGGCAGGTGATCATCGATTCCGGAGTAAAGATCGTCGAGACGGCAGGCTCCGACCCGACCGTTCATGTCGAGCACTTCAAAGAGCACGGCATCAAGGTCATCCACAAGTGCACGAGTGTCCGCCACGCCCTCAAGGCCCAACGCATCGGCGCCGACGCGGTGAGTATCGACGGTTTCGAGGCAGCCGGCCACCCCGGTGAGGACGATGTCCCCGGTCTGGTCCTGATCCCTGCATCTGCCGACGCTCTCGACATCCCGTTCATCGCTTCCGGTGGTTTCGCAGACGGTCGGGGTCTTGCGGCCGCCCTCACACTCGGCGCCGCCGGCATCAATATGGGCACTCGCTTCATGTGCACTGCGGAGAGCCCTATCCACGAAAAGATCAAGCAGCAGATCGTCGATTCCAGCGAGCTCGACACCCAGTTGATCTTCCGCCAGCTGCGCAACACCATGCGCGCGGCGAAGAACTCGGTGAGTGAAGAAGTCGTCGACATCCTCAACAAGGGCGGACGCTTCAAGGACGTCAAGGACCTCGTCGCCGGTACCCGCGGCCGCACGGTTTACGAGAACGGCGATCCGGAGGCCGGCATCTGGACGGTCGGTGTGTCGCAGGGTCTGATCCGCGACATCCCGCCGGCCGGTGAGCTGGTGCGCCGTATCGCTGCGGACGCCGAGGAGAACCTGCTCTCCTTGACCCGCACTATCACCGACTCCGTTTCCGTTTCCTGAGGAGGCACGCAATGACCGTTACCGAGGCCAGCGACATCACGACCTCCGAGGAATCCCCGCTGCTCGTCACCAAGGACGGGCCGGTCACGATCCTCACGCTCAACAGGCCCGACCGGCGCAACGCCATCAACCGGGCGATGCGCAAGGCTCTGAAGAAAGAACTCTGGCGCGCAGACGGTGACGACGATGCGCGGGTGGTGGTGATCACCGGTGCCGGGACCTCCTTCTCGTCCGGAGTGGATCTGCCGGAAGCGCTGTCCGGCCCGCCGCCCCGCACCGAGGGTGTGACGCGACACAGGTTCTGCGAGGGATCACGAAGCCTGTGATCGCTGCCGTGAACGGGCCGTGCTACACCGGCGGCTACGAACTGGCCGTGAACTGTTCTTTCATCATCGCGTCCGATCGTGCCGAGTTCGCCGATACTCACGCCCAGATCGGACTCCTCAACGGCTGGGGCGGCAGCGCCATGCTGCCGCGCATGGTGGGGCTGCCCGCCGCGATCCAGTTCATTCTCAGCGGTGAGCCGATCAACGGAGACGTCGCCGCACGGATCGGCCTCGCAAACGAGGTTGTCGAGCACGACGAGCTCATGGCACGCACGCTCGCGATCGCCCGCAAGATCGCCGACGGCCATCCCGGTGCGGTACAGCGGATGCTGCGTCTGCTCAAGGAAGGTGCAGGCACCTCGCTCGCACATGCGCTCGGCCTCGAGGCCGAAGCAAGCGCGACGCATCGTTCCGACGGCGCCGATATCGGCGCGCGGTTCAGCAAGCGTCGCTCCGAAAAGTCTTGATCTATACACAATCCAAGCTCTGAAATCATGGGAGGTGGCGCGGTGGAACAGAAGACCACAGCGGTACTCGAAGCAACGACCGGCGACTGGCGCGACAGCCTGGCCACACTGCTCGACGACTACCGGAAGCGTCCGCGGCCGGCAACGTCCCGTGAGCGTTTCGAGGCTGCCAAGGCATGGCAGTCCGAGCTCGTCGACGCGGGTCTCGCGGCGCCGGGCTGGCCCCGCGAAGTCGGCGGCATGGAGCTCTCGCTCGAGGACCAGCTCGACTATTACCGGATGACGACCAACGCCGGTGCGCCGAAGCATCCGTGTGGCCTGTCGTTCATCGTCGCGCCGACGATCATCGTGCACGGCACGCAGGAGCAGAAGGACCGGTTCCTCGAGCCACTGTTGCGCGCAGAAGAATTCTGGTGCCAAGGCTTCTCGGAACCGGGCGCAGGTAGCGACCTCGCGTCGTTGTCCACCCGCGCAGTGCGCGACGGTGACGTCTACCGGGTGACCGGTCAGAAGATCTGGACCACCATGGCCGACAAGGCCGATTGGATCTTCGCGCTGGTGCGGACCGGCGCCCCCGGCCGGGGCACGTCCGGAATCACCTACCTCCTGATTCCGATGAATTCACCCGGCATCGAAGTACGTCCGCTGCGCGACGCCGCAGGCGGTCACCACTTCGCGGAGGTTTTCTTCGACGATGTCGAGGTGCCCGTCGCCAACCGGCTCGGCGAAGAAGGCGGCGGCTGGTCGATCATGCGGACCTCGCTCGGTCACGAGCGCGCCACCGCGTTCCTCGCCGACGAATTTCGTTACCGCGGAACGGTCGACAAGGTCTTCACGCTTGCCGCGGAGCAGGGTTACGCGAATGATCCGCTGATTCGTGAGGAACTTGCGAAGGTCGAGACCAACGTCCGCGCCATCGCCGCCAACAGTGCCCGAGCGCTCGACGCCGTGCTGCGAAACGAGGATCCGGGCGGAGTCGCCTCGGTCAACCGCCTGGTCAAGTCGGAGTTCGAGCAGCACATGCACCGCCTCGCGCTGCGCCTGACCGGTTCCGGCGCATTGCTGAATACACGGTCCGAAGGTGTTGTCGAAAAGGGTCGCTGGACATACGGATACGTGATGTCACGCGCCGCGACGATCGGTGCGGGTACCGCAGAGATCCAGCGCAACACCATCGCGGAGAACGTGCTCGGCCTGCCGTCGCATCGCGGCGAGGGCCGTCGAGACCCGGTGGTCGCACCGGGCCGGCCGCTCACCGCTCCCGAAGAGGACGAGGCGGCGCTACGCGAGGTACTCGGCGACCTGGTGTCGTCCTACGTGGACACCGAAAAGCTCCTTGCGCGTGAGTCGACGCCTGGCGATTACGACATCGGCCTGTGGGACGAACTCGTGAAGTTCGGTCTGCCCGGTTTGACCGCGCCGGAATCTCTCGGTGGTGGCGGCCAGTCGTTGCGGCTGCTGTGCGCCGCTGTCGAAGAGGCTGCGTACCATCTCGCTCCGGTGCCGCTCGTACCGACCGCGATCGCACTCGAGGTGCTCGTCGCTGCCGGCGTGAACGACGTTGCCCGCACCGTCATCTCCGGTGCAACCGCTGCGTTCGTCGCTCCTGTCGACGACCAGGGTTGGGTTACCGGTTCGGGTCTGCCCATGCTCGACGGTGGTCGCTTGACCGGCCGGGTCGAGCGGGTCGCGGGCGTGCCCGTTGCCGACGTGCTCGTGGCTCTCGCGACCGACGCGGCCACAGGCGACCGCGTGCTCGTCTCGGTGCAGCCTGCAGATGTCACTGTCACGGTGCAGAACTCGGTGGACCTCACCGCAACCGTGGGTATCGTCACCGCGAACGGAGCACCCGCACGGTGCTCACGTCCGGGCAGACCGTCGATGACGCATTGGTCCACGCTCGCCGTGTCGCGCAGTTGCTCGTTGCAGCGGACTCGGTGGGTGTCGCCAATCGAGCGCTCGCGCTGGCGGTGGACTGGGCCGGACAGCGCGAACAGTTCGGCCAGGCGATCGGTTCGTACCAGGCAATCTCCACCGTTGTGCCTACCTGTTGGTCGGCGCAGAAGGTGCACGGGGTCAAGTGCTTTCGGCCGCGGACTGCGGCGAATCCGATCCCGATGCCGCAACCTCCGCGAACCTTGCCACGGCGGCCGCGCTCAGCACTGCGGTGTCCGCCGCGGAGGACTGCATCCAGATCCATGGCGGTATCGGCTTCACGTGGGAACATCCCGCGCATCTGTTGCTGCGCCGTGCCACGGCCAACGAGGCGTGGATCGGCCGGCCGGAGGTACTTCGCGACCGTGCCGTGGGCGAGGTGTTCGACCGGCTGTCCTGACTGGCCGAGCGAGCTTACTGCCACGAGATGAGGCCGGTGTCCCGAAGGGGACACCGGCCTCATCCTGTAACAGGATTCGGACGGTCAGCCGACGACGTCCTTCTCCCTCAACTCGGCTATACGTTCGGGGCTGATCCCGATCTCGGCGAGGACCGAGTCGGTGTGCTCACCGATGGTGCATCCGGCGTCGGCCTTCACCCCCGAGCGGGAGAACCGGGTCAGGGGAGCGAGACGTCGGTGCTCGTCGAAGACGGGACTGTCGGCGAGCACGGTGTATCCCGCCTCGAAGTATTCGTCGCCCTGCAGATGACGCTCGGAGGTTTGTTCGGTCACGACGACACAGCCGATGTCGTGCGCGTTGAGATCCTTCTCCCAGTCGAACTTGGAACGCGTGCGCAGCACGGCTGCGAGCGTCTCGGCGAGGTCCGTATCGTTGGTGGTGCGCAGATCCGGCGTCGAGAACTTCTCGTCTCCGAGGTCGGCGTATGGGGTCAGCGCCTCGACCAGGCTGTTCCACTCGAAATCCCGCGGTGCGGCGAGGAAGATCCAGCCATCCGACGCCTCGTACAGGCGGTACAGGGCGCCGAGGCCGTACATGTCCGGGTCGGAGACCGGCGGCTCGGGACGGTTCGCGTAGTCGGAGTTGCGATCCATGAGCGCGTGGGTGGCGGAGGACAGCATGGTTGCGGTCATGTCGCCCAGCGCGCGGCCGCGTTTACGGGCGAGTAAACCGAGCAGCATCGACGAAGCGACGCCGAGGGCGGCGACGCCGTCGGCCTGGACGGACGGATTGGCGCCTGCGGTGTGCCGGCGCAGGGCGACACGTTTGATCTCCTCGAGATCGTCGCCGTGAAGGTCGAGGCCACCGAGGTCGCTCATGGTCAGGCCGGATGCAGCACCGACAGAGGGCGCGTATGCCGGGCGGCCACCGTAAGGACCTTCTGTGCCGTACCCGGGAGCGTTGAGGTACACCAGATCCGGATTGAGTCCCTTCAGGGTCGCGGCGTCCACACCGATGCGTTTCGCGGCGCCCGCACGGTAACTCTGGAGGACGATGTCGGACTTCTTCGCGAGTTCGTGGACGATCGCGAGGCCTTCGGGGGTGTTGATGTCGAGCGCGACAGACTCTTTGCCCTGCAACACTTTGGCTCCGCCCGCCTCGGGGAATGCAACCAGGTTACGCATCGAATCGCCGGCGAGGGGCTCGACCTTGAGGACTCGGGCACCGAGATCGGTGAGTACTGTCGCGCCGTACGGCGCCGCGAACATCGAGCCGAGCTCGAGGACCGTCACCCCCGCGAGGGGTAGCTCTCCGGTGGGTGCGGCGGCGGCCGACGAGGCGGTCGATCCGGATGCCAGTCCGTCGAGCACTTGCTCCGTGTCGGCCCCGAGGCGAGGCGCCGGTCGCAGTTCCGTCAGTGGTTTGCCATCGACATGGACGAGTGTGGACGGCTGGCGGACCGGGCCGCGATCGGGGTCGTCGATGGTCACCACACGACCGTCGTGCTGAAGCTGTGGATGATCCAGCGCGGCGACCGGATCGCTGAAGATCTCGGCGCTGACATCGGGGTTCGTGTCGAAGACGTGCTGCCATTCCGCGAGGGTGCGTTCACGCACCTTCTCGAGCATCGTGTCCCGCAGTTCGACGCGGCGTTCGACGTCTTCGAAGAGCGGGATGCCCTGCCAATACGGGTCGGTGAAGACGTGGGCGAGGCCGAACTCGGTCATCATCGCGAGGAACAGGCGAGGCTCGGTCTGCGCGAACTGCAGCCAATGACCGTCCTTGGTCTGCGCGACGAGCAGTGGGTAGATCAAGGGCGCAGCGGGGCGGCCCTGATCGTCGAACGCATACATCGCCTGGTAGGCGTCGGGCCAACGCGCACACACGAGTTCGAAGAACCAGTTGTAGGTGTCCATCGAGGCCGCGCCGCGTAGCAGGTCGGCTTCGACATGCTGCCCGACACCACTCGTCTCGCGTTCGTACAAAGCGGAGAGGATGCCCTGGACCGCAGTGTGGGCTGCTCCCCACGACGCCCACGGAGTGGGTGTGAACGACGGCCCTGGACGTTCGGACATCTGCGCCTTGCCGTGGAACACGCCCATGCGGGCGAGGACCAGGGCTTCGTAGCCCTTGTCGTTCGCCCATGGACCGGTCGTGCCCCACCCGGTGATGGACGCGCTCACCAGACGAGGGTTGAGGTCGGCGAGATGTGCGGGAGTAAGACCAAGCGCTCGAGAGCGGCGGGACGTGACGTGGTGACCAGGACGTCGGCGCCGCGCAACAGGTTGTGCAGCGCGGCGAGTCCGGTGTCGGTATGTAGATCGAGGGTGACGCTCTTTTTTGCCACGGGCGAGAGCCGGCCATCCGGTCAGGTCGCGCAGGGCGCTGCCTGCCGGCGGTTCGACCATCACGACGTCGGCGCCGGCATCGGCGAGAAACACGCTCGCGAACGCGCCGGGGGTCGTGGTGGAGAGATCGACAACGGTGAGTCCGTGCAGAGGGGCCGTCGACTGGGTGGAGGCTGCGTTCACGTCAGACCTTTCGAAGGGGTACGGCGAACGAGAAGGTGTGACCTTTATAACTAACGAAGTTCACTACGTCTACAAGTTGACCAAAGTTTGTTAATCTCCCTTTCCCTTTGGTGTGGTAACGATCTCGGCTCCGGCGCGAAAAAATGCACGCCGACCTGGGCGACGTGCATTTCAGGGAAAGGGGTGAGTTTCAGGCTCGGAAGCGGAGCAGTCCTTCCTGGGCTGTGCTGGCCACCAGGTTGCCTTCCCGATCGAAGAGATGCCCACGCGACAGTCCTCGACCGCTGCCCATCCACGATCCTTCTTGCTCGTACAAGTGCCATTCGTCGGCGCGGAACGGAGTGTGGAACCAGACGGTGTGGTCGAGGCTCGCCAGTTGCAGTCCGGGTGAATCGATGTGCCGGCCGTGCGGAGGCAGTGCCGCGGACAAGAGAAAGAGATCTGAGCAGTACGCGAAGCCTGCGGCTTGGGTCAGTGCGTCGTCACCGAGTGGCTCAGGAGTGCGAACCCACGCGCGTTGCCGAGGTGGGCGAACCTCGCCTCGGCGATTCGCCAATCGTGGATACTCCTCGGGGAAGCGGAACTCCACCCCGATGTTGGACAGAAGCGGAGGAGCCAGCCGGCTTCTCCCAGCTCCAGGGTGCTCATGCTGTCCTCGAACTGTGGAAGCTGCTCGGGCGGTATCGCGGGCTCGCTCATCGGCTGCTGGTGCTCGAGGCCTGTTTCCGGACGCTGGAACGACGCGGTGGCAACGAAGATCGTGCGGTCGCCCTGTACGGCGCGTACGTGACGCGTGGTGAAGCTACCCCCGTCGCGTAGTCGCTCGACGTGGTACTCCACGGGTATGTCCGAGCGCCCGGGGTGTATGAAGTGACCGTGCAGCGAGTGAGCTTGCCGGTCGGAGTCGACTGTGAGACCCGCTGCGGCCAAGGATTGCCCGAGCGCCTGGCCGCCGTAGATCCGCGGCGCGGCGATGTTCGACTCGCCCCGGAACACGTCGTCGCCGACGCTTTCGAGCGTGAGGATGCGACGCACAGGCGGTCGGGGAATGTTGGCCACGGATTCTGCGGTGACGGCTATAGACATAGATAAATTGTATAACTACGTTGTACCGCGCATGGGTGTGTTGTCATTGGGAGGAGAGATCGTGGACTATCGCTATCTGGGCCGCAGTGGTGTGCAGGTATCCGCGTTGTCGCTGGGGGCCATGTCGCTGGGCTCGATGGGAAACACGGACGTCGACGAATGCACCGGGATCGTGCACCGCGCGCTCGATGCCGGCATCAACATGATCGACACCGCGGACGTCTACTCGCAGGGGCAGTCCGAGGAGATCATCGGTGCGGCTATCGCTGGGCGCCGCGATGACGTCGTACTCGCCACGAAATTCTACAATCCGATGGGGCGCGATCGTAATCGTCGTGGAGCTTCACGTCGCTGGATCGTTCAGGCATGCGAGGACAGCCTGCGTCGGCTGAAGGTCGACCACATCGATCTCTATCAGGTCCACAGACTCGACGAGAACACTGATCTCGACGAAACCCTTTCCGCACTCTCGGATCTCGTTCGGTCCGGAAAAGTGCGCATGATCGGCTCGTCGACCTTCCCGGCCGAAGCCGTCGTCGAGGCGCAGTGGACGGCGGAACGCCGTGGATTCACTGCCCTGCGCACCGAACAGCCCCCGTATTCGATATTCGTGCGTGGTGCCGAGCGTGACGTGTTCCCGACGTGCGAACGGTACGGCATGGGCACTCTGGTGTGGAGCCCGCTGAACGGTGGATGGTTGACCGGAAAGTACCGATCCGATGAGGACCCGGCCGCCGATTCCCGGTTCGCCCGTGTTCCTCGCGGAGCGTGGCGCACGGACTCGCCGGGCGCGCGACGCAAGCTCGAAGCGGTCGACGAGCTCGAAAAGGTTGCGCGCGACGCCGGCACGGACCTCATCGGTCTGTCGATCGCGTTCGCCATGGCACATCCCGCGGTAAGTTCGGTGATCCTCGGTCCCCGTACCCTCGACCAGCTCGAAAGTCAGCTTCCCGCAGCAGAAATCGTTCTGTCCGACGACATCCTCGATCGTATCGACGAGATCGTCTCGCCGGGCACGAACATCTCCCGAGGCGACCTCGCCTTCGAACCCCGGTCGATTCGCCACAAGAAATTGCGGCGCCGCTGAAGTCCGAACGAGCAGAAGGAGATCCGTATGCAGCATCGGGACGCGCCCACCGCGATCCGCGCATGGCACGCTCTCGTGGAACTGCCCGATCCCGATGCGCTGCGAGCTCTGCTTGCTCCCGGCGTCGTATTCAGATCGCCCGCGGTCCATACTCCCCAGGAAGGCGCCGAACGCACTTTCGCCTATCTGTGGGCCGCGATCCAGGTACTCGGCCCCAGCCTCGACTACCGGCACGAATGGTACGACGATAGCTCCGCCGTCCTGATGTTCAGCGCCGTCGTCGACGGCCTGACGATCGAAGGTGTCGATATCGTCCGGTGGGACGCCGACGACCGTATCGTCGAATTCACCGTCATGGCTCGCCCGTACAAAGGTTTGCAGGCACTCATCGGTGCAATGGGCCGGCAGTTGGGAAGCGCGTGACGGCATAGCGTTCCCGCGCTGCCGTCGACGTAGGACAAGGGCGACTCGCACTGCCCTGCCCTTCCACCGTCATTCGATCCACACATCCTCTCGAAAGTTCACCCATGCAGCGCACATTCTTCGAAGGCGATCACGAAGCGTACCGTCACACGGTCCGCGAGTTCCTGGCTCGCGAGGTCGAGCCACACTACGAACGATGGGAGGACGACCGGCTGGTCGACCGTTCCGCCTGGCTTGCGGCCGGGAAATCCGGCATCATCGGCCTGGCTGTGCCGGAGAGGTTCGGTGGTTCGGGCGTCTCGGATTACCGATTCCGCTGTATCACCCGTCGAGGAGATCGCCCGCACCGGCACGACCTCCTTCGGATCGGGAATAAGCCTGCAGGACGACGTTGCACTGCCGTACATCATCGACTTGGGAACGGATGAGCAGCAACGGCGTTGGTTGCCACGCATGGCTGCCGGTGACCTCATCGGCGCCATCGCCATGACCGAACCCGGCACGGGTTCGGATCTGCAAGGCATCAAGACCAGTGCGGTCCGAGATGGCGACCACTGGGTCCTAAATGGGCAGAAGACGTTCATCACCAACGGTATCCATTCCGACGTGGTGATCGTCGTGGTCCGCACCGATCCGGACGCCGGTTCCCGTGGTTTCTCTCTGTTGGTCGTCGAGCGCGACATGCCCGGCTTCAGTCGGGGCGCAAGTTGCACAAGGTCGGTCTCGCGGCGCAGGACACCGCGGAACTCTCCTTCGAGGATGTGCGGGTGCCTGATGCGAACCTGCTCGGCACTGAGGGCAAGGGGTTCGTCCATTTGATGGAACACCTTCCTCTCGAACGCATCTCCATCGCTGTCGCCGCGATCGCCGCAGCGCGCGCGGCCTACGAGTGGACGCGTGAGTACGTGTTCGAGCGCAAAGCGTTCGGCAAGCCCGTCGGAGACCTCCAGAACACCCGCTTCGTGCTCGCCGAGATGCTCACCGAGATCGAGGTGACCCAATCGCACATCGACCGGTGCGTTCTCGCGCTCAATGCCGGCGAACTGACTGCCGTCGATGCCGCGAAAGCCAAGTGGTGGGCCAGTGAACTGCAGAAACGCGTCGTAGACAGGTGCGTGCAATTGCACGGCGGCTACGGATTCATGATGGAGTACCCCATCGGACGCGCGTTCGTCGACAGCCGTGTCCAAACACTCTACGGCGGCACTACCGAGGTAATGAAGGAGATCATCGGCCGAGACATCGCTGCGCGGCCGGCCTGACCCCATACGCGCATGCGCTGGACATGGCAGGGAATGGGATAGCTCCCTTCCCTGCTTTGTCATTGCTGTGGACTGTGCCCAGCAGGCACCCTTTCGTCATGTCGGGGGCCGAGGTTGACAGCAGCTACAAAAGTCAGAATACTGTTCTCAGAATGACAATCTGATTGTGCACCCGAGCAGAATCTTGCAGGGAAGTCCCCAGCGGAAGGGTCCCATCACGTGACGCTCATCGACGACGAACACTTTCGTGCCGACCTGGCCGTGCGCGCGTGCGTGCCGGACAAGAATGGCGTGAAAACCTCACTGTCACAGACGTACGTCCACTGGCAGGCGGTTCCTCGAGCCTCACCTTCATCGCCGATGCCTCGTCGGCTGCGGGTGAGCAGCAGGTGGTCCTCAAGGTCGCACCTCCCGGGCTCGAACCCGTCCGCAACCGCGATGTGTTGCGGCAGGGACGCCTGATGAATGCACTACACGGTGCACACGGGGTCAAGGTGCCGGAGGTCTACTTTTCTGGCCCGGGACAATCGAAAGAGGCACCGCCGTTCGTGGCCATGGCGTTCGTGGCGGGAGAATGCGTCGAGCCTCTCCTTGCGACGAGCGCGGTGACGCGCTTCAGGAGCAGACGAGGATGCGGTTCCTCGATGCCGCCCGCATGCTCGGCAATCTGCACCGGGTCATCCCTGCAGAGGTGGGTCTCGGCGACGAACCGGTAGTGACGATCGAAGACGAGATCGATCGATGGACAAAGGCGTTCACGACTGTTCCCGAGGATCTGAGCGGCGACTACGAGAGATGCGCGAAGGCGCTGCACGCGACGATCCCGAAGCCGATGGCTCCCGTCGTGAATCACGGAGACTTCCGTCTCGGGAACACACTCTGTGACGGCACGAGAGTCACCTCGATCATCGACTGGGAAATCTGGTCGGTGGGTGATCCCCGCATCGATCTGACATGGCTGACGTATTTCACCGATGAAGCCCGGCATCCGGCACGCCCCAACGACGAGCCCTGTGGCGCGCCGACGATCGCCGAGGTCGTCAGGGAATACGAAGAGTCGTTCGGTGCGAAGATTCCCGATCTCGAATGGTTCGACGCTCTCACGCGTTACAAGGAAGCTGCCGCGACAGCGCTGCTGATCAAGCGTGCGCGCAAGCACAACACGATGAATCCCTCCTTCGCACGGATGGAGCCGGCACTGCCGGAGCTCCTCCGCGAGGCGCTCGCTCTCGTCGGCGGTTGAGAACCGGACCGGCACGCCACACCAGACCGCACCACGAACTTCACGTAAGGAACGACTATGTGGGATTTCCAGACCGATCCGGAATTTCAGGAGAAGCTCGACTGGGTCGGGACCTTCGTCCGTGAGGAATGCGAGCCGCTCGATCTGCTCTTTTCGCACATCGGCCAGCCGTACAACACGGAGAACAAGGCGGCACGCGCGATCCTGAAGCCGCTGCAGGAACGCGTCAAAGCGCAGGGCCTGTGGGCGTGCCACCTCGGACCCGAGCTCGGTGGCCAGGGATACGGCCAGCTCAAGCTCGGCTTGCTGAACGAGATCCTCGGGCGCTCGATGTGGGCACCGACGGTCTTCGGCACTGCCGCACCGGACACCGGAAACGCCGAGATCCTTGCGATGTTCGGCACCGATGAGCAGAAGGCCCGCTACCTGCAGCCGCTGCTGGATGGCGACATCGTCTCGACTTTCTCGATGACCGAACCCCAGGCGGGTGCAGACCCCAAGGAGTTCATTTGCTCGGCGCGCAAGGACGGCGACGAATGGGTGATCAGCGGTGAGAAGTGGTTCTCGTCGAACGCGCGGTACGCGTCGTTCCTGATCGTCATGGCGGTCACCGACTCCGATGCCTCGCCGTACCGACGGATGTCGATGTTCGTCGTGCCCGCCGAGACGCCCGGTATCGAGATCATCCGCAACGTCGCGTGATGGGTGATCGCGAGGAACTCGACGAGGGCACCCACGCCTACATCCGGTACAACGACGTGCGTGTCCCGGCAGATGCCATCCTCGGCGGCCCGGGACAGGGATTCGAGGTTGCGCAGGCCCGCCTCGGCGGCGGCCGAGTGCACCATGCGATGCGCACCGTCGGCAAATGCCAGCGCGCCTTCGACATGATGGCCGAACGCGTTCTCTCACGCACCACCCAGGGCGAACTGCTCGCCAAGAAGCAGCTCATGCAACAGTTCATTGCGGACTCCGCGATCGAACTCGAGCAGTTCCGGCTGCTCGTTCTGAAGACCGCGTGGATCATCGATACGCAGCCGCACGGTGCCGCCCGCACGCACATCGCGATGTGCAAGGTGGCGATGGCGAAGATCTATCACGACATCGTTCATCGGGCGATCCAGGTGCACGGCTCGCTCGGTGTCACTATCGAACTGCCTCTGCACGACATGTGGTCGGGTGCATTGTCGCTCGGCCTGGCCGACGGGCCGACGGAGGTGCACAAGGTCGCAGTGGCCCGCGGTGTCCTGAAGGACTACGAACCCGTCGACACCCTGTTCCCATCCGAGCATATCCCCACCCGGCTCGCGGCCGCCAAGGCCAAGCACGCCGCAACTCTCGAGGAGTACGGAATCGCATGACCGACAACTTGTTCGACCTCACAGGCAAGGTCGCCCTGGTGACCGGAGGCAGCCGTGGCCTCGGGCGCCAAATGGTCCTGGCCTTCGCGCGCGCCGGAGCGGACGTGGTGATCACCAGCCGCAAGATCGACGCGTGCACCGAGGTGGCGCAGGAAGTCGAGGCGCTCGGACGCAAGGCACTGCCGGTCGCGTGCCACGTCGGAAAGTGGAGTGACATCGATGCGCTGATCGAGTCTGCCTACGAGACCTTCGGCAAGGTCGACATTCTCGTCAACAACGCGGGTATGTCGCCGGTGGCGCCGTCGTCGGCCGAGACGACCGAGATGTTGTTCGACAAGGTCGTCGACGTGAACTTCAAGGGTCCGTTCCGGCTCAGCGCCCAGATCGGTGAGCGGATGGCAGAAGGCGACGGCGGCTCGATCATCAATGTGTCGTCGTCCGGCGCGATCTTCCCCGCCCCGAAGTTCGGCCCCTATGCCGGAGCGAAGGCGGCTCTGAATGCGCTGACCGGTGTGTTCGCGCGTGAGTTCGGTCCCAAGGTCAGGGTCAACACGATCTCTGCGGGCCCGTTCCTGACCGATATTTCCGATGTGTGGCCCGAGGAATCACGCCGTTCCACCCGCAGTGCGGTCGGTCGGCCGGGTAACCCGGAGGAGATCGTCACCACCGCTCTGTATCTGGCGAGTCCTGCTTCGAGTTACACCACATCGTCATTCGTGCGTGTGGATGGTGGACTGTACTGACGCACCGAGAATTACCGGTGCACCGACAATCTCGAGCTATCAGGAGACGCGCAGCGCATGCGGGCAGCACGATGTGACAGGTACGGCTCACCGGATGTGGTGACGGTGCGCGACGTGCCGGATCCGATTCCCGAGCCGGGTGAGGTGCTGGTCGAGATCCGCGCGGCGGCAGTCAATTTTCCAGACGTCCTGACCGTCGCCGACAAGTACCAGGTGTCCGTTCCTACGCCGTTCACTCCGGGTAGCGAGTTCGCCGGAGTCGTGCGGTCGGTGGGAGCGGACGTCCGGTCGGTCGCGCCGGGCGACGCAGTCATGGGTTCGGCGATGACCGGAGCTTTCGCGGAACTGATCTGTGTTCCCGCAGGTGTGCTCGCTCCCAAACCCGACGGTCTCGACTGGGCTTCTGCGGCGGCGTTCCGCGTGGCGTACACCACGGCCTATCACGCCTTGGTGACCTTCGGTGGAATGCGCGCCGACGACTGGGTGGTTGTGTTGGGCGCCGCCGGGGGAGTGGGTACGGCAGCGATCGACGTCGCGAGCAGCTCGGCGCCAGGGTGATTGCCTGTGCATCATCGGAGGAGCGACTGGCGGCGGTGTCGACACTCGGCGCGGACGCCGGCGTTTCCTATGATTCGGAAGATCTCAAGACGCGCATCAAAGAGATCACAGGTGGTGGCGCGCAGGTGGTGATCGATCCGGTCGGCGGCAGGTATGCGGAGCCGGCGCTGCGGGCATTGGCTCCTGGCGGCACGTTCGTCACAGTGGGGTACGCGACCGGCGAGATTCCACGAATACCGTTGAATCTTGTTCTGTTGAAGGATCTTACGATTCGAGGAGTCGAGCTGCGCACACTAGCGCAACGACATCCCGACGCACCGGCGCGTGCACAGCAGGCCCTTGCGGCGCTCGTGTCGGAGGGGATGACGCCACTGGTGTCGCAGGTGTTCGGCCTGGACGACGTCGCCAGAGCGCTGACGAGCTTGAACGACCGGACTGCGGTCGGAAAGGTTGTTATCGCGCTCGACGGTGCGTGCTAATCTCAGAACCGCATTCTGCATCGTATGGAGGTGAAAGTCGGCTGTGTCCTCATCTCCTGCCGATTCGTTCGACACGGACATCCTGGTGATCTCCGGGGGTCGCCAACTACGCCGCGCCGCCCACCCAGCCCGTCAAGAAGCGTATGACGCCGAGGTCCGAGCCTGATCCGGGCGACTTCCGAGGTGATGCTTCGCAAGGGGTGCACAGAGGTGCCGAAGGTCAGCGAGATCGTCCACGAGGCCGGAATCACCAATCAGGCGTTCTACCGGCACTTCCGCAGCCGCGACGACGTCATCGTCGCCACCTACGAGCAGGGCATGCTGTCGGTCTACAGCTATCTACGCCATCGGGTGGGTAAGAAGTCTTCGTGGCGGGACAAACTCGAAGCGTGGATCGACGGGGTACTCGCGCAGATCAAGGATCCGAAGCTGGCTGATCTGAGTACCGTCATTCGGTGGAACGTGGCCAGATCGCCAGAGAGAAAACCGAAATCGAGCCGATGGGCCAAGAGCGTATTCGTGCCCTGCTGCTGTCCATCCTGACGGAGGCCGGCATGGAAGACCTCGACCGGCAGGCGCTGTTCGTCAACACACTCGTCTCCGGGATTGCAACGCACTATATAGATTCCGGTCGGCGTCCGACGCCCGAGGACCGGCGCGCGCTTCTCCATTTCTGCCTCATCGGCCTCGGAAGTCATCCGGCATAGCCGGCCAGTTGTTCGAGCTCCGGGCGCCGGATCAGGTAGCTGTACCCGTCCCGGCGCCGGTGTCGACAACTCTCGATCTAGTTCGCGATGTGTTCGCGCGCAGTCCCAGTATCCGCTCGGCGATGACATTGCGGTTGACCTCGGATGTGCCGCCCGCGATCGTCATGGCCCGCGACATCAGGTAGCTGTACGCGAGTTGCGGCTCGTCCCCGGCCACCACTGCGGGCCCCGCGATGCGCAGCGCCAGCTCGCCGACGTGCTGCGAATGCTCGGCGACGAGCATCTTGCTGATACTGCCTCCGGGCCGGGTTCTCCACCCGCCACGGCCCGCACGACGTTCCGGACATTGAGAACATCCATCGCCTGCTCGCGTGCGACGAGCTCGGCAACGGCGCGGGTCGTCGTGACATCACCCGCTGCGTACTTCGCAGCGACGTCGAGCAGCATGTAGGCCGAGCGTTCGTCACCGCCTGTGCTGCCGCCGCCGATGGACACGCGTTCGTTGCCGAGTGTTGCGCGTGCGACCGCCCATCCGTTGTCGACCGCTCCCACCACGTCCTCGTCGGGAACGAACACGTCGTCGAAGAAGACCTCGTTGAAGACGGCGTCACCCGTGATCTCGCGCAGCGGCCGTACCGTCACGCCGGGCGCGTGCAGGTCGACGACCAC
The DNA here is from genome assembly GCA_001312645.1 of Rhodococcus sp. JCM 9791. Taxonomy (GTDB): domain Bacteria; phylum Actinomycetota; class Actinomycetes; order Mycobacteriales; family Mycobacteriaceae; genus Rhodococcus. Next base: position 23,006 of record BBEG01000047.1, read on the forward strand.
AGCCGTGATGCCCTTGTGCTTCGGAACGTCGCGGTTGGTGCGGACCGTCGCCAGTCCGCGGTTGCAGTTCTGCGCATTGGACGTCCACACCTTCTGCCCGGTGATCCGCCAGCCGCCGTCAACCTTCACGGCGCGCGTCGACACCGCGGCGGCGTCCGAACCTGCGCCGGGCTCGGAGAACAGCTGGCACCACACGAGATCACCCATCAGGCCCGGACGGATCCAGCGTTCGATCTGCTCGGCGTTGCCGTGCTGGGTGAGGGTGAGCAGGATCCACGCGCCGATGCCCAGGTTGGGAAGGTCGATACCCGCGAACTCCTCGTCGATGACGAGTTGTTCGACGGGTGACGCGGCACGGCCGTAAGGCTTCGACCAGTGCGGCATGAGATAGCCGGAGTCCACGAGCAGCGCGCGGCGATCGGCTTCCGATGCGGCCTCGTACTGCTGTACGAACTGCTGGGCCTGGTACGGAAAGCTCCGGCCTCGGGGGGCAGATCCACCGCGTAGTGGCGGCGCACCCCCGCGGCACCCGACGCTACGATCGAATCGAGCGCGCCCACGGGCTCACCGAACAGTGCCCGCAGCGCCTGTGCACGGCGAAGGAACAGATGGCATTGGTGCTCCCAGGTGAATCCGATGCCACCGTGGATCTGAATGCTCTTCTCTGCGTTGGCCACATAGGAATCGAACGCGAGCGCGCGAGCGACATCCAGCGCGAGGACGGCCTGCTCGCCTTCCGTTCCGGCACGCGCGGCATCCCACGCGACCGCGACCGCGAGTTCACTCGTTGCGAGCATGTTCGCGAGGTGGTGCTTGATCGCCTGGAACGAGCCGATGGCACGCCCGAACTGTTCGCGCACTTTCGCGTAGTCGAGGG
>BBEG01000048.1 GCA_001312645.1 Rhodococcus sp. JCM 9791
GTTTGTGTGTAGTTTCGGGTAATGCGATGGGGGTGGGGTCGGGAATTGTCCCGGCCCCGCCCCCATTTTCTTTTATCGAGACTCAGGGATCTTGCGGACTGTTGGCAGGCAGGTTACGACTGGCGTGCCCACGAAGCCGCGCTCAACGAGTTCGAGCACTTCACCACCGAGATCGACGGGCAGAACATCCACTTCGTCCACGTCCGATCGTCGAAGGTCGAAGTTCGAACGCTGAAAGTATGTGGGGGACCTGCTGATGCGGGTCCCCCACACACTTTTCCCATCCCCCGAGTGGCGACTCCCATCACGGTCGCCACATGCCTCCCCGCTCTCGGGTCAGAGGTACCAACCGCCGTTGACGCCGATTATCTGACCGGTGATGAACCCGGCATCGTCGGAACAGAGGAACGCGGTCGCGGCTGCGACGTCGTGCGGTGTCCCCGTTCGGCGCACCGGTGTCATGCTGGCGAGTGCTTCGAAGTTGATCAGCATCTCGCCGGATTCCTCGGCCGCCCGCGCCATCGGAGTATCGATGATCGACGGCGGAATCGTGTTGGCAGTGATGCCTTTCGGGGACAACTCGTATGCCAGGGCCTTTGTGAGCGCGATGACTCCGCCTTCGACGCGACGTAGTGTGCACGATCGGGGGCGCCGGACTGAGCACTGGACGACGAGATCGTGATGATGCGACCCCACCCGGCCTCGATCATGTCGGGTACCGCCGACTGCACGCTGTTGAATGTGCCGGTGAGGTTGACGTCGATGATGTGTTTCCAGTCGGCGAGATCGATGTCGGTGAACGGAGCAGTGGCCTCGATTCCGGCGCTCGTGACCATGATCTTCACGGCGCCGAGTTCAGCGCGGACCTTCTCCAGGGCGACGTCCACTCCGGGCCGATCGACGACGTCGACCTCGAATGCTCGGGCGGTTGCGCCCTGTTCGTTCAGGTCGTCGGCGGCCTTCTGGGCCGCAGCGCCACTCCGGTCGAGCAAAGCGACGGGGTGGTGCAGTGCGGCGAGCTGACGGGCGACGGAGAGTCCGATGCCTGAGCCTGCGCCGGTGACGACTGCGACCCTGTTCGTCGTCCGGATGCTGTTGGTGTTGTCGACCATGTGGGAGTTCGTCCTTTTCAGTCGACGGGAGTGAATTCGAGGTGGAGTTCGGTGAGGCCGCGCAGAATGTACGTCGGTTCGTACCTGAAGTCGCGCTCGTGGGCGGGACCGTGCTGGGCCTCCGAGACCCGGATATCGTGCATGCGGTCGAGAATCCGCTCGATCGTCACGCGTGCCTCGACGCGTGCCAATGGTCCGCCGGGGCATGAATGGACACCTCGGCCGAAGGCGATGTGTTCGCGTGCGTTCTCTCGATCGATCCGGAGCTCATGGGGATTCTCGAATCGCACGGGGTCTCGATTGGCTGCGGGAAGTGACACCATGACCACCGTGCCGGCCGGGATCTCCACGTCGCTCACGGTCGTCGTCTTACGTGCCAGGCGGAAGTCGCTTTTGACGGGGCCCTCCATGCGGAGCATTTCTTCGATGAACGGAGGGATCAGGCTGCGGTCTTCGCGAAGCTGCTTCTGGAGCTCTTGGTCCTCGGCGATCTGGAGCAGCATCGAGGTGATGAGCCGCGCGTGGTGTCCTGCCCGGCACCGAAGAGGAAGGTGGCGATCCGGACGAGTTCGACGACGTCGGGAACTTCCCCGTCGGGGTACCGTGCATCGGCCAGAATCGTGAGGGCGTCGGCACGTGGTTCGCGTCGGCGATCTTCGAGGAATGCCGTGAACTTCTCGTCCAGGAACTCGAGAGGATTGGTACCCAGTGATTCGCCCTCTGTCGACCCGACCTTCTGCGCGTTGAGGTGTCGCGCGAATGACTCATGGTGTTCGGCTGGCACACCGAGTAGGTCGGCGATCGTCAACAGGGCGAACGGCACCCCGTAGCCGAAGAGTGCCTCGAACTTGCCGGAGGCGTGGAACTGATCGATCAGCCGGTCGGTGAGTTCCCACATGAAGTGTTCGTTCTCGTCGAGCCGGCGCGGTGTGAACAGGCCGCTCACAAGGCGTCGAGTCCGCGAATGCTGCGGCGGATCCATGGTGACCAGATGCTCGTACATCGGAAACTGTTCGCGGTGTGCATCGATCTGGACATTGATGTCGTCGCCTTCCACCGAGAACGGTAGCGGCGGGAACGGGCCGATCGGCGCGACGATATTGGAGAAGTTCGCTGTATCGCGAAGTACCGCCAGGACTTCGTCGTATCCGGTGATTGCGATGACGTTCTGAGAGGCTTCCAGTCGTCGCACCGGGCACTTCGAGCGGTGATGGTCGAAGAACGGGTGTGGGTCGGCGACGAAGGAGGGATCTGTGAAGTAGTCCTTCGTATCGAAGTCGTTCAAGTCGAGCCTCCTGGAGGGCCTATGTATTGCATAAAGCATTGCAGTGCAACTAGATTCGGCACAATTGGCGCGCGAGGGCCTGGGCTGAGGGGTGTGACCTCCGAGCGCTGTGCACCTGCCTAGCATTGTCTGTGTCATGAATAACACATGCCGTTGGATATGGTCAACATCACATAGGTTATGCGCGCTAGGATGTTGCAAAGTTGCAGTCGTGCAACTGGAGAATTGGAGGTTGGTGGATGGCGTCGTCGCGCAGGCTCGGTGCACCGGATGCGAAGAATCGAACGGTCCTGCTCGATGCGGCCGAGGCGTTGATGATCGAAAAGGGCTACGCCGCAGTGACATCCCGGAAAGTCGCTGATCAAGCCGGTTTGAAACCGCAGTTGGTGCACTACTACTTCAGGACGATGGACGACCTGTTCCTGGAGATCTTCCGCCGCCGCGCCGAGGAGGGCTTGGCTGTTCAGGCCGAGCTGATGGACGCGCCCAACCCGCTACGTGCGTTGTGGGAGTTCAGCACGAATCCCGCCGGCGTTGCTGTGACGATGGAGTTCATTGCCATGTCGCGCCACCGTGAGGCCTTGCGGGAGGAGATCGCGAACTATTCCGAACAGTTCCGCGCCGGTCAGCGAGAGGCGCTCGACAAGATCCTCGACCGGGTGAACCTCTCCGAGAAGATCCACCCGGTGGTGGTGTCCGTGCTCATGACCAGCTTGTCGCGAGTGCTGGTCATGGAGGAGTCCTTGGGTGTAACCGGCGGTCATGCGGAGACGGTCGAACTCGTCGAGTGGGTTCTGAGCAAGTTCGACTGATATCCATCTCTGCAGGTAGGCGCACAGATAACAGCGCTTTTCGAAGCGCCCTCGAAACCAATTCGTAAAGCATCATTGCATTTGCGAGAACTCTCTTCTACTTTGATGCATGTCAGATGCTCGTTCGTGGAGTGACCGGTTCGGCCGCGGGCGTCGGGGGTGTGCGGCCGGGGCGCCTGATTTCGGGCGCATCTTGTCTGCTGGTTCTTCGTGGTGGACCGAAATCGTTCCTCGGCGCGAGAATAAATCCCATTTTCGCACGTGCACAGCATCTTTCGTACAGAGTATGGGCGACGGCCGATCTGATATCGGCTGCGCACTTCGAATTCTTCCGCTCGCGAAGGGGATCGACTGTGGCAGAAGAGGGTTCCACTTCCATGCATGAGCAGTCCGCCGCCGATGAGATCGACGAATGGGCACGAGGGTATGTTCGCCGCCACCCCGTGGCCGCCCTCGCAACCGTGGGGGAACAATGCAAGCTCGGAGTCCGAACGGTCCAGCACCTCGTGGTGGACATAGCCACCCTTCGATTTCCCTTCGCGGAGTTCATTCGCCAAGCGGCATTCATGGCGTCGGCGTCCGCGCTGCCCACAATGTTCGTTGCAATCCCGATCGGAGTGACCCTCTCGATCCAGTTCGGGTTGCTCGCCGGACAGGTGGGAGCGACCTCGCTGGCGGGGGCGGCAAGTGGTCTTGCCGTGATCAAGCAGGGTGCTCCGATGGTCGCGGCGTTGTTGATGGCGTCTGCGGCCGGCTCGGCGGTCTGTGCCGATCTCGGTTCACGCAAGATCAGGGACGAGATCGACGCTCTCGAAGTGATGGGGATATCGGTGGTCAGGCGGCTGGTGGTTCCGCGGTTCGCCGCGGCGATCCTGGTCGGTCTCGCATTGACCGGACTCGTGTGCTTCGTCGGATTCCTTTCCGGCTATCTGTTCAACACGTTCGTGATGAACGGGACGCGGGTAGTTTCGTCGCGACCTTCGCCTCGTTTGCCACAATCGGCGACTTCGTTCTCACGATGATCAAGGCCATGGTGTTCGGGGCGATCGTCGCGGTGGTCGCGTGTCAGAAGGGACTGTCGACCAGTGGCGGCCCCGCGGGGGTAGCGAATTCGGTGAACGCCACAGTGGTCGCGTCGATCCTTCTCCTGATGGTCGTCAATGTCGCGTTCACACAGCTGTACGTATTGCTGTTCCCGCGGACGGGGTTCTGAGTGGCTTCCAGCTATTTCCCGCCGGGCGTAAGGCCGATTGTCACCGCGTTCAGAAGTCAGGTGACGGTGATCGCCCGACTCGGGCACATGGTGACCTTCCTGATGCGAGCACTCGCCGCGATCCCCATCACGCTGCGGCACTACCGGAAAGAATTCCTTCGGATTCTCTCCGACGTGACGTGGGGGAACGGTTCACTCGTCGTCGGTGGTGGCACGGCCGGCGTGATCATCGTGCTCGGCGCCGCCGCCGGTGCGATCGTGGCGATCGAGGGATACAACGCGTTGCACCTCCTCGGTCTCGAGCCTGCGACCGGGATGATCTCGTCCACGGCCACGACCCGTGAACTCGCGCCGATCATGGCGTCGCTGGCATTCGCGGCGCAGGCCGGGTGCCGGTTCACCGCCCAGCTCGGCGCGATGCGGATCTCCGAGGAGATCGATGCGATGGAGACGCTCGCGATCCGCTCGATACCGTTCCTCGTCACCACGCGACTATTGGCGTCGGTGGTGGCGGTGATACCGCTGTATCTCGTCTGCCTGGCGGTCAACTACGTTGCGGTGCAAGTCGTGATCGGAATGGCGGGAGGCGTCTCGTCCGGAACCTACGACCACTACTTCTCTTTGGTGCTCAGTGGATCCGATGTCTTCTATTCGCTGCTGAAGACCATCCTCTTCGTCATCGTCACATCGACGATCCAATGCTACTACGGTTATTACGCAGCCGGAGGGCCTCAGGGTGTCGGTACCGCCGCCGGGCGAGCGATGCGAGCGAGCATCTCGGCAATGATTGTCATGAACCTCCTTCTGACGCTTCTGTTCTGGGGCCTCGGATCCGGAGCAAGGCTCGGGGGATAGCCGATGTCCTTTCTATTGGAGAGCGATCCGAGCCGGGTGACGGTACGCGCGCTGGCGCTGCGAGGGACGATCGCACTCGTGGTGGCGGTACTGCTGGTCGCCGGAATCCTCGCCAAGATGAACGGTGCGTTCGACAAGAGCTACCACATCACCGCAGCGCTCACGGATGTCGGCGACGGCCTGCCCGCGAGATCCGACGTCAAGTTCCGGGGAGTGCTGGTCGGGCAGGTCGACGACGTCGCACTGCCCGACGAGGACGGACCCAACCTGGTCGACATCTCGATCCGCCCGGAGTATCTCGACGGAATCCCGGCGACAGTCACTGCGCGCGTGGTGCCGAGCAACGTCTTCGCCGTTTCGTCGGTCCAGTTGGTCGACAACGGCCCCGCACCCCACCTCGAGGAGGGAACGACGATCCTGCAGGACGAGAGCCTGTCCACAGTTCAGCTTCAGACCGCACTGACGAAGCTTCGCGACCTCACCGCCGCGACAGCCCGCCTCAGCTCGCAGGAGACACTGGGGGTTCTCGCCACAGTGTCACAGGCCACCGACCGGAGGGGCGACGATATCGTCCAGGCCGGTGAGCAATTGCAGCGCATCGTGCACGAGGTCGGTGCGGTAGTGACCCCGGACGGCAGTCCGTCGACATTGTCCGCGCTGGCGAATGCAGTGGAGGGATTGCAGCAGTCGGCACCGGAGTTGCTCGACGCCGTGAACCATGCCGTCGTACCCATGCGGACGATTGCAGAAAAGCAGGAACAGCTCTCCACCTTGTTCTTCGGGAGTGCCAACACCCTCGCGACGATGGCAACATCGCTCGAGAACAACACCGACCGGATCATCGGCATCACTTCTCAGCTCGAACCGGTACTGGGTGTCGTGGCCGACGGTGCCCACGAATTCACCCCGATCGTCACCAGAATGAATTGGATCTCCGGAAAATGGTGGACGGAATTCTGGCCTACAGGACAGCAGAACGGCAGGGGAGTGTTCGTCTTCCAGGCAACGCCCCGCATCGAATACACGCGCACAGACTGTCCTCGCTACGGAGAGCTGGCCGCACCGAGCTGCTCCACGGCACCCGACACCGGGGCGCCACCGGTGACCGATCAACTCGCAGAACTACGCACAATCGAGCGAGCACCGATCGGAGGCAACGTGGGTCAGGTAGGTGCGCCCGCAGAGAAGGAGATCGTCGATCAGATCCTCGGCGGTGATCTGGGTGCGGCCGCAGACCTCCTCCTCGGACCGATCACGCGTGGCGCCGATATCCGAGTGGTCCCCGAGCCGGAAGGAGCGCCGCGATGACGATACGAAAGCCGCTGATCGGGCTCGTCGTGTTCCTGTTGATCTCTGCGGGGTTGACCTGGCCGGTCTCGTCACACTGCAGCGAGGCGTCCAGGGTTCGACAAACGCCTACTCGGCGGTGTTCAGTGATGTGTCCGGCCTGCGTGTCGGTGACGACGTGCGAATGGCCGGTGTGCGTGTGGGCCGCGTCGACTCGATCCGTCTCGACAACACGGTTGCGCGCGTCTCCTTCAGTATCGACGCGACTCAGCAGGTGTTCGCGAACACCGAAGCATCGATCACCTATCAGAACATCATCGGGCAGCGCTATCTCGGGCTGTCCCTGGGGGAGAATCCGGACACCGCGATCCTGGAAGCAGGCTCGGAGATCCCCCTGGAGTGGACCGAGCCGTCCTTCGATATCTCCGTGTTGCTCAATGGTTTCGAGCCGCTCTTCAGTGTGCTCGATCCAGAACAGGTCGACAACATCACGGCCTCTGTGATCGCTGCCCTTCAAGGGGACGGCGGATCCGTGAGCACCTCGTGGCGGAGACATCGAGACTTGCGGAGTCGATGGCCGAACCGGATCGCATCCTCGGCGACATCATCGTGAACCTCGACGGCATCATCTCGGACCTCGCAGCGCAGAGCGGTGAGATCGACTCGGTGATCACCAGTGCTCATTCGATCTTCGCGGAGCTGAATGCCCGGCGTCCGGAGCTCGTCGGTTCGCTCGACACGATCGCCACCACGGCCGACAGTCTTGCATCGCTCACCGATGAAGTGCAGCCGGATCTGCAGGAAATCCTGCGCAGGCAACCAGGTTTCACCGGTCACTTCGTCGACACCAAACCATCATGGGAGTACTTCGGCTTCAATCTGCCAGGCCTTCTGAAGGGATTGGCTCGTGTGAGTGAGGACGGCGCCTACCTGAATGCCTATCTGTGCAACATCAACGCAACCCTCGTTCCGGAGTTGAGCCACGTCATTCCGTCGTCGTGGCGGGCGCCACTCCCGGCGGCGAAATCAAGAACTCCCCGATCTGTAGGTGACGGCATGACACGGACAGAATCTACATTCGCTCGGAGATTCCGGTTGCGACCGGTCGAGTCCTACAGCGCTGTCTCTCTCGGCGTGGTGACCGTGGTAGCGATCATTGCGGTGTTGGTCGCGACGGTCGGGGTTGCGAATCTGGGACTCGGAAAGTCGACCTATGAAGCGGAATTCGTCCAGGCGGCTCAGATCGCGCCGGAGACGGGGTGACGGTGGCGGGGATCCAGGTGGGCACGGTCGAAGGTGCGCGACTCGAGGGCGATCACGTGGTCGTCGAGATGAAGATCGACAAGGGTGTGAACCTGGGAGCCGACACGGTTGCCTCGATCAAACTCACAACGCTGCTTGGGTCACGCTACGTCGAGTTGCGTCCGGCAGGGGAGGGAGGTATCCCGGACAATAGAATCAGGCTGTCCAATACCGTTGTCCCGTACGATCTCCAATCTGTACTCTCCGATGCGACGACGACCTTCGAGCAGGTCGATGCGGAACGTTTGGGTGCAACCCTGACCGAACTCTCCGGGGAACTGGAAGATCTTCCGGCGCTGATGCCGCAGGCTTTGGAGAACGTCGAGAACCTGTCGGGGGTCATCGCCGACCGTCGGGGCCAGATCGGATCTCTCCTCTCCGCGACCTATCAGCTCACCGAGATCATCCGTGCGCAGCAGGCCGATCTCGGTTCCCTCGTGCGCGACGGGACCGACATGGTGAACGAACTGACACTGCGTCAGAATTTGGTGGAACGGTTGCTGTCATCCACCAGTGGCCTTGTGCAGCAGCTGCATACGATCGTCGTCGACGATCGCGCATCACTCGACGCATTGATCTCCGATCTCGACTCCATGCTGCAGAGCCTGGGCAATCAGGATGCATTGCTTCGCAACATTCTCCAGATTCTCCCGGTGCCCATCCGCAACTTCACGAATGCGACGGGAACCGGACCCGAACTGGATTTCACCTCCGTCGCCGGCCCGTTCATCGACTCGTGGATGTGTGCGATCAGTGGTAATGCCGAACTGCACTCGCTCCCTCCCTATTTCGAGGACTGCCAATGAAGACACGTAGATGGTTGTCGATAGTGGCGGTGATTGCCGTTATCGCAGGGCTTGCGTTCCTCGGAGTCCGATCGTGGGTCGCCGGCCACGACGAGATCACCGTCACCGCGCAGTTCGACAACGGTGCGGGTCTCTACGTCGGGAACACGGTAGCGGTGCTGGGTCTCGAGGTCGGTCGGGTGACCGCAATCGACCCGCAGGGGACTCGCGTGGCGGTGACGATGAATATCGATGGTTCCGTGGATATCCCGTCCGATGTGCAGGCAGTTGCGGTATCGACGTCGGTCCTGACCGACAGGCATGTGGAGTTGACTCCCGCGTATCACGGTGGTGACACCCTCGGCGACGAGGCCGTGATCGGGCTCGAACGGACCAGGACTCCCATCGAGTTCGATCGACTCCTCGCGATGGCCGACACCATGGCCCTCGAGCTGCAGGGTGACGGCGAGGGGAACGGGGCCGTGGCAGAACTCCTCGCAGCAGGTGCTGCGATGACGGATGGGCAGGGCAGCAGCATACGGTCCGCCCTCGGCAAGTTGTCGGAGGCATTGAAGCTCGGCCCCGACGGGGGCGCCGAGACCCGCAACGAACTCACCGCGATCGTCGACAACCTCGCGGTGCTGTCCGAGGCTGCCGCGGTCAACGACCAGGACATCCGTGAATTCGGTGAAGCGACGAGTCGGATCAGTGCCGTGCTGGCCGAATCGGGCATAGGTCTCGGGGAGACCGGAACCATGATCAACGACATTCTTCTGCAGGCGAATGATCTGCTGGTGGCCAACCGCGGTGCGGTGCAGTCGACGGCGACGAACGCCGAGACGCTCACCCGTGCGCTCGCCGATTACCAGCGGGAGATCGGTGAGTTTCTCGACTTGACCCCGCTCCTGCTCAACAACGCCCACAACGTCATGGACCAGGAGAATGGCGGGGCACGCGTACACGGACTGCTCGAGAGGGTCGCGTTCGACAGCCAATTGGTCAAGGAGGTCTGCAATCTCATGGGAATGCAGAATCTGGGTTGCGACACCGGCACCGTTCGCGACTTCGGCCCGGACTTCGGGATGTCGGGGATGCTCGAAGGACTTGCGGGGATGCACCAGTGAACCTCTGGATCAGACGGTACATGGGCGCGGCGTGCGTGATGGCTGCGGCGTCGTCGACGGTGGCCTGCTCGGTGGGGCTGGAACAGCTTCCGCTTCCGGCGCCGGGTATGGACGGTGACTCGTACACGCTCACAGCGACATTCGAGAATGCACTGAACCTACCGACGAAGGCGAAGGTCAAGCTCGAAGGGGTCGATGTCGGTGAGGTCGAGTCGATGTCGGTTCAGGGCTACCAGGCGATCGTGACCATGCGCATCGCGGAGGGCGTCATGGTGCCCGCCGGCAGCGGCGCCGAACTGCGTTCGGCGACCCCCCTGGGCGATGTCTTCGTCGCGCTGCAGGCGCCGGAAGGGCAGGCTGTGTCCCGCGCCTCCGCTCCGCGACGGGGATGCAATTCCGATCACGGACACGTCAGCGGCCGCGACCATCGAGGAGTTGCTCTCGACCGCATCGGTCCTCGTCAACGGCGGTGTGGTTCGCAACCTCACCAAGATCGTGAACGGGCTCGGTGAAGCGGTCGACGGGCGGGGTGCGAACATCGAGAGCCTCCTTGACGAATCAGCCCGCCTGGTTACGCAACTCGGTGAACGCTCTGCAGAGATCGAACACTCTCTGACCCAGACGGACATGCTCATTGCGACACTGGCGGAACGGAAGTCGACGATCAGAGAGGTCGTGGCCGCGGCCGGTCCGGCGCTCGACGTCGTCGCCGCAGACACCGCGGAGATACTCGACCTCGTGACGAAGGTGGATCGGGTCAGTGCGCAGATGGCGAAATTCCCGTCGGTCAACGGAACGGATACGCGGTCGATGGTCGCCGACATCAATCGGATCGCGGCCGAACTCAACAATGCGGCGACGGCACCGGGCGCGAGCCTCGAGAGCGTCAACAGCCTGCTGGCCCCGATCATGAAAGTGACGAATTCGACGTCGGCGCACGCCGATGCGGATTGGGAGCAACTGATCCTCGGTGCGATTCCGTCGCCCGGACATTCCGGTGATCCCGGAAGCCGGCTGCCCGAGACGTCGGACATCGACACGATGGTGGGTGCCCTCACCCACTCCTTGCTGCGTCTGCAGGGCAGATTGACGGGAGCGGGTGGATGACGACGAAGGTGAGTGCGACAGACAGGATTGCGGCGCCGGTGGTGGGTGCGGTCCGCATCGGATATCGGCACCGTCTGGGGTTGTCCTTGACGGCACTCGCATTGACTCTGGTGCTCGGAATCGTCTATCTGGTGTTCGGCATTTTCGAACTCGATCCGGCAGATCGAAAGATCCAGGTGCAGGTACATTTCGATCAGTCCGGCGGGATTCTTCCCGACCGAGACGTGACGTTGCGCGGAGTTCCGGTGGGCCGTGTGACGTCGGTGGATCTCACCGACGACGGTGTCGTCGCGGTTGCTTCGATCGATTCACAGACGAAGATTCCTCAGGGATCCGAGGTTCGTGTCGCGGGCCTGTCCCTCGCGGGGGAACAGTACCTCGACTTCCGTCCGGCCACCGACGACGGACCGTACCTGACGGACGGTGCGGTGATCTCGACCCGAGACACCTCTACGCCGGTCCCGCTGTCCGACCTCATGAACAACCTCGATGGAATGCTCGCACAGATCGATCCCGCTGAAGTTCAGGTGATCGTCGAGGAATTGGGGGTCGGTCCCGAGGCGCCCGAGAAGCTGTCCGACATAATCGATGGAGGGACGTTTCTCATCTCGACTCTCGATTCGGTGCTGCCACAGACCGTCTCGGTTCTCAACACCAGCAAGGTGGTCCTGAATACGCTTGCCGAGGGGAGTCCGGGCCTGCAGACCACCTCGGCCGACCTGTCCGGGCTGCTGCAGAGTGCGGAGGAAATGGATGCGGGCTTCCGGACATTCGTCGACACTGCTCCCGCGACTCTCGGCGCAATCGACTCGATCATCGCGGACAATTCCCCGACGATGGTGCAGCTGCTCGGCAACCTCGCGACGGTCTCTCAGATGGCCTACCTACGGGTTCCGGCCCTGCAGGAGTTCTTCTTCCCGACCGAACGGGACGGCTCGACACTCGAAGCGATCGGAACCGCGTTCCATGACGGTGGTATATGGGCGTACGTCAACTTGTACCCGCGCTACACGTGTGATTACGACCTGCCCCGCCGGCCACCGTCGGTTCCCGATTTTCCTGAGCCCTATCTGTACACCTACTGCAACAACCCCGACCCGTCGGTTCTCATCCGCGGTGCTCGGAATGCTCCCCGCCCGCCGGGGGAGGAAGGCGAGGCCGTGCTTCCGCCGGGTGCCGACCCGGTGCGTACCGCGGATCCCACTCCGATAGGGCCGCAGTCGGTTCCGTTGGACTACGGGGGACCACCTGCCGAGTACATACACCCGAGGTGACCGAAAATTTCGTGGACACCTCCTCTCTGGAAGGAGAACGCACATGAGCAAGACCGATTCCACCCTGGCGGCCGACGAACTCACGACCGACACCGTAGGCCCGGAGAAGCAGGATGTGACCGAGGAAGCCGGTGTCGAGAAGACCGGTGTCGAGAAGACCGACCGCGACAGCATCGAGCCCGAAGCAGATTCGAGTTGGCGCATGCGTCGGATTCGTACTGCGATCCTCGTGGTGATCACCGTGCGTCGGTGGTCTGCGCGACGTTCTTCGCGTGGAAGGCGCACGAGGTCAGGTCCGTCAACGCGGCGGCCACCGCGGCGCTGACGACCGCGCAGGAATACGCGGTGACGCTGACCTCGGTCAGTCCCGGCGAACTCGACAGCAACTTCGACGCAGTGCTGGACGGCGCCACCGGCGAGTTCAAGGAGATGTACGCGCAGTCGAGCGGGGAGCTGCGCCAGCTTCTCGTCGACAACAACGCGCAGGCGGAAGGCGTCGTGGTCGAAGCCGGCGTCAAGTCGGCTACGACCGATCGTGTCGAGGTGCTGCTGTTCATCGATCAGACGGTGACGAACTCCGTCGTCCCGGAACCGCGCCTCGATCGCAGCCGCGTGACCATGACACTCGAACTCGTCGACGGTCGCTGGCTGGCCTCGCAGGTGGATCTTCCCTGATCTAGGTCAGCCGGCCGTTCGGAAGTGGGGGCAGTGCAGTGGCCCCGAGCCAGGCGTCCCACAGCGGTCGCAGAGATTGATCGGTGAATCTCGTTGCCAGATCGGTCAATTGTTCGGTGGTGACGTTGGAATGCCGATACTCGGCGGTCCATGTACGCAGAAGCGTGAAGAACCGCTCGTCGCCGAGTCGTAGCCGCACCGCGTGGAGGGTGAGGGCGCCGCGCTTGTAGATCCGATCGTCGAACATGTCCTTCGGCCCCGGGTCGCCCAGAAGGATGTCCTGCGGTAGACGGGTAAGTCTGGTATGCGCAAGCCGCGCGTGGTCGTGCGCCGATGGCCCTCCGGAGTTCTCCGCCCACAACCACTCCGCGTAACACGCGAAACCTTCGTGCAGCCAGATGTCCTTCCACCGCTTCAACGTCAGGCTGTTGCCGAACCACTGGTGTGCCAACTCGTGCGCGACCAGTCGTTCCTCGTCGCGATGGCCGGTGCAGAAGTTCGCGCCGAATACCGACATTCCCTGGGACTCGATCGGGATCTCCAGGTCGTCGTCGGTGACGAGCGCCGTGTAGTGCGAGAACGGATACGGTCCGAACAGTCGCGTGAAGACTTCGATCATCTGCGGCTGACGCCCGAAGTCCTTGTCGAACTTGGCGCGCAACCGCGGAGGATGCACTGCGTACTGCGGCACGGGCGACGACGCGACCTTGCGGACCTCGTAGTTCCCGATCTGCACGCTGGCGAGATAGGTCGACATCGGTTCGGGCTGCTCGTACACCCATGTGGTGCGGCTGGCCTTCGTCGTCTTACGGAGCAACGTGCCGTTGGAGATCGCGTGGAACGGTGCATCCGTAGTGATCGACACGCGGTAGGTGGCCTTCGAGCCGGGATGGTCGTCGCACGGAAACCACGTAGGCGCGCCGTTCGGCTGGCTGGCAACCAGCGAGCCCTCGTCGAGTTCTTCCCAGCCGACCTCACCCCACATGGTCTGCCGCGGGGCCGGCGTTCCGGAGTACTGGATGGCGAACGTGAGAACCGCCCCGACCGGGACGGTCTGCGACGATGTAACCGTCAGCTTGTCGTTGCGGTGGGTGAACTTCGCGGGGCGGCGCCCGTTGATCGCCACCTTCGTCACGCGCATCGCCTGCGTGAGGTCGAGTGTGTACTTCGCGCGCACATCGGTCGTGGTGGCGATGATGGTGGCGCGACCGTCGAGGCGGTTGGCGGTCACCTTGTACGTCAGGTCCAGTTCGTACCGCGACACCCGATACCCACGGTTCCCGCTCTGAGGAAGATAGGGGTCGAGTGGACGATCGGGTCCGGCCGGGGCGACAGGCTTCGCTGCTTTGAGGGGCTTCACCGCGGCGACCAATCGCCTGGTCGGGACCACGGCGCGATCGGATTTCCCTGCCACCGGGTGGAGGCGGGAACCACGTCGCCGCGCATCACGAGGGACGCTGGACCGACTGTGGCGCCGGCGCCGATCCCCGATGCGGGCAACGCGACACATTGCGGGCCGAGCGTGGCGCCGGCATCGAGGGTCACGGTGTCCATGGACATGATCCGATCATGGAACAGGTGGGTCTGAACCACGCACCCCCTCTCCACGGTCGCGCCGGGACCCAAAGTGACGAGGTCGCCTCCGGCAACCAGTAGCTCTCGCACCACACGCCGCGGCCGATCTTCGCGCCGAGACCACGCAACCACAGGTTCATCACGGCGGTACCGGGAGTCGCCTGGCCGAACCATGGCGCGGCGACCATCTCGACGAAGGTGTCGGACACCTCGTTGCGCCACACGAACGAACTCCACAGCGGGTGCTCTTCGCGTCCGATACGGCCGACGATGAGCCACTTCGCCGCGATGGTGATGATGCACGCGACCGCGCCGGCGATCATCAGCACGAGTCCACTGACCAGTGCGGCAAACCAGTAGCCGAGGTTGACGGCCAGGGCGTTGAGCGAGAACAGCACCAACAGTCCGATGCCGAATGTGACGATCATCGGAACGAGACGGAAGGTTTCGACCACACCACGTGCGATTTTCAGTTTCGAGTTCGGCTCGACGTCCGGCTCGAATCGCCGTCGCCCGAAGCTCGTCGCAACCGCACCGGGGGGCTACCGAGCCATGACGACCCGGACTTCGCCTTCTCGGGTGCCGCGGACAGAACCGCGACGAGGCCGTGCTTGGGCACCCGACGACCCGGTGCGGCCATGCCCGAATTCCCGAGGAAGGCTCGCTTTCCGATCTTGGCCCGCGAAATGTAGAGCCAGCCGCCGCCCAGTTCGTACGAGGCGACCATGGTGTCGTCGGCGAGGAACGCGCCGTCGGCGACCTTGGTGAACTTGGGAACCATGAGAACCGTGGATGCCTCGACGTCCTTGCCGATGTCGGCGCCGAGCAGCCGCAACCAGATGGGGGTGAGCATCGACGCGTAGAGCGGGAACAGGAACGTGCGCGACGAATCCATCAGGCGTTCGGTGGCCCAGACCTGCCATCCGACACGGCTTCGGACCGGGTGCCATCCTTCGGTCATGCCGATCGACAACAGTCGCACGGTGATCAGGGTGAGGACAGCGAACACGGCCATGGTGAGAATTCCGCCGGCCGGGAGCATCGCAAGAGAACGGACCACGGCCTCGGGCACGCTCGTGGTGTCCTTCACCCACCAGACGAGCAGAGCGACACCGGCGCGATCGACATGATCGGAAGTCCCGCGAGGAGGATCGACGTCACGCCGAAGACGGGAACCCAACGGGCTCCGCGGGGTGGGTCCTCGGACGGCCACTGGGGTTCGGCCTTTCCCGTCTTCTGCGCGGGTGAACCGGCCCAGTGCTGACTCGCCTTGACCCGGCCGAACACCGCGGAGCCGGCCTCGACCTCGGCGTTCTTGCCGACGCGTGAACCAGGGGCGAGGAACGAGCGCGCACCGATCGACGCACCCGCCCCGATCCGGATACTCCCGATGTGGACGATGTCACCGTCCACCCAGTACCCCGACAGGTCACTTCGGGTTCGATCGAGCAGCCGTCGCCGAGTTCGAGCATGCCGGTGACCGGGGGGAGGGTGTGCAGGTCGACACCATGACCGATCTTCGCCCCCAGCGCCCGCGCATACTGACGCATCCAGGGCGCTCCTGACAGATTGGTCGCACCGGACGCCTCCGACAGTCGCTGCGCTGTCCACAGACGTAGGTGGATCGAGCCGCCGCGGGGATAGCTGCCCGGTGTCAGCCCGCGGAGGAGGATCCGGGCGCCCAGGACCGCGGTGCTCATCCGGCCGAGCGGAGTAAGGAACACGACGATGCCGACGGCGACCCACCACCATGACAGAGTCGCGGTCCACGCACATCGGTGACGAGCGCGATGACGTTGTTCAGGATCGCGAGCACGTGATCCATTGGAGACCGGTCAACGTCGTCAGAGGCACGGTCGCGGCGAGCTGGAGGAACTGCGCCCATCGGGAGACCGGGGCGACCTCGCGTGGGGCTGCGGTCGCGGTGGGGGCCAGTTCGTCGAGGTAGACCGCGAGAGACCCGAGCCGGGGACGGTCGTAGAGCTCCGCGACCGTCATCTCGGGGTACCGCTCACGCAGTGCTGTGACGAGCTGTGCGGCAGAGAGGGAACCGCCGCCGAGTTCGAAGAAGTCGTCGTCGAGCCCCTCGATGTGGGCGCCGAGCAGTGACGACCACAGTCCCGCGACCCATTCCGCCGTCGGGGGCAGCCCGAGCGCTTCGACCGAGTCGGCGTCGGCGCCGGGCAGCGGCCACGGCAGTGCGTTGCGATCGACCTTCCCGGACGTGCGCGTGGGCAGCTCGTCGACGAGAGCGAGACGTGGCACGAGTGCAGCAGGAAGCTGCTCGGACAGCAGGTCGTGTGCCGACGCGACGTCGAAGTCGGGATCGGTAGAGGCGATGTAGCCGACGAGAATCGAGCTCCCGGCGGCGGTCTTGCGGACCGCGCACGCACCCCCGGCGACACCGGGCAGATTCTGCAGTGCGTTGTCGACCTCGCCGAGCTCGATGCGGCGCCCGCCGATCTTGACCTGG
Source organism: Rhodococcus sp. JCM 9791 (assembly GCA_001312645.1). Taxonomy (GTDB): domain Bacteria; phylum Actinomycetota; class Actinomycetes; order Mycobacteriales; family Mycobacteriaceae; genus Rhodococcus. The sequence continues at coordinate 16,880 of BBEG01000048.1, forward strand.
TCGTCGGCGCGGCCTTGGAAGAGGAGTCCGGCACTGTCGAGCACGACGAGGTCGCCGCTGCGGTAGGCGCGGTCCCAGCCGAGGGTCGGCATGGGCGCATATTTCTCGGCGTCCTTCGCCGGATCCAGGTAGCGGGCAAGCCCGACACCACCGATCACGAGCTCGCCGGTCTGCCCTTCGGCGACGGGATTGCCCTCGGCGTCGACGACCGCAAGATCCCAGCCGTCGAGTGGGAGGCCGATGCGGATGGGGCCGGTGCCGTCCATGATGGCTGCGCACGCGACCACGGTCGCTTCGGTGGGGCCGTAGGTGTTCCACACTTCGCGGCCGGGCACGGCGAGACGCTCGGCGAGGTCGGGCGGGCATGCTTCACCGCCGAAGATGAGCAGGCGCACCGCTTCGAGGCTTCGCCGGGCCACATCGCCGCGAGGGTCGGGACCGTGGAGACGACGTTGATGTTGCGGGAGACCAGCCACGGGCCGAGATCCATTCCGGAGCGCACCAGCGAACGCGGCGCCGGAACGAGGCACGCGCCGTGCCGCCAGGCCAGCCACATCTCTTCGCACGACGCGTCGAAGGCGACGGACAGGCCGGCGAGCACCCGGTCGCGGGGGCCGAGCGGTTCGTCCTGGCAGAACAGGTTCGCTTCGGCGTCGACGAAGGCTGCGGCGTTGCGGTGTGTGACGGCGACGCTTCGGGGTGCCGGTGGAACCGGAGGTGAAGATGATCCACGCGTCGTCGTCGAGGGCAGGCTCGCGTACCTCCGGTTCGTCGGCCGGTGGTGCGGTGCCGGGACCGATCCCCGCATCGGTGACGATCGCGGTGACTTTCGCCTCGGAGAAGACCAGCTCGGCGCGTTCGTCCGGATCGTCGGCGTCCACAGGGACGTAGGCCGCGCCCGCCGCGAGTACGGACAGGATGGTGACGTAGAGGTTCCTGGACCCGGACGACATGCGCACCCCGACGCGATCGCCGGCGCCCACACCTGCCTCCGCGAGTCCACGGCTCCCGCGACCACCAGGTCGAGGAGTTCGGAGTATTCGAGCATCGTCGTGCCGTCGTCGATCGCGGGAGCGTGCGGGTGCGCTTCGGCGGTGGCGCGCAGTACGTCGACGAGTGTGCGCGGCGCGGGTGCATGCGATCCGCGCAGAAAGATCTCCGGTACGAGCGACGTGTCGTCGGCTGCGGGTGGGGGTTGAGCAGACAATCCGCTGTCCTTCTACTCGATTGGGCGATCCGGTTTATCTCACGTGAAGGTGGACAGCAGATGAACTTTCGGTGCGTCCGAAATCGGAGATCGTGCGGTGCTGCATCACGCAACAGAGCAAAGCACGACGGCGGCTCCTTTGCAGGTCAGAAGGAGAAATTTGCGTCTGCTCGAGATCGGTGCTCCGGCCTCGATCGGGGCATCGACTTGACACGAAGTGTGCCCGGTGTCATTGTCTTCGACAGGTCATGAGTACCAGCGTCAAGCCCCGGCTCGCTGGTCGGCAACCCTCCACCGCGGTGGGGTGCTCCGGGTGACGACCTGGCTGACGTTCCGAACCTGGGCGCAGCAAGCGCGGACTCCGCCGGCGAACGATTCGCCTCAGTTGTGGCGATCACCGACGGGTCCCTGATATACGAGGGAAATTCGTCATGACTGTTGCCACCGCCACCTGTATCGCTCCCTTTGCTCGCGTGTCGGGCTGTGACGTGCAGGTTCCTCTCGTACAGGGCGGCACCTGCTCCTACGCGAACTTCGATTATGCGGCCAGCGCACCGGCTCTGGCGAGTGTGACGGACCGGATTTCCGAACTGTTGCCGTTCTACGCCAGCGTGCATCGCGGCGCGGGCTATGCATCGCGTATCAGCACCACGAGCTACGAGGACTCTCGCGAGTCGGTCTCCCGGTTCGTCGGTGCCGATGAGGATCAGGTCGTGGTCTTCACCCGGAACACCACGGATTCGATCAATCTGCTCGCCGGTGCGGTCCCCGGTGATGTCGTGGTCCTCGACATCGAGCATCACGCGAACCTGTTGCCGTGGAAGAACACTCGTGTGGTCGAAGCTGCCGACTCGGTTTCGGAGACCGTGTGGCGGATCGCCGTCGAGCTCGAACGTGCACCGGCGGCACTGCTCGCCGTGACCGGAGCCTCCAATGTCACCGGCGAGGTTCTGCCGATCGCCGAACTCGCCGACCTCGCCCACGCGTGCGGTGCGCGGATCTTCGTCGACGGTGCCCAGCTGGTCCCGCATCGCCGCGTCGATCTCGCGGAGCTCGGTGTCGACTATCTCGCGTTCTCGGGCCACAAGTTGTACGCGCCGTTCGGTGCCGGTGTGCTCGTCGGGCGTCGTGACTGGCTCGATGAGGCGGAGCCGTATCTTGCCGGTGGTGGTGCGGTGCGTGAGGTCTCCCTCGATCACACCGAGTGGGCGTGCGCCCCTGCCGTCACGAGGCCGGGTCCCGAACGTGCTGGGGGTCGCGGCGATCGCTGCCGCGTGCGACACCCTCGCGTCGCACGACGCCGAGGCCGCGGCACGTCACGAGGAACTGTTGTGCGCGCAACTCGTCGACGGCCTGCGTGACATCCATGGCGTGGAAATTCTTCGCCTGTGGGATGATTCGGCGGACTGCGTCGGTATCGTCACCTTCGGCATCGACGGCTTCGAGCCCGGTGAGATCGCTGCGTACCTTTCGGCCGAACACGGCATCGGGGTTCGCGACGGCCGCTTCTGCGCCCACCCGTTGCTCGCCCGAGTCGGCCTTCCCGGCGGTGCGGTGCGCGCATCCCTGGGCCTGGGAAGTTCCTCTGCGGACGTCGATCGTCTGCTTGCGGCCCTTCGGCAGCTGGTTGCGGATGGGTCGTCGTGGTCCTATTCCAAGGCCGATGGAGCGTGGGGCCCGTCGCCGGAGACCCGGCCCGGTCTCACGCCGTCGGGCGACGGTGCGGCGGAATGCGTCTGATGATCGCGCTCGCGATCGACAATTCCCCACAGGATCAGTAGGATTTCCGGCATGGCAGTGTGGAGTTCGACAGAGGCAGCGGTGCAGTGGTGCCGTCGCCACGTCGATCTGTGCCGCACGGCCTCCTGTATCTGTTCGGACTGACGAGGTTCCCGCTCCCATTTTTCGATGCCTTATCAGGCATATCGAGAGGAATTCTCATGTCCTACAGCAACTTTCCTTCGGGCAGATCCCTGCGTGTCGCGGTCGAGTTCGTGGAGGGATCCGGCCCTGACGTCTGGGCCGATCTCACCGTCGATCGTGACGGCGGAGGGTCGCTCGACCTCAGTGCCGCTCCGCCTACCGTCGTGCGGGTACGCGCAGTCGATCTGCGGGAAGCGCGCAAGATCCGCGATCGGGTACGAGCCGATGCCGTCGCGGAAGTGCGCGATCCCGACACTCTCACCGTGCTGGTCGACCTCGAAGTGATCGTCGACGTCGAAGTGCGTGTGGCTCGTCGCCGCGCACAGGACGCGTGGCGCAGGGACGGTGGGGGAGCGGCCGGCCTCTCCTATGTCGGCACACCGAGCGGACTGGGTGGTCTGATCGCCGACATTCATGCAGTGAAGGTCGCCGACGGTGTCACGTTGATCCCGGTGGCCGGCGGCGCCACGGTCGACAACATCGTCGACGGAGCCCTGCCGTGGCTGCGGTCCCGAGGCTGATCGAGATTTCACCGTCGTCGGTGGAGATCGGCCGCAGGTTCGCCGAAGGTCGAGGCATCGAGGCCGGCATCGGCCGAGGCGTTGCCCTCGCATCCTGACCTGCCGGGAATCGGTATCAGTCGACCACGACGTCGACCCCCGCGGTCACCCGCAGGAGTTCGGTGAACGATGTGCGGAAGAGGGTGTCCTGGCTCCCGCCCGACGCCCACAGTTCGGGGTACCCCGCCAGCGCACTGTCGACGTAGGTCGGCAGGTTGGTGGGGTGTCCGAGCGGAGCCACGCCGCCGAGTTGTTGCCCGGTGACCTCCTCGGCCAAGTCGTCGGGCGCGGGGGAGAGGATGCCACCCAACCGGCTGCCGGTGAGTTCGAGGGATACCCGATGGGCGCCCGAGACCAGAATCAGGACCGGCTCGTCGTCGAGAAGGAATACGAGAGACTCGACGATGGCGCCGATGTCGACCCGCACGGCCGCTGCCGCCTGTTCGGCGGTGCGCACGGGAGTCGACTGCGTGGTGATCAGGCCGTGATGTCCCCGGGCGATGAGCGTGTCGGCGACTCGAGCGGCATTCGGGTGCAGTGGCCTGGGCATGATGCCACCCTATGAAAACCGGTGACTGCTGTGACGGGAACGCAGGGACCGGATCCACAAGTATCGACGTGATCGGAAGCTCGGTGCGGTTTGCGCTCTCAGATATTACTCTCGAGTAATGACTGATTCATCAGCTGGAAGGCGTTCACCGTCGAGCGCACCGAGCACGTAGCCCAGGTCACGCTCATCGGCCCGGGCAAAGGCAACGCGATGGGACCGGACTTCTGGTCGGAACTGCCGCAGATCTTCGCGCAACTCGACGCCGATCCCGAGGTGCGCGCCGTCGTCCTCACCGGAGCCGGCAAGCATTTCTCGTACGGCCTCGACCTCCCGGCCATGGCCGGCGATCTGGGGTCGGTGCTGGCCGACAAGGCACAGGCGAAGCCCCGCACCGACTTCCACGCGATGGTCAAGCGCATGCAGGCGGCCATCACGGCGGTCGCCGACTGCCGCAAGCCTGTGGTCGCCGCGATCTCGGGCTGGTGTATCGGCGGCGGCGTCGACCTCATCTCGCAGCCGACATCCGCTATGCGAGTACCGACGCCCAGTTCAGCGTCCGTGAGGTCAAGGTCGGAATGGTCGCTGACGTCGGTAGCCTCGCTCGCCTTCCCCTGATCATCGGCGACGGTCACCTGCGTGAACTGGCGTTGACCGGCAAGGACATCGATGCCGCACGTGCCGAGAAGATCGGCCTCGTGGGCGACGTCTTCGACGATGCCGCATCTGCACTCGCCGCAGCGCACGCGACCGCCGCCGAGATCGCAGCCAACCCGCCCCTCGTGGTCCACGGCATCAAGGACGTCCTCGACCACACGCGCTCCGCGCAGGTCGACGACAGCCTCCGCTACGTCGCCGCGTGGAACTCGGCCTTCCTGCCGTCCGAAGATCTCACCGAGGCGATCACCGCCGTGATGCAGAAGCGCACACCAGTGTTCAAGGGGCGCTAGCAACGCGCAACCTCGCCTCGGACGAAGATCTCCCGGCCGGTTCGATGACCGGCCGGGAGATCCGTCGTATGCGGGGGACTCAGTGTCCGCCGTTGTCCTTCAGACGCGCGATCGACGCGGTGACCTCGGCCTCGGCGTCGGCCCGGCCGGTCCAATCCGCAGCCTCGACATGCTTGCCCGGCTCGAGGTCCTTGTAGTGCACGAAGAAGTGCTTGATCGCGTCGAGTTCGAACTGCGGCACATCGCTGATGTCCTGGATGTGATCCCACCGCGGATCGCCGGCAGGAACGGCCAGGACCTTGTCGTCGCCGCCGGCCTCGTCGACCATCTTGAACATGCCGACCGGGCGTGCATCGACGATCACGCCGGGGTACACGGACTCGGGCAGCAGGACCAGGCAGTCGAGCGGATCGCCGTCCTCACCGAGAGTGTTCTCGATGTAGCCGTAGTCGGCGGGGTACCCGAAGGAGGTGTAGAGGTAGCGGTCGAGCTTGACGCGGCCGGTCTCGTGATCGACCTCGTACTTGTTGCGCTGCCCCTTGGGGATCTCGATGGTGACCTCGAACTCCACGCCTTGCCTCACTTCGTCGATGTTTTGCCAGTCGATACGACGTCCGTATCTGCGGCGATGGTCCGAAGTGAGGATAACCGTCCCGGCGCTACGCTGTAGGTGCAGGTACCGGACCACCACGCGACCACCAGGGGCGCGAGTGTGTAGGGCCGAATGTGTTGGACACAGCGGAGGCGTGTTGGCGGGGCAAGGTAGGAGCAAGAAACAGGGTGGACTCGAGACCCGCAAGCGTCGGAGCTTTCGGATCCTGCTCGGCATCTGGATCGTGGGGTTCCTCGCGCTCGTGGTCGGTGGCGCCTTCGCGGTGTACGACGTGCGCAGCACCGCATCGGCCGCCGTGGTTCCCGCCCCGGCTCCCGTCATTGCTGCCCCGCAGGTCGCGGCCATCACCGAGTCGGCTCCCGCTCCCACTCCCACCGGGCTCGCCACTGCACTCGGCCCCGCCGTGACGAACCCCGGGCTCGGTGCATTCACCGGCTCGGTCACCGACGCTGCGACGGGCACGGTGCTCTGGTCACACGAGCCCGAACGCCCGATGACACCGGCGTCCACCACGAAACTGCTCACGACGGCGGCCGCCTGATCGCACTGCCGAGCGACCATCGGGTCACGACGAAGGTGGTCTCCGGTTCTCGGCCCGGGGAGGTCGTGCTGGTCGCCGGCGGAGACCCGACACTGACGGCCCAGCCCGTCGGTCAGGATGGTTTCTATCCTGGAGCACCGCGCATCGCCGACCTCGCGACCAGATCTCACGTTCCGGCACCGCCGTCGACACCGTGCTCGTCGACATCGGCGCGTACAGCGGGGACCTCCTCGCACCCGGGTGGTTCCCCGAAGATGTCCCCGACGGGTTCGTCACTCCGATGGAACCGGTGATGCTCGACGGTGGGCGATCCGACCCGCTCGAAGACGAATCGCCGCGCAGCACGACACCGGCGCTCGATGCGGGCCGGGCACTGGCCGTCGCGCTCGGTGCCGAT
>BBEG01000049.1 GCA_001312645.1 Rhodococcus sp. JCM 9791
GTCGGGCGTGACGAGGAGGCCGGGCGACGAGTCAGCGCGCTCGCCCGCGAACGCGGAGCTGCCGACGTGTATTGGCGGGCAGCCGATGTCACCGTCGAGACCGAGGTCTCCGAGCTGATCGAGGGCGTGACCGACCGGTTCGGTCAGGTCGACGTGTTGGTCAACAATGTCGGCGGCAACTCAGCGATCACTCCGTTCGTCTCTTCGACCCTGACCAGTGGCGCGCGGACCTCGATATCAACCTCGTCAGCACACTGTTGTGCACGCATCGCGTGCTACCTCACATGCTGAAACGTGGCAGTGGCCGCATTATCAACATCGGCTCGATGGCGGCGTTGATCGGAGACCCGCACATGGCGGTCTACTCGGCGGCCAAAGGAGCTGTCCATTCCTTCACACGAGTGCTCGCGCTGGAAGTGGGCAAGACAGATGTCACCGTCAACGCCATCGCACCCTACGGGACAGTGCCTCGAGATCTGGCCACTGAAACCAGTTCCGGCAGCCGCTTCAATCCGGACACCGGCCTTTTCATGCAGCAAGCGACGAGCGGATCCGAGGACCGCGCCCGGTTCCGGCGCACCGCTGCGCTCGGCCGCGAGTTCGCCTTCGCGTCGGAGGTCGCGGCAGCCGGTGTCTACCTCGCCTCCGAACAGGCGGCATTCGTGACCGGACAGGTACTGCAAATCGATGGCGGCGTATCACTTACCTGATCCGACGTTCACGAAGTCGTGTCGCGATACTCTCGTCCTCTCGTGCGTAGTGCCCTACACGTCACGTCCCGGCGGCAGTGAGCCTCTCCCCCAGTTGAGCACAGCGAATTGCGAGTTCCGGCGGCTCGAGTACGTCGAACGCGTGCCCCAGCATGAGGACGTGCCACAGGACGATGTCGAGATTGTCAGCGCCACTGACCACTTCGCAGGTGTCGCGATCCCGCGATGTCACCACTGCCGCCGACGCCGAGATCTGCCCGCGCACGACATCGCCGGTGCATGGACGAGAAACCGCGCTTGCTGCCGATACGCCCGACTCGCGACACCTTCCTGCACGTAGGTCGCTGCATCGGGCGCCGCGCGCGGACGGAACCTCCACGTCCGCGCGACGACTGCGGACATGCGGTCGACGCGGAAACTACGCCAGTCGTCGCGGTCGAGGTCGTACGCCAACAGATACCACCGCCGGTCGGAGGCGACGAGCCGGTAGGGCTCGAGCCGTCGCGGTGCCGAGCGATAATCGAATCCGACCTCCACCTCGTCGCGGCAGGCCCGGGCGAGCGTCATGAGCGACGCTGCATCGACCGGGTCGCGACCTCCACCGAAAGACTCCACCGAGCTCGACAGCGCACGCACCTCGTGTCGCAAGCGGGCCGGTAGCACCTGATCGAGTTTCGTCAGCGCGCGTAGTGCAACGTCGCCGCCGCTCGCGATCGCGCCGCCCGCGCCTGCGAGCAGAGCGACGGCCGTGACGATGGCTTCCTCGTCGTCGAGCAACAGCGGGGGTAAGTCCTGGCCGGACCCGAGCTGATAGCCGCCACCGATGCCCTTGCTGGCATGCACCGGGTATCCGAGGTTGCGCAGCCGCTCGACGTCGCGCCGGACGGTGCGGGGCGTGACACCGAGCCGGTCGGCGAGTTCGGGGCCGGTCCACACCTGTCGTTGCTGTAGGAGGCCGAGCAGGGTCAGTACACGCTCGGTCGTGTCGTCCATGCAGTCCAGAGTGCCAGACACAGCGGACCGATTCTGTCCTCTTGTGGTGTCACAGTATGTCCATGGCTACAGAATTCGACTGGAAGCATTCGCTGCTCGAGCAGTGGGAGTTCCACTGGAACAATCAGATCCGGGCCCGACTCGAGGGTCTGTCCGACGAAGAGTATTTCTGGTCTCCCGTACCGAATCCGTGGAGCGTGTGGCCGCGCGGTAGCTCGACCGCCCCCATGCAGGCCGGCGCAGGCGACTTCACCATCGACTTCGCATTCCCCCAGCCCGAGCCTGCACCGTTCACGACGATCGCGTGGCGGCTCGGACATGTCATCGTCGGAGTGCTCGCCGCGCGCAACGCAGCTCATTTCGGTGCGCCGCCGGCGTCGTACGAATCCTGGGAGTACGCAGGCACCGCCCGTGAGGCGCTCGACCAGCTCCAAACCCAGCTCGACGTGTGGGTGAAGGGCGTGCGCGGCCTCAGCAATATCGAGTTGATCACCCCGGTCGGGGACAAGGAGCCCTACCCCGAGCTGGCGATGGCCGACCTCGTCCTCCACATCCACCGCGAACTGATCCACCACCTGTCCGAGGTCTCGCTGCTTCGCGACCTCTACGCACACACCCGAGGAGAACAATGATCACGCTGGTCGACCCGGAAGAACTCGCGTACAGCCCGGCCTTCGCCCAGGGGGTGATCGCCCCCGCCGGCAAGACCGTCTACGTCGGTGGCCAACTCGGCATCGACGGCTCCGGCGCCATGCTCGACGGCATCGAGGCGCAAACCGTGCAGGCGATGAAGAATGTGCTGGCGGTGCTGGCCGCCGCGGGTTCTGCACCGGAGCATGTGGTCAAGCTCAACATCTACATGGTCGACGGCGTCGATGCGCAGGTCGGATACGCGGCGTCACGGTCGGTGTGGGGTGATCGGCGTACCGCCATCACGGTGGTGACCACCGCCCGACACGCGCGGCCTGGTGCACTGGTCGAGATCGACGCGATCGCGGTCGTCCCCGAATGAAGCCCTCCGGGGGTTAGTCTGCAGCCGACGCCGATCGCGGAGGAGCAGAATGACCGACCCAGCCCAGACCGTTTCCACGTTGACGCTCGAGGAGAAGGCCGGCCTGACCAGCGGGCTGAATTTTTGGTACACGAAACCTCATCCGCAGTCGGGGATTCCGTCGATCATGCTGACCGACGGTCCGCACGGTGTTCGCAAGCAGACCGAGGGTGGTGATCACCTCGGCCTCACCGACTCGGTGCCCTCCACGTGCTTTCCTCCCGCGGTGGCGATGGGATGTTCGTTCGATCCGGAGCTGCTCGAACTCGTCGGCTCTGCGCTCGGAGCCGAGGCGCGGGCAGCGCAGGTGAGTGTGTTGCTCGGCCCGGGCATCAACATCAAACGGTCGCCGCTGTGTGGCCGCAACTTCGAGTACTTGTCCGAGGATCCGCTGCTGTCGGGTGTGCTCGGTGCGGCGCTCGTGCGCGGGATCCAATCGCAGGGCGTCGGTGCGTCTCTCAAGCATTTCGCGGCCAACAATCAGGAAACCGACCGGATGCGGGTCTCCGCCGATATCGACCCACGTCCCCTGCGGGAGATCTATCTGCGCGGGTTCCAGCGCGTGGTCGAAGACGCCCAGCCGTGGACGGTGATGTGTTCGTACAACCGCATCAACGGCGTGTACGCATCGCAGAACCGCTGGCTGCTCACGGACGTCCTGCGAGGTGAGTGGGGATTCGACGGACTGGTCGTCAGCGACTGGGGTGCCGTATCGGACCGGGTCGCGGCATTGGCGGCGGGTCTCGACCTGGAAATGCCGTCGACCGGGGGTCGCACAGACCAGGAGATCGTCGACGCGGTACGCGCGGGGACGTTGGACGAGTCGGTGGTCGACGCCGCCGCGACACGTGTCGTCGACCTTGTCGGTAAGTCCGCGGTCGACGCCGATGCCGTGTTCGACGCCGATGAGCACCACGCGCTCGCCCGCCGGGTCGCCGCGGAGTGCGTGGTGCTGTTGAAGAACGACGGCGTCCTGCCGCTTGCTGTCGACGCGAAGATTGCCGTGATCGGCGAGTTGGCCCACACCCCGCGCTACCAGGGGGCGGGATCGTCGCGGATCAACCCGACGCGCCTCGACAACGCGCTCGACGAGATCCGGTCGCTGGCGTCCGTCGATGTGGTGTTCGCGCCCGGCTACCTCGACGACGGCACCTCCACCGAGGAGTTGCTGGCCGCTGCCGTTGATGCAGCGCGGGCCGCCGAAGTCGCGGTGGTGTTCGTCGGGGTGCCCGCAGCACTCGAGTCCGAAGGGTTCGATCGCGAAGATCTCGAACTGCCCGATTCTCAAGTGGACTTGCTCGATGCGGTGGTCGCGGCGAACCCGAACACCGTGGTCGTGCTGTCGAACGGTGGTGTCGTGCGCGTCTCCGGTTTCGCCGACCGTGTGCCCGCACTCGTCGAGGGCTGGCTGCTCGGGCAGGCAGGCGGTGGCGCACTCGCCGATGTTCTGTACGGGTTGGTCGACCCGGCGGGCCGGCTCGCCGAGACTATTCCTGTGCGACTCGAGGACACTCCGTCGTACACGGATTTCCCGGGCGAGCACGGGCACGTCCGCTACGGCGAAGGCTTGTTCGTCGGCTATCGAGGATTCGACGCGCATCGGACCGAGGTGTCGTTTCCGTTCGGGCACGGCCTGTCGTATACGACCTTCTCCTACTCCGACGCAGTGGCGACTGTCGGTGATGATCTCGTCGTGACGGTGACCGTGACCAATACGGGGAGCCGGTCGGGTTCCGAGGTCGTGCAGGTGTACGTCGGCGTGGCCGACTCCGCAGTGGTACGCGCACCGCGCGAGTTGAAGGGATTCGCGAAGGTGCATCTCGACGCCGGCGAATCACGACAGGTAGAGGTTCCGGTCCGGCGCGCGGACCTCGCGTACTGGGACACCCGGGTCGATGCATGGGTGGTCGAGGGCGGCGCCTACCGCGTCGAGGTCGGTGCTTCGAGTCGCGACATCCGAGCCACCTGCACCACGGAGATCACGGGGGACGAGGTGTCGGTCCCGTTGAGCGTGGAGTCGTCGATCGGCGAGATCCTTGCCAACCCCGCAGCTGCAGAGGTGCTTTCGAAGATATTCGCCACCGCCGACGGTGAAACCCCTGCCCTCGACCCAGCGGTACTGGAAATGGCGGCGTCGATGCCGCTCGAGCGGATCCTGAGCTTCGGAAACTTCGGAATCGGGCGCGACGAGATTCAGCGGCAACTGGACATCGTGAACGCCGGGTCGAAATGACCATGCGCATAGCAACATTCAACATCAACGGGATTCGCGCGGCGCAACGTCGCGGGTTCGAGAAATGGTTGCGTGAGCGGGACCCCGACGTGGTGGCGTTGCAGGAGCTCCGCGCCCCCGCATCGGCGATTCCGGAGGCGTGTTCGGTGATCATCATCTGACCTACGAGCAGGGCACACTGCCGGGCCGCAACGGCGTCGCGATCCTGACGCGCAAGGAGCCGAGCGCGGTGCGAACCTGGAGCGGCACAGCGCTACTACGACACCCGAGCGACGACCACATCGAGACGGTGGAGCTCGACCCCGCTCCGCTGGCACGAGGCCTGCGGGAGTTCGCCGATCAGGGCCGCTACGTCGAGGTCGACCTCGCGGACGCACCGATCACGGTGGCGTCGTTGTATCTGCCGAAGGGCGGCTTGCCCGCTCACCTGCAGAAGCCCGGACGGATGCGGGAGGCACCGGACGGTGGCGCACGCTACGACCGCAAGATGCGCTTCCTCGACGCGTTCGCCCGTCAGCTCACGAGATCCCGGCGCACAGCTCGCGCGCAGGCCGGGAGCTGCTACTGATGGGTGACCTCAACATCGCGCACACCAGGTACGACGTCCGGAACTGGCGACGAAGCAATCAGGCCGAGGGTTTCCTCCCTGAGGAACGAGAGTGGTTCGGCTCGATCGTGTCTCCCCGTACTCTTGTCGACGTGGTGCGCAGTCACCACCCAGAAGTGGACGGTCCGTATTCGTGGTGGTCGTGGCTCGGGCAGTCCTTCGCGAACGACGTCGGCTGGCGAATCGACTACCACCTCGCCACCCCCGCACTCGCGCGTTCAGCGGTGTCGGCCGGGACCGATCGCGATCCGGCTCCAGACCGTCGGATCAGCGATCATGCGCCCGTCGTCGTCGATTACGACCTCGCAGTGCTGGAGAGCCGGATAGGTACGCAACGCTGATGTGACGTTCGCAAACCTGGTGGTTCACCACTGAGGTTGCGGGCCTCACATATGCGTTGCGAGCCTCAGTGGTCCGCTCGCGCAGCATGCACTGTGTTAGCGTCTCTCCCGGAATTCGGCGGATCGGGGGGTCGCGTGGGCGGGTGGAAACGTGTCGCGGGGAGCATCGCGCTCATCGCAGCGACAACGGCATGCGGGACCGACGCACCGCCCGCAGATCCACCGAGTGCAGCCGACACCGTCACCTCGACGACGCGCACTCCCCGCATCGTCGACGAATCCGGCCGACCGGCGATCACTTTCGACCCGTGCCTCGACATCCCCGACGACGTGCTCGTCGAAGCGCAGTATGACCCGAAGTCGAAGCGCCCCTCGGAGTATCCGATGGAGACCTACACCTTCCTCGGCTGCAGCTTCGAAGGCACCTTCCACATCCCCGATGTCCTCGACGAATACCGGTTGACCATTCTGGCGGGAAACGTCACGCTGGAAGAGGAATGGGAAAAGGACGGGCACGTATCCAGCCATACCAACGTCAATGGGCGCGATGCTCTGCTCCAACTCGACCCGAGCAACAAGAACAACTGCGCGATCACCGTTCGAACCGACTTCGGCATGGTGATCTTCAGGCGGACATACTTCGCTGATCACGCGCGCGAGGTGCCGATCGACGAATGGTGCTCGGACATCGATGAACTAGTGGCCCAGCTAGAACCCCACCTCCACCGATAACGCACTCGAGCCAGTCCAGGAAGGAATCCCGCATGGGCGAGTTCGTCCGACTCGAACCCCAGGTCATCGAGGAGATCGTCGCAATCTGCCAGACTGCGATCGATGCCCTGAGAGACGCAAGAATTACCACAGACAGCCTCACCGACACGCAAGGCTTCGGCGAGTTCGAGTCCGCGAAACAACTCGCCGCCGCTACGCCAGAAAAGCGTCCGGGACACCGGAATCGGCCCAGGAACGAGTCGACCAGTTCATCGACGCCTTCACACAACTGCAGCACGCCTTCGCCTCCGGCGGCGAAGCGTTCCTCGAGGCCGAGTTCGACTGGGTCCGCCGGCTACAGGCGATCGATACCAGCTCCGTCGTCTGACCGAACAGCATCGAGTCGATCACGCCTCGCGTGTCATCACCGGGGGCAATGACATTCTCGTGGCAGGCTGACCTGCATGCATGCCTACGACGAAGGGTTCGAGCCACCGAAAGCCTGCGCCGAGTGGTGTCGTCTCCGCATGTACGACCTGCAGGTGCTCGACGACGGGGTGACAGTCGACCTGAAGTGGTGGAACGACCACCTCAAGGACGCCGGCCACGATATTCGGTTGCGCGGACGCAACCTCGACGGTCGCATCGTCACCAGCGGCAAGGCCGTCGTCCCCCGCAACGACCTGCGGTTGGGTAGTGAACTCGTCAACGCCGATCACGACGGTGTGGGGCTGCTGTTCCTGTGCGCGGCATGGCGCAGCGCGCACCCTCGGCGACGCTCGGCGCGACGTTTCCCGAATGTCGTCGACGCCCATGCACCCGCCGGACGCGACCCTCTCGACAAGATCAAGGGCGTCCTCGACTACTGCGCGAAGACGAAGGCGCTGCCCGACAACTCCCGACTCACGTGTCGGGATGGCCCGACACCCCCGGCGTGGGAGTTCCGCTGTTCGCGACCTATCTGTGGGCCGTCGATGTCCACACCGATGCCGGTCCCGCGCAGTTGCTCGATCAGCACGGAGTGTCGACGCTCGTGCACGAGGGTTGGTTGGAGGATCCTGCGGTCGCCGATTTCACGTTGCGCCGCTACCTCCGCTACGTGGGGCTCCTCAGCGGGTGGGCCGAGAAGATTCAGACCCGCCCGGAGCTGGTGGAGATGTGGCTCGTCGAACGCTGGGATGCCCGCATGGCCGAGGTGCGCGACGGCTCGCACGCGACTCCGCGCTTGTTCTGAAGTTGTCCACAGGCACGCATTTCATCCACAGATTCGGCAGCAACACGATTTTCGCTGCCGCGCGACGCTCTTCGGGCGGCAGTATCCGCTCATGGACGAACCACGGGGACTCACCAGGAAAACGCTCATCGCGTCGGGCATGTCCGAGAACAGCATCAGGAGGGCGTTGCGGTCGGGTGAGCTCGCCAACGTCGCTCACGGACTGTATCTGTGGCGCAAGGACTTCGATGCGCTCGGCACCGTGGAGCGTCACCGCGTGCATGCGCGACACGTCGGTTCCACCTTGGACACGGATGAGGCGATCAGCCACATCTCGGCGGCAACGCTGCACCGCATCGACGTGTGGGATGTTTCGCTGCGCCGCGTTCACGTCTCCCGACCGCCCAGCCGCAGTGGTCGCGTGACGGCAGGTCTTCACGCTCACACCACGCACTGGGACGACGGCGAGATCACGCACGTCCTCGGCGTTCCGGTGACGTCGATTGCCCGCACCATCGTCGACCTCGCCCGGACTCTCCCCCGCGACCAGGCCATCGCGGTCGGAGATGCGGGGCTGCGCCTCGACCCGGGCGCCGCATCCCAGATTTCCCGTGTGCTCGAGGCGTCCCGCTGCCGCTACGGTCTGGTGTCGGCGTCGTCGGTATTGCAGTTCCTGGACGGCCGTAGCGAGAGCATCGGCGAGTCGCTGTCGAGGATCCGGATGCGTGAATACGGCCTGCCCGTTCCCGACCTCCAACGCGAACTCGTCATTTTCGACGGTCGACGTGTCCGCGTCGATTTCTACTGGGAAGACCTCGGGGTTGTCGGAGAGTTCGACGACAACGAGAAGTACACCGGGCCGCGCGACCTCATCAACGAGAAGCGCCGGGAAGACGGACTTCGCGACCTGGGGCTCGAGGTCGTCCGCTGGGATCCGGAGGAGCTGGAGACCTTCGAGGTGGTTGTGCGACGGTT
This sequence comes from Rhodococcus sp. JCM 9791, assembly GCA_001312645.1. Lineage (GTDB taxonomy): Bacteria > Actinomycetota > Actinomycetes > Mycobacteriales > Mycobacteriaceae > Rhodococcus. Next base: position 8,835 of record BBEG01000049.1, read on the forward strand.
CGAGCGCGCAGTCGCCCGGCGCCGGATGTGGGCACTCGATCGAGCGCAATAACGCCACCGTTTCGGCCTACCAGTCGAGGCAACGACGGGGACCCGATGGACACGAGGATGATTCGCACGCGCTGGTGGCCGTTCGCGGCGGCCACGGGGCTGGTCGTGCTCCTCGCCGCGACGGGAGTGATACCCACCTGGCCGGGTCTGGTGCACCTGGTGGCGTTGCCTCCTCTGGACATGTTCGCTGATCTGCGGGTGCTGCTGGTGGTCACCGATTCGTGGCCACAGTTCCTCTTCCTGCTCACGGTTGTCGGTGCGTGCAGGATCGCGCTGCTGGCGTGGCTCATCGGCGGCACACACCCCTGGGGTGTGGCGATGGCCTTCTACGCAGTCACGTTCGCACCGACCGCCCTCGCCGCGTTCTCCACCACCGCGTCGTACGCGGTGCTCTACTCACGGATCTTCTGGCCCGCCGTCGCCCTAACGGTAGTGATGGTTCTGATCTTCGGCCGGTGCGGTGGCGGGGTGTCGACACACAGCGGTCGTCGATAGCTCGAGCATGGCGACGTGGACGCCCGGGCATTGTCGTTGACGTCGACCACCGATCTGCCGCTCATGCCTCACGGTTGGCGCTTGGACGTCGAACGCAATGGCTGCCCCGCACGAGTCGCACACCCTCTTCTACCGAAGTCGTCGCAGTTCGAGGACGCCGCAATCCGGTCCTTGAATCACCAGGCGCCACCATCTCGCCCGCACGGGCGAGCACGTCCTAGGCCTCTTCGAACTGATCGGCCTCGCGGTGTGGGGTTCCCAGCCACCGACGGCCGCCGACGAGTTCGCACATCTCCCTGCCCAGATCGACACCGAGCGAGCCGCGTTCGAGTTGGTACGCGGCGGGCTCCGACTCGAGCAGGAGCGCATTCCCTGGCTGTACGCGGTCGAGCCCCTCCGCGCTCTGTGACGGTCCGCGTCATACGAAGCCGAACAGCGGTGGGATCGCGACGACCACCAGCGCAGCCCATGCGCCGTAGACGGTAGATACTGCATCTGCCACCGTTCGACGGCACCGAATCCGCACCGCCCACGGATGAACCGGATGCCCAGCCACGCCGCCCAGGACAGATTGACGAGCAGGACCAGATTCAATCCGAGCGCGACGACCTTGTTCGCTGTGAAACCGAACTCCACGATGCGCGTGAGCATGGCGCCGAGCATCAGGACGTTGACGGCCAGCGCAGCCACAACGAGGACCATCTGAGCCACGTCGAACACATCGGGCGCTGCGTGTGGATCGCGAGCGGAGATGGCATACAGCAGTAGTCCCAGAACGAGGACGAGGATCAGGTCCATCAGGATGAGCAGGTCGCGGTCGACGTCGAGAACGCTCTGAGACGAGACGAACGCGATCACGAATGCTGCGAACAACGCGAGCAGCATGAGGATTGTGAGCGGCGTGAAGACCCGGGTGAGCACGGGCGCAATGTTCTCGATCACCGCTTGCTTCGCTTCCACGAGCCACGCTGCCACCACCATCGCGCCCACCGGCGCGAACGGGAGGACCCACGCTTCGAAGAACCACTCGATATCGATGTCCAACGCCGCGAACGTTCCTGCCGTCAGGCCCATGAGCGCTCCCCCACCGAGCGCGAGCAGCACCATGTAGACGATCCATTCGCCGGTGAACCGGACGAAGTCCATGCGTCGGCGGTCCGAACGCCAATCACCGCCGACGTATGCCGCACCGACCACGAGCCACAGAACGATCGGGGCGTGAATCGCCGCGATGATCTCGGTGGCTCCGCCACTGTCGAACGGGTAGACGTTCAGCACCAGTGCCGCCACCACGAACGGAGCTACCAGTGCCGCGATGCCCGGAACAGTCATGTTCCGCTTCCACGCGAAGTACGCAACGAGGAAGGGCAGCACCAGAATGCTCAGGCTGCGTACGAGGACCTGTTCGGGAAGCCATTCGGCCCCGGCCTTGACGACCAGACCTGCCGCGACAGCGAGAGCGAGAACCACGCCGAGTTCACGCGGCCGGCGCCGGGCTCCGCCATCTGGATCGGCAGAGACCAGCACGAGCTGTTTCCACAACCGGCCGGAGTGTTCTCGTGCGAACTCCCGGGAGATGTCGTCGACGCTACCCATCCGCCCCACAGCGACGAGAAACGCTTCGCTCGACGTGAGTCCCGCGGTCGACAGATCCGAAACCTGATCTCTCAGATGCTCTTCCAATTCGTCGACATCGGAGGTCGAGATCACCCGATGTCCCGAGACATATCCTCGCCACTGCGCGATCTGAGATTCCAGCTGCGCGTCGATGTCCATCACGCCCATCCTTCCGCCGCCGGCGGCAGCACAGTGGAGTCCCACACCCGATGCAGGGCATCCGCGACGACCGTCCATTGCGCGGCACGTTCGGCGAGCATGTTCCTGCCTGCGTCGGTGATCGTGTAGTGCTTCCGCCGACGACCGTTCTCTGCGGTACTCCAGGACGCCGAAACACAGCCGGCACGTTCGAGCCGATGCAGCAGCGGGTAGAGCATGCCGTCGGTCCATTGCATGCGACCGTCCGACAGTTCGTTGACGCGTTTGATGATCGCGTAGCCGTACGACTCGCCCTCGGCGAGAATCCCGAGCACCAGGGGCGTGGCCGACGCAGCCACGAGGTCCTTGTCGATGAACATGACCCTCCTATACCTAGCACTTCTAGGTGTGGGCTGACCCTAGCAGATCTAGGTACATAGGGCTGTTAGGTGTCAGGGGCTGTTCAGCGCAACCGTTCACGTCGCCCGACGGTGCTGCGCAGCCCTTCCGCTGCCGCGCGCACCGCCGCGACGTGGGCTTCGGGAGTGAATCGACCAGTGGGGCCGGTGACGCTGATTGCCGCAATGACCTCGTCGTCGATCCCGAACACCGGTGCAGCCACGCATGTGATGCCCAGCGCCGATTCCTCCCGCTCGAATGCGACACCGGTCTCGACGACCCGTTCGAGCTGCGTGCGCAGAATTCCGGGGGCGACGATCGTGTGCGGCGTGCGACGGACCTTGGGCATCGACAGCGCTTCGTGGACGAGTTCTCCGTCCGCATGCGCCAGCAACGCTTTTCCGATTGCGGTGCAATACCACGGATTTCGTCCACCGGTCCGCGACGGTGACTTCGCCTGCCGATGACCGCCGAGCTTCACCACGTAGACGACATCGAGTTCGTCGCGCACACCCAGATGCACGGTTTCGTGAGTGCGTTCGTAGAGATCCTGCAAGAACGGCATGGCCATCTCGAGCAGGCTGCGCTCGACGGAGGCCCGCATCCCCAGTTCGAACAGTCCCCCACTGAGGCGGTATCCGCCGTCGACCCGATCGAGCAATCGGTTCGCGACCAGCTCCCCGGCGAGGCGATGGACGGTCGCCTTGTGGAGTTCGGTGCGTCGGACGAGTTCGGCCAGCGGGAGAACATTGTCGTCAGGCCGGAAGGCACGAAGGATCGTCACCGCCTTGCCGAGCACCGTGTCCAGATTCGCCGTCACGAAAACAGCGTATCGCTCAGTGAGACGAACCATTGTTTCTCTAGCCCTCGAAGCAGGACAGTAGAGGTCATGAGCAACCCCACGAACACCACCGCGGTCAGCGAGGCGGACATCGCCGCCGCAGCGGACCGCCTCGTGTCCGCCGCCGCGAGCGGCACCCCTACCGCTCCGATCCGCGACCTGATCGGCGAGAGCGACCTCGTCGCGGCCTACGCCGTTCAGCAACGTTTCAACGAGGGCCGCACGGAGGCGGGCGCCGTCATCGTGGGTCGCAAGATCGGCCTGACCTCGAAGGCCGTGCAGGAACAACTCGGTGTCGGTCAACCCGACCTCGGAGTGCTCTTCGACAACATGGCGTTCGACAACGGCGCCGATATCCCGATGGACCTGCTGATCCAGCCGAAGGTCGAGGGTGAGGTCGGGTTCGTGCTCGGCTCCGATCTCGTCGACGGCCCGCTCGACACCGCTCAGGTGCGCAACGCCATCGAGTACGCCGTCGCCGCTCTCGAGATCTGCGACAGCCGGATCGCCAACTGGGACATCAAGTTCGGCGACACCGTCGCCGACAACGCATCTTCGGGTGTGTACGTCCTCGGCACCGAGCGCCGCACCCTCGACGAGATCGAACCCGTCGACGTCACCATGTCGATGGAGATCGACGGCACCGAGGTCTCCACCGGCAACGGCGCCGCCTGCCTCGGCGACCCTATCCAAGCCGTCGTCTGGCTCGCACAGACCGCCCGCGAACTCGGCCAGCCGCTGAAGGCGGGCCAGGTGATCCTGTCGGGTGCACTCGGCCCGATGGCGTCCGTCTCCGCAGACAGCACCGTCTCCGTCACCGTGTCCGGCCTGGGCACCGTGACAGCCCGTTTCGTGGAAGGAAAGCAAGCATGAGCAAGACCAAGGTTGCGATCATCGGATCGGGCAATATCGGCACCGATCTCATGATCAAGGTTCTGCGCACCTCCGAGGTTCTCGAGATGGGCGCCATGGTCGGTATCGACCCCGAGTCGGACGGCCTCGCCCGCGCCGCACGCCTGAAGGTGCCCACCACGGCAGAAGGCGTCGAAGGCTGGTGAATCTGCCGAACTTCGACGAGATCGAGATCGTGTTCGACGCGACCTCCGCGAAGGCGCACATCGCGAACAACGAGCGTCTCGCTCCGCTGGGCAAGCGACTGATCGACCTCACGCCCGCCGCGATCGGCCCGTTCGTGGTTCCCGCCGTCAACGGCGATGAGCACCTCGACGCGCAGAACGTGAACATGGTGACATGCGGTGGCCAGGCCACCATCCCGATGGTCGCGGCCGTGTCCCGCGTCGTGCCGGTCGCGTATGCCGAGATCGTCGCGTCGATCGCGTCGAAGTCGGCCGGTCCCGGTACCCGAGCGAACATCGACGAATTCACCGAGACCACGTCGTCGGCAATCGAGACGGTCGGCGGCGCCCGCCGGGGCAAGGCCATCATCATCCTGAACCCGGCCGAGCCGCCGCTGATCATGCGCGACACGGTCTTCTGCCTCGTCGACGCCCCGGACCCGGCCACCCACGACGAGATCCGTCAGTCGATCGAGAAGATGGTCGGCGACGTCGCGGCATACGTGCCGGGCTACCGCCTCAAGCAGCAGGTGCAGATCAGCGAGATCCCCGAGGATCAGCCGGTCGAGACGCTGCTCGTCGACGGCAATCGCCCGACGCACCAGGTCTCGATCTTCCTCGAGGTCGAGGGCGCTGCCCACTACCTGCCCGCATACGCCGGCAACCTCGACATCATGACCTCCGCCGGACTCCAGATCGCTGAGCGGATCGCACAGAAGAAGGACAACGCCTGATGAGCAACACCACCGTCTTCGTTCAGGACGTCACCCTCCGCGACGGCATGCACGCGGTGCGTCACCGTATTTCGCCGACCGACGTCAAGCGCATCGTCTCCGCTCTCGAGGACGCGGGCGTCGACGCGATCGAGGTCGCGCACGGCGACGGCCTCGCCGGCGGTTCCGTGAACTACGGCCCGGGCTCGAACACCGACTGGGAGTGGATCGAGGCCGCAGCCGAGGTGCTGCAGAACGCCCGCCTGACCACGCTGCTGCTCCCCGGTGTCGGCACCGTCCACGACCTGCAGCGCGCCTGGGATCTCGGTGTTCGCTCAGTGCGCATCGCAACCCACTGCACCGAGCCGACGTCTCCGCGCAGCACATCGCGACCGCCCGCGAGATCGGCATGGATGTCTCGGGCTTCCTGATGATGAGCATATGGCCCCGGCCGAGGAGCTCGCCAAGCAGGCCAAGCTCATGGAATCGTATGGTGCGCACTGCGTCTACGTCACCGACTCCGGCGGACGCCTGACCCTGGGTGGTGTGCGCGACCGCGTCCGCGCGTACCGCGAGATCCTGAACGAGGGCACCGAGATCGGTATCCACGCACATGAGAACCTGTCGCTGTCGGTGGCGAACAGTGTCATCGCCGTCGAGGAAGGCGTGTACCGCGTGGACGCCTCGCTCGCCGGCCACGGCGCCGGTGCCGGCAACTGCCCGATCGAGGCGTTCATCGCTGTTGCGGATCTGTACGAGTGGAAGCACGGCTGCGACGTGTTCAAGCTGCAGGACGCAGCCGACGACATCGTCCGCCCGCTGCAGGACCGCCCGGTGCGGGTCGACCGTGAAACCCTCACTCTCGGCTACGCCGGTGTGTACTCGAGCTTCCTTCGTCACGCGGAGACCGCGTCGGCACGCTACGGCATCGACGTGCGCACCCTGCTGCTCGAGGCAGGCAAGCGCAAGCTGGTCGGTGGCCAGGAAGACATGATCGTCGACATCGCGCTCAACCTTGTCGCCGAGCGCGAGGCCGCGAGCGCCTGACGCACTCGGTTCAGTCGAGCAAGAGGTCCCCGTCCGAGGTTCTCGGGCGGGGACTTCGTCGTCGGCAGCGCCGATGGGATCTCCCACGGCGAACACTCGTGCACCGAAATTTGTCGGCATCCCGTTTCACCTGCGATTTCCCCCACTTCTCCCGGTGAACATTTGCGACTAGGATGACGCCCTACCGGAAATATTTCGCCGAACGGAGCACTCCACGATCACCCAGGCACAGCCCTCGACATCCCATATCCCCGCAACCCCGGGTGCGTGGCCACTCCCGCACTCACGCCGACCCCGACTCTGCCGCTCGATCCGATCTGGTGCATCGACCGGTATGCCCTGCCCATCACCACGACCACACCGCACGAAGCATGGTCGAAGACCTGCTGTTCATCCGAGACGTCCTCGACACTGCGGGTATCGCGTACACACTGATCCGCAGAGCAGACGACCGCCCCTGCCTCGCCGTCGACAGGCCGATCGGAAGATCCTCGAGGCAAGTCTGGCCTCGGCCTGTTCGGATCAACCGTTCTATTCGAAACCGCTCGGGAAGAAGGGAATTCGCCCTGTGCTCGTAGCGGACGGGCGCCTGTCCCCGACGCGGAAGGCGCGCGCGTTCCGGCTGTACCGTCCGCGAGTGGAGCCGTTGAGCGGCCTGCGGTACGGCGCGTCCAGCGGTGTGGGGATCGAGCTGTGGCAACGACGTGGTGACGAGCTCGTGCTCCCCGGCGCGAACGCCCTCACGCGCAATACGGTGCTGCGAAGCGAACTGGTGTCCACCACCGTCGAGCTGTACGGACGGGTATGGCCGACCATCGAGGGCATGTTCGACGCGCATCCGTCGGGACTTCCGTTCGAGATCGATCTCGTCTTCTCGTGGGTCGACGGCTCGTCGAAGACATTTCAGGCCAAGCGCGCCAAGCTCATGCAGAGTTATGTGGTGGGTGAGGGCGACGACTCCCCCGCACGCTATCGGCAGATCAACGAACTGAAGTACGCGCTCCGCTCGGTGAACATGTATGCCCCTTGGGTGCGTCGGATCTTCGTCGCGACCGACTCCGATCGCCCCTCATGGCTTGCCGACGACGACCGGGTCACTTTTGTGCGCAGCGAAGAGTTCTTCGCCGACCAATCGATGCTGCCGACGCACAATTCACAGGCCGTCGAGGCGCAGCTGCACCGCATTCCCGGACTGGCGGAGCACTTCGTGTATTCCAACGACGACATGTTCTTCGGCCGCTCGGTGGATCCTCAGGTGTTCTTCTCTCCGGCCGGGATCAGCAAGTTCATCGAGTCCGATATCCAGATCGGTCTCGGACGAACCACAGCGAACGCAGCGGTTTCGAGAACTCGGCGCGTGTCAATCGAGGGCTGCTGCGTGAGCGTTTCGGGGTGACGATCACCCATCACCTCGAGCATGCACCGGCACCTTTGCGACGGAGCATCGCAGCGGAGATGGAGCGCGAGTTCGACACCGAGTTCATGGCAACTGCCGGAAGTCCGTTCCGCGGAGTCGACAACATCTCGGTGACGAACTCCTTCTACCACTACTACGCGTTGATGACGGGACGCGCGGTGCAGCAACTGTCCGCCCGAGTGAATTATGTCGACACGACGACGCACTCCGGCTTGCGGGAACTCGACACGCTGCTCGCGAAGCGCAAGACCGACTTCATCTGCCTCAACGACGGCAGCGCCCCTGAGGTGGACCTGGAGGTGCGCACCGCGAAGGTCACGCAGTTCCTCGACCACTACTATCCGATTCCCGCACCGTGGGAAACCGCCTATCCCCGCTGACCGTTCCGGTCAGGCGTCGAGCGTGAGCCCCGGGTTCTCCGGGATTCGGACTCCCGCATCCGCGAGACGCTGAGCGGTTTCCTCTGCGGTGACGTGCCGACCGGCGGTGGCATAGCTGCCGGCCGGCACCACGGAATGCACGATGGTCTCGGGATAGACGTGTACCAGGTTGAATCCCTGCGCTCCGTCGCGACCTCGCTGGGAGTCGATCGGGACGTTGAGGTCCTGCGTGTAACACGTGGACGATGCCACCGACACCGGGATTCCGGCGAACGTCGCCGTCGTCGAGTAATGCAGGTGACCCGCCAGAATTGCGCGGACATCCGAGTTGCGCACCACGTCGGCGAGCCCGGTCTGGTCTCGAAGTTCGACGAGGACCGCGAGGTCGAACACGCACGGCACCGGAGGGTGATGCAGTACGAGCACGGTTCCGAACGGCGCGGGGGTCTCGAGTTCGCTGCGGAGCCATTCGAGTTGTTCATGGCGGATCTCGCGTGATGGAATCCGGGCACGGAACTGTCCAGAGTGATGACTCGCAGTCCGTTCACGTCGTCGACCCGGTCGATCGGGCCGGAACCCGGGGCCTGGTCGAGCAGACGTTCACGGAAGGTCGCGCGGTCGTCGTGATTCCCCATCGCCCAGATCACCCGGGCCTCGAGTTCCTCCGCGACGGGCTCGACGAACGCACGCAACTTCACATACGCATCGGGTTGGCCTCGATCGGCCAGGTCGCCGGTGAAGATCAGGCGTCGGGCCGGACTTGCGACGCACGGATGTCGTCGATGATGCGCTGGATGTGGGCGTCGCCGTCGACCGTTCCGTAGAGGAGCTCGGCACCGCCTACCAGGTGGGTGTCGCTGAGGTGCAGGAGGGTGTGCGACGGCCGCGGGTACTCGGCCACTCGCTCTGACTCGGCGGAGCCGGTCATGATCACTCGCTTCCGTTCGGCGACGTTTCAGGATTCCACGCCGACTTCGAGGCTAACTGCGTCTGTTGTACCTCTCCAACTCGACTGCCTCGGTCTCGTCTGGGAACGGCCCGGCAAACTCCCGATGACCAACCGTAACCTGCGAAGACGTGGAGTCGCCTCGAGCCGACATGCCCGTGGCGGCGGCGCGGCCGGAAGGCGACAACTCGCCGAATGCGATCCTGCGTGTTCACATCCGGTTGGACTCGACGACGGTTGTTCGTTGTAGAAGGTAAGTAATTTCATGCGCCGGCACGGCCGAACAACGGTTCGTCCCACTTCGCCAACAGATGCATGGGAGTCAGACATCAGCATGTCACGAGCAGTGTCGCGACGAGGGTTCTTGGGTGCCGTCGGGATCGTAGGTGTCGCTGGAGCCGCATCTGCATGCAGCGAGGCCAGCGCAGGGAACGCTCCGGGCGGAGGAATATGGACACCCGGAAACCCGCGCACATTCTCCATTCCGGACCGTCCCACGAGCGACCTGAAGGAACTCGCTTCGAACGAAGACTTCTGGAATGCCGTGCGCGACAACTAGACACTCGACGACTCCATCGTCAATCTCGAGTATGGATATTTCGGCAGCATGGCGAATTCTGTGCAGGACACATTCTTCGACAAGACAGCGCTGATCGAGCATCCCGCAGTGCGGGTGGTGCTCACCACGCACTTGTCGCATCGGACCGGTCTGGTGATACCGATTGCAGAGATAACGGAGTTGGCCGAATCCCACGGCGCAGACGTCATCGTGGATGCGGCCCACTCGTGGGGTCAGATCCCCTTCGAGCTACCGGATCTCGCAGCACCGTTCATCGGGCTCAATCTTCACAAATGGATGGGTGCCCCGCTGGGATGCGGCGCGACGTACGTCCGCAAGGACCAGCTGGGAGACATCGATCGCGACCTTGCAGACGAGGACTACGACGCGAGCGACATCCGCTCCCGGGTCCACACCGGCACCTCCAACTCTGCGAACTACCTGGCCGTTCCGGCTGCGCTCGACGTCCATGAGGCGCTCGGCGCGGATGCGAAGCGGGCACGCGTCCAATATCTCCGGGACCTCTGGGTGAACGAGGTCTCGGGGCTGGACAGAATGCACATTCTCACTCCGGACGATCCGAGCATGTACGGGGCATTGACTGCCTTCCGTATCGAGGGCAACACCACCACGGAGCAGTCGACGGCGATCGCTTCGTGGCTTCGCGACGAAAAGGGAATTCTGACGGTGCGCCGAGGCGGTGTCGACAAGGGCGAGGTCATTCGTGTGACGGTCGCACCGTGGACCAGTCCCGATCAGTGCGAGCAGCTGGCGTCTGCGCTCGGAGAGGCAGTGCGGCTCTTCTGACCGGGCCGGTCCACGATCCTTACCGGACGCCGACAGGTACGCGCACCGGTTCGACGGTGGCAACGGGAGCGGAAGAGGCAACCGGCCGTCGTACCAGCGCGACACTCACGTACACCATGAGCGATACCAACGCCGCGAGGAACGTCGTCCAACCGTCGACATCGGCCGACACCAGATCGTTCGGTATGTACAGCAGGGTGTTGTCGACACCGTAGATGGTGGGTGTGAGCACGAAGCACCCGACGCGCACCCCGATTCCCGCGACCGCGGACACGGCCACCGCGACACCGTCTCCGCGCGTCCAGAACAGGCCCAGGATGAACGGCACCACCAGCGACGCAAGCAGCAGGTCGAAGGTGAGAGTGAGCAGGATGCCGGTCTGCGGGACACGGAGTGCGACGATCGCACCGAGCGCCGCCATCGGGAGCATCGCCCACCGGGTGGCCTCATGACGTCCGACGACATCGCGGCGTGCGCGCCGCCCACCCTGAAGATGTTGCGCACCAGTACCGTCGCGGTGGAGAGCAGGATTCCGCTGACGGTGGTCAGCGATGCTGTGACGAGACCGGACAGCACAAGGATCGACAGCCACTGCGGGGTGTACTCGCCGAGCAGCACGTACAGGATCGGCGCGTCGGCTGCGCTGTCGCCCACTATCGAGACCGCAGCAAGTGCGACGAACGACAGGGGCACACACAACAGCAGGATTCCGGTCGCGGCGGAGAAACAGGCACGCTGCGCGGCGTGCGGCGACTTCGCAGAGAACACGCGCTGCATCAGGTCGATCGCGACGAGGTTGCCGAGGCCGAGTGCGACGATCGTCGCCCAATTGATCGCGGCGCCCTGCACCGGATCGGTGAGCTGACCCAGATTCCCGATACCGAGACCCTCAGGCTGGAGAACCCGGGACCGGCCGCGACCCACACGAGGAGCGAGATGATCCCCACGACCATGATCGCGAACTGCACCATGCCGGTGTAGACGCTGGCGAACATCCCGCCCGCCATCGTGTACACGAGGACGAACGGAATGATCACCAGCACCGCGACCGTGTAGTTCAGGCCGAGGAAGTACTCGAGCAGGTACCCCAATGCGACGAGGTTACCGGCGAGCAGAATCCCGAAGCTCATCACTGTGAGAACCGATGCGGTGATCTCGGTACCGCGACCGAACCGCTGCCCGAAGTATTCGGGAAGGGTCACCACTCCGGTGGCGCGTAGCTTCTTCGCGAAGAACAGGCCCACGAGGAGCACACTCACTGCAATACCCAGTGGCATCGCAGCGCCGGCCCAGAAACCGAATGCGGCGGACAGGTCTGCACTGCCGAGGGTTGCGTTGGAGTCGACGACCTGCGACATGAGCAGGACCGCGAGGACGGGCGCGCCCAGTGAGCGACCTGCCAAGAGGAAGTTCCCGGTATCTCCGCGAACTTTACGAGTGGAATAGAAACCGGCCCCGATCAGAACTACGAGGCACACGGCGACACCGGTGATGATCATGACAGCTCCATCGAGAAGGTCAGACGGCAGGAGCGCTGCGTTGGGCTTCGCGTCCGAGCGAGTAGAGAGGGCGTGCATTGTCAGGAAGAGCGATCTCGCCATCAGCGAGACGGCGACGGAGATAGACGAAACTCTGGGCGGTCTGCGCGAACAGGTGCTCGCCCGCTCGTACACCGTCGTACCTCGGCCCGTCTTCACCGACGAATCGATCCAGGGGTTCAACCCACGTGTCGTAGTCGACGTTGAAGAAGAGCGGGAACGAGTAACGCTCTTCGGCTACCTTACGCACCCGATGTGACGTCGCTGTAAATATCCCGTTGGTCCAAATCTCCAGTAGATCACCGATGTTCAGTACGAATGCGTCGTCGCGGTACGGAACGTCGATCCAGGCGCCCTCGGCATTGACGACCTGAAGTCCCGGCGCCGTCGGCAGCAGGAGCGTGAACACCTCGTAGTCGGTGTGGGCACCGATGCCCGGCCGGTCGTCGGCACTCGGGTCGTGCGGATAGTGGATCATCCGCAGCTGCGCTGGCGGGGTGGTGACATATCGATCGAAAAGATCCGGTGACTCGCCGAGGGTTTCGGCAAAGGCGCGCAGTATGACTCGGCCGAGACCGAAGATCGCGACGTAGTAGGCGGTGACGGAGCCGGCGAAGTTGTCGAGCGCGGGCCACTGGTTGGGTCCGAGTAACGGATTGCCCGCGAGATAGTCCGGGTCGTCGTCCGGGAGATCGATCGAAAGGTCGTATGCCTCTTTGTGGTCGGGGGTGGCTCCCGCGAATACTTCCTCCCTGCCGGGACATATCCGCGATGATTGGTGGAATTACCGATGTACACGGACATTTTCATGTCGTCCGGTTCCGCGAAGAATCGCTCGGCTGCGTCCTTCAGTCCGTCGATCAGGGTGCGATCGATTCCGTGACCGATGATCTGGCGAAGCCCACCTCGCGTGCGGCTCGGCCGAGTTCGCCGACCACGGCGTCGCGTCCGTCCCCACCGGCGACGAGAGCGGTGACGTCGATGACCGGAATACTGGTGAAGGTCACGGGATTCTCCTGGAGTCGAGGCGCCGCCAGTTCCGTACGACGGGATTCCCGTCGAGATCGTGGTCGCGAGTGCCGATCCGGTCGCCGAACACCGGATTCAGGTGTGCACCGACGATACGGGAGACTGGAGGCGGTGATGATCCACTGCTCGCCGCGCACAACGCCGAGCACGATCTCACAGTCGAATAGGTCTTGTGCCGCACGCATGCTCGCGGCTCCGCGGATCTGCTCGTTCAAGGGACCGTCGAGCACGTGGGTACGACCCCGGGCGAATGCGAAGTCGCTGCCCACCCGCACGACGACTCCGGGTGCACCGGTGTCGAGCTCCTCGAGCAGGTACTCGTCGATGTCCTGTGAGGTAGCCGCGATCCGCCAGTGTTCGATGTAGTCCTCGAATATGCCTTGCTCGACGAGGGTGCCGTGGTCGAATGCATTCAGAGCGCCCGCGTCCGGTGTCGGGCCTGCCGGGTGCAGCGCGACTGTGCGTCCCCATTCGACGTGGTTGCCGTTGTCGAACAGTGGGCCGGCGAATCCGTCCTGATCAGCCAGCACGAGGAGGTCTCCGATACCCAAGGCACGAAGCGCGGGTGCCTCGATCTTCGGTAGCGCGGCGGGCTGTCGAAGATCGCAGTACAGTGCGCGTCCCTGCAGCCAGGTGACACGAGTCGTCGTGTCGTCCGGATGCTCCGGTCTCCGCAGCAGACTGCGCTCGAAACGGGTTCCCGAGAGCGACGCAGCGACCGTCACGCGCCACTTTCCTTCCACCGTGCACGCTCCTGTGCGAATGCCACGGACTGGATTCGCTGGAAGGCGTCGATCGATTCGCTGTTGTCCACCAGGAATTTCCGGTGTTCGGCGAGCGAGAAGGTGCCGTCGGTGATCTCCACTCCCCCACCTCGACCGGCGGCGAGGTCGGCGCGCAGGTCGAGCAGTTCTTCGGGATCGACGGGGTACCAGGAGATCCGGTCGAAGAAACGCAGAAGCCACGGGGTGCCGTCCTCGAACGGACCTGCCTGTTGTGGATGCCGGTGGTTCCACACCTGTGTGGTGCGTCCGACGAACTGGTAGCCGCCCGGGCCTTCCATTCCGTAAATGCACAGATACGCACCGCCGATTCCGACCGCATTCTCCGGCGTCCAGGTGCGTGCGGGGTTGTACTTGGTGGTGACAAGTCGGTGTCGCGGGTCGAGCGGGGTCGCGACCGGCGCACCGAGGTAGACGTCGCCGAGCCCGAGCACCATGTACTCGGCGGCAAAGACGGTGTCGAACACGTCGGCGACGGCGTCGAGCCCGTTCATCCGGCGGATGAACTCGATGTTCCACGGGCACCACGGCGCATCGGAACGCACGCCGTGCATGTAGCGCTGGATGGCTTCGCGGGTCGCAGGATCGTCCCAGGACAACGGGAGTCGCACCTCCCGACTCGGCACTTCGAGTTCGTCACTGTCGCCGAGAGTGTCCTCGACCTCGGCGAGGTGGTCGAGCAGGGTTGCAACGGGCAGGACGTCGGGATCGACCTTCACCTGCAGCGACCGGATGCCCGGTGTGAGTTCGAGCAGACCGCGGGGACGGTCGGCATCGAGCCGCTGATGCAGTGCGTGCACGCGGCGCGCAGACCGAGGTCGAGGGTCATGTCGCCGTATTCGACGAGCACGTTGTCGTCGCCGCTGCGCCGGTAGGTGACGGCGGTGTGGCCGTCGCGGCGCGCCAG
>BBEG01000050.1 GCA_001312645.1 Rhodococcus sp. JCM 9791
GACTCCGTCTTCACAGCTGCGACCGCACCGCCGCGTGAAGTTCGCGCAGCCCCGCACGATCGGTGGTGACCTCGACCACCCGGATGCCCCCGGCCGGCGACGTGACATCGGCGAGCGCGATCGCGAGTCCGTGGAGATCCACGCGGCTGTGCGGAACGCGATACGCCGCGCACAGCGCTGCGAGATCCATCCCGTGAGGAGTACCGAAGACACGTTCGAAGACGCCTGCGTACTGGGGATCACCTTGCTCGAGGAGCTCGAAGATGCCTCCACCGTCGTCGTTGGCGACGACGATCGTCAGGTCGCGTGGGCGGGGTTCCGGTGTACCGACCAGCAGGCCCGACGCGTCGTGCAGGAAGGTGAGGTCGCCCATCAACGCGATGGTGCGGCCCTCTTCGTAGGCGAGCGCTGCACCGACCGCCGTCGACACCGTCCCGTCGATCCCTGCGACGCCCCGGTTGGACATCACCTTCACGCCCGGCTTCGGATAGCTCACGAGCGCCGCGTCGCGCACCGGTTGGAGGCGCCGAACAACATCTGGTCGCCCTCGCGCAGCGCATCGGTCACGACCGCCGCGACGTGCAGGCCGGTCGCCTCCGGATGCGCGTCGAGTTGGGTTCGCACCGCCTTGTCGGTGTCTGCGGACAATTGGCGGCACCGCTCGAGCCACACCTCGTCCGGTGTACCGGAGATCACGGCGCGGGTCCCGGTGGCAAGAACGTTTCCGGAGACGTCGGGCCAGCGTGGACCGGTCGTCAGCGCGTACACCGCGACATTCGGGTCGGCGAGCAGACGCGACACCGGCCGGTGCAGAGTCGGCCTGCCCGTGATGATGGCCTGCTTCGGTGCTATCTGCGTCAAGGCCAGGGGGTGGAGCGGGAGCCGTGCAACGGCGCGGTGGGCTCGGCGACAGTCGGCAGGCCCGCAAGTTCGGGCCGGAATGCCGAGCCGTGCCCGGACACCACGACGGTGTCGGGCGTGATGTCGATCTCCACGGGCACATCGAGCGTCGCGTGCACCGTCGTGGTCCAGGCCCGTTCGTCGGGCCGTCCCTCGGGAGCGGCACCCTGCGGGCCCACATCGGGTACCAGCGGTTCACGGAGAGGAATGTCGAAGTGCACGGGCCCGGCGTTTCCGGAACGAGTGCCGCGCGCGGCTGCCAGCACCCGGCAGACGGCCGAGCGCCACTGACTGTTCTGCTCGATGCCTTCGGCGAGGCCGAGGCTGATGGTCGCACGGACCTGGCTACCGAACAATCCGAGTTGCTCGATCGTCTGATTGGCTCCGGAGCCGAGGAGTTCGTACGGCCGGTTGGCGGAGAGCACGACGAGCGGAATCCGCGCGTAGTTCGCTTCGAGTACAGCGGGGCCGAGATTCGCCACGGCCGTGCCCGAGGTCATGACCACGGGCACCGGACGACCGGAGGCGAGCGACAGTCCGATCGCGAGGAATCCGGCGGTCCGTTCGTCGATCCGCATGTGCAGACGTAAACGGCCGACGTTGTCCGCGGCCTGGAGAGCGAAGGCGAGCGGTGCGTTCCGCGAACCGGGGCACAGCACCACGTCCCGTACACCGCCCCGCGCAAGTTCGTCGACGACAGCGGTGGCCTGGGCGATGGACGGGTTCACGGCGTCCAGGGTAGTGCTGCCCGGGCGGGTCACAGATCGCAACCCGGTCGGAGACATCCCGGAGAATGCAGCCGAGAATGGTGCGATGCGCACCGTCTTCGATCCCGCCGACCTCAGTACCGGCAGATTCTATCGCCTGCTCACAGCCACGATCGTGCCTCGCCCCATCGCCTGGGTGTCGACAGTGTCGGCGGACGGTGTCGCCAATGTGGCTCCGTACAGCTTCTTCACTGTGGCGAGCACCTCACCTCCTGTCGTGCAGTTCACGTCGGTGGGGCGGAAGGACAGCCTGCGCAACATCGAGGAGACCGGCGAGTTCGTCATCAACGTCGCGTCGGTGCCTCTGATGGACCAGGTGAATGCCTCGTCGGCCGCGTTTTCGCACGACGTCGACGAGTTCGCGGCGGTCGGGCTTCGTTCCGAGCCGAGCGAACGAGTGCGCCCTCCGAGGGTGGCCCGGTCCCCTGCCTCCATCGAGTGCGTGCTGCACCGCGTGATCGAGGTGGGTGACTGCTTCGTCGTCATGGGCGACGTGCTGGCGATCACCGTGCGTACCGATGTGCTTGCCGGCGACGGTGCTCCGGACTTCGGCCTCCTCGCACCCGCGAGCCGTCTGGGCAGGGCGGAGTGGGGACTGACTCCACAGGTGAGGGAGATCGAGCGACCGGCTCTCTGACGCCGCATCAGTTCGAGATCGGCATTCAGGCGTCCATCTCCGTCGCGCGTACCCACTGCTGGAGCCGGTACAGCGGGTCATCGCGGTCACGGGTGCCGGTCGGTCCCTGTCCTTCCTTGGCCATCAACCGGCCCGCATCGGACCTGGTCCACTCTCGTACGGCCCACCGCTCGGTGATCGCCCACCGGCCGTCCCGGCGTGTCATGTGGTCGACGAACCGGACGCCGCTGGTGAAGTTGACCCGCGGCTCGTCGGCGGGTTCTCCCCAGTGGACCGATGTCCCGTACGTCTCGCTGACGGCGGTGTCGCCGTGTAGTTCGACGAGATGGTTGGCAACGATGTGCATCGTCCGCCGCGCCTGGCCCGCAGTTTGGGCTCGACCCACGCAAGGTACTCGTCGACAGTTCCGTCGAATCCGGTGTGGTGGTCTACTGCGTCCGGGTGATACGCCGACCTGACGAGGTCGAAATCCAGTCGGTCGATTCCACGGCAATATCTCAGCACGACATCGTGGATCTCTCGGCGATCGGCCCACTCGGCGCTCTGGTCATCCATAGGTCGCGAGTGTGCAGCAATTCACACCGAATCTGCGTCGAGTTCCGCTGTGCGAGACAAGTTGTCGTGATCGATCGATCGTGCGACCCAGGAAACGACGGTGCCGCCGCAGGCTCGAAGCCCGCGGCGGCACCGTCGGTGAAGAATCAGATCCTAACCGGCGTGCTTCTGGATGAGCGCACCCAGACGCGGCAGGGCTTCGACCACGTGCTTCTTCGCCGACGGGCGAAGCGAGTCGTAGACCTTCTTGACGGCGGCCTTGTCGGTTCCCGCGATCTTGTCGTCGGTCACGCCGAGCAGCGCGTCGGCGACCTGCTCACCGCGAGCGGTGAGGTAATCGGCGAACGAGCCGTTGCCCGCGAAGTCGGCCCAGAACGGCTGGAGCCGCGCGACGAAATCGGGCAGGAGGCCTTCGACGGCACCCGGCACGATCGACGGCCCGACCTTCTTCACCGCGGCGTATCCGCCTTGAGAGCGAGGCCCGACGCGCCCTTCTTGTCCGACACCTCGCGTCGATGAGAGCTAGGACGTCACTCTGGACCGCCGGGAGTTTATCGGCGCCGAGCAGGGCATCACCGAGAGCTGCAAC
This sequence comes from Rhodococcus sp. JCM 9791, assembly GCA_001312645.1. Lineage (GTDB taxonomy): Bacteria > Actinomycetota > Actinomycetes > Mycobacteriales > Mycobacteriaceae > Rhodococcus. Next base: position 3,449 of record BBEG01000050.1, read on the forward strand.
CACTTCCACTGCCTCCGTTTTGTGAAGAATGTGACTGTTGGGACGCCCGAACGATATACGACGGCACGAACCGCGCCTATTCTGCCGTCATGCAAGTAGCGCGTGGCACCGGCGCAGGCGCTCGCGCCACCATCGCCGACGATCCCCGTCGACGCGGACAGCGTCGAATGCGGCCCGCTCCGGCGCCACCCTACCGACGCCAGTGCGCCGTTCGACATCTCACGTGCCGTCGCCACATCCGCGGTGAAGAAACCACCCGTGCCGAGCCCGCACGCATAGCAGATCCGGCAACGCTGCTGCCGCAGCAAGACCGGCACCCATCCCCACCGCCGAATCGAGAGCACTCGACACCACCACCGGCACATCGTGCTCGGCAAGTTCCTCGGCCAACGTCAGCAATCGTCGTATCCCACCGAGGGGCGCGACCTTGACGATCGCGACATCGGCTCCACCCGCACGAACGACGCGCAGTGGGTCCTCGGCCCGCCGGATGCTCTCGTCCGCTGCGATCCGAATTCCGGGTAACCGTCGTCGGACGTCCACGAGTTCCGGCACGGAGCACACGGTTGCTCGGCATATTCGAGTGGAGCGTCGGTGGTGAGAGCGGTGAGAGCCGTCACCGCTTCTTCGACACTCCACCCGCCGTTGGCATCGACCCGGACATGCGGCACATGCTCACGCACCGCCCGTACCCGCGCCAGGTCCTGCGCGAGGTCCTGTCCTCGTTCGGCCACCTTCACCTTCGCGGTGCGCGCACCCGGAAACCTCGCCAGCACACCGAACCTGCTCCGGATCGACGGCGGGGACCGTCGCGTTGACGGGGACGGTGTCGCGGAGGGCCGGAGGATCGTCGTGCCACGCCGATTCGAGTGCGGAGCGGAGCCATTCGGCCGCTTCGATGTCGGCGTACTCCGGGAACGCACCGAACTCCCCCCACCCGGCCGGACCTTCGACGAGGACGACCTCACGCTCGGTGATACCCCGGAACCGCACCCGCATCGGCAGCGAGACGACGACTGCGCCGGCCAGCACCTCGTCGAGCGGGGGATTCGACCCCCGTTCTCCATCACGGTTGGCCCGGCAGCAATTCGATCATCAGAGCCTCACAGTCGACGAGCACCGTGCCGTCCAGGTCACGCAGCTCGGCGCTGCAGAACGCCTTTCGCCCGTCGATGCTGTCCACGCGCCCCTCGATGACGAGCTCGGCCTCGATCGGCGTGATCTTGCGATAGTTGATGTGCAGATATCCGGTGCGGGCAATAGGCCGCCCTGATGCGTGGATGACCATCCCGAACAGATCGTCGAACAGCAGCGGCAAGGTGCCGCCGTGCACTGCGCCGTTGCCACCGAGGTGGTAGCGGCGGAACAGACCCCGTTCGCGCACACCTTCCCTGTCGAACTTCTCGATCATGAACGGCGGCAACAGCAGACTTCCGCGCCCGGGGATGTCCACGTTGAAGCGGCCGGCGACTTACCCTCCCTGACCTTGTACGGCTCGAGCAGGTCCCCGAGCGCTTCTGCCTTCGCAATCGCCTCGTCGACGACATCGTCGGGGGCATGAGTGGAGACCGCGAGATCCTGAAGCCGCCGGAACGCTTCGACGAGACGGCCGAAGTTCGGCCCCGCCTTCACCGGTTCGTACACGGGGAATCCGCCGTGATGCTCGTATGCGTCGTCGCCGGTGCGATCGTTCTGCTCGCTCATGATCCTGCACGTTATCCGGCCGAGACGCGCACGGTGACCGGACCCGGCCTTAAGGTGACGACGTGACCTTCAATCCTGAACTGTGGCGCCCCGTTGCGGGGTTCGAGAACCTCACCGACATCACCTACCACCGTCATGTCACGCAAGGCACCGTCCGCGTCGCATTCGACCGGCCCGAGGTGCGCAATGCGTTCCGCCCGCACACCGTCGACGAGCTGTATGCCGTGCTCGACCACGCGCGGACGACCTCCGACGTGGGTGTGGTGCTGTTGACAGGTAACGGCCCGAGCGCGAAGGACGGCGGCTGGGCATTCTGCTCGGGCGGCGACCAGCGCATCCGCGGACGCAGCGGCTACCAATACGCCAGCGGCGATACCGCTGACACCGTCGACAAGGCCCGCGCGGGGCGTCTGCACATCCTCGAGGTGCAGCGCCTGATCCGATTCATGCCGAAGGTCGTGATCGCGCTCGTCAACGGCTGGGCCGCAGGCGGTGGGCACAGCCTGCACGTGACCTGCGATCTGACGCTCGCGTCGCGCGAGCACGCCCGTTTCAAGCAGACCGACGCCGATGTGGGCAGCTTCGACGGTGGCTACGGCAGCGCCTACCTCGCGAAGATGGTCGGACAGAAGTTCGCCCGCGAGATCTTCTTCCTCGGCGACACGTACACCGCCGAAGACATGCACCACATGGGCGCGGTGAACCGCGTCGTCGACCACGAGGAGCTCGAAAATGTCGCGCTCGAGTGGGCCGAGAAGATCAACGGCAAGTCGCCGCAGGCCCAGCGGATGCTCAAGTACGCGTTCAATCTGCAGGACGACGGCCTCGTCGGCCAACAGCTTTTCGCGGGTGAAGCCACCCGCCTGGCATACATGACCGACGAAGCGGTCGAGGGCGCGACTCGTTCCTCGAGAAGCGCGACCCCGATTGGTCCCCCTACCCGCATTACTACTGATATTCGGATCGGGCCGAGGGAATCCTCGGCCCGATCGTCACATCCGGGTGGTCGTGCGAACCGTCAGGCGCAGTCGCGACAGTACGGGTCCTCGGTCGGCGCGGAGGCCTTCCTGCTGTGATGCTGAACGAGGAAGCAGCGGTGACAGGTGAACTCGTCCTCCTGGACGGGCACGACGTTCACGCGGAGCTCTTCACCCGACAGATCCGCGCCGGGCAGATCCGGCGATTCGACGACCTCGGCTTCGTCGGCGTCGGCGAGTCCCGTCGGCTTCAGTGCGAGTTCGTCGATCGCAGTGCCGCTGCCGGCGAACTCGTTGGTGCGGCGGACGTCGTAGTCGGTGCTCATCGTGGTCTCCTGGTCTGTGCGGGGCATCGATGTCCCGCCCCTAGGCCGGGGCGTCGGTGCGCGACGGCACCTCGCCGGTAGTCATGTCCAGAAGTGTCCGGTTCCAAACATCGGGATATCGGACATCGGCCCCATCCGACGTGAAGCTCGTCCCGATTCGTTTCGGGCCCGGGTCCTCCGATGTGATGACCCGCAGGTCGTCCCTTTGCCCGACGCACGGACAGCGGCGGTGCAGGAGGGTCGACGGCATGACCACCGTCGGCACCCCCAGGTCGCGCACCCGGATCGCTGCACTCGATGTAGCGCGGGGTATCGCGATCCTGGGCACGCTCGGAACGAACATCTGGATCATCACCGACTGCGGGATCGTCGGCTATCTCGAGACCGCGGGATCGGATCCGTGGCCGCAGCGCATCCTGATGCAGCTCGCACAGGGCAAGTTCCTCGGCCTTCTCAGCCTGATGTTCGGTATCGGGCTGGCGATCCAAGCGGCGTCCGCCCGGCGCGCGGGGCGCGCGTGGCCCGGAAACTACCGAACCCGCGGGTTCCTGCTGTTCGTCGACGGACTCGTGCACTACTTCCTGGTCGCCGAGTTCGATGTGCTGATGGGCTATGCGGTGGTCTCGATGCTCGTATGCGGCGTGGTGGTGACCTCGCGTCGCACACGGATGTGGGTTGCCGGCACCGCGGCCTCGTGCACATGCTGCTCGTGACAGCCTCGTGGTCGCGCTCGCGGCAACCCCGGCCTCGGGCAGCTCCTCGGGCGAGCCGACAGACGTCTTCGCGACCGGCAGCTGGTGGGACCTGGTGGTGTTCCGAGCCGAGAATCTCCTCGCCTTCCGCGCCGAAGTGATCTTCCTGGTGCCACTGACGATCGTGATGTTCCTCGTCGGGGCAGCGCTGTTCGATGCGGGCGTCTTCGACGAGCGAGGTGCTCGGCTGCGCCGTCGACTGTTGCTGATCGGCGCTGTCTCTGCACCCGTCGACCTAGCGGTAGGCCTGTTCGGCGGAACCGCGGGACTGTTCGCGGCGCGCTACGCGATCGCGCCGTTCGTCGCCGTAGGGTTGCTGGCGCTGATCGCGCAGTGGTACGAGACCCGCGACCACGTCGGCACCGTCGGCGGGTGGATGCAGGGCATCGGTCGCGCGGCGCTGAGCTGCTACATCCTGCAGAACGTCATCGCGTCCGCGATCTGCTACGGCTGGGGATTCGGCCTCGCCGCCAAGATCGACCCCACGTACCGAACGCAGTTCACCGTCGCCGTGTACATCACCGTGTGTGCGATCCTCGTCGTCGCGGCCCGGCTGTGGCTCCGCCGTTTCCCACAGGGGCCGGTCGAGTGGCTGTGGAAAGCGTCGTTCGAACTGCTCACCCGTGACGGTTCCGACCGTCCGGAGACGAACCGGCAGCGGGTCGGGTCGGGCACACTCGACACATGACCGATCGCGAGCGTCCCGATTCCTCGCACACCCGACCGGACGGCGTCACCGATTCGACGGTCGCGGCGGTGGGGAAGCTGTCCGAGGCACTCGAAACCGTCGAGCGGGCACGCGGGCATCTGTACGGATTCCATCAGCTGATGGGCCACGCCGATCTTCAGGTCGAGCAGGCTGCGACGATGCTTCGGGCCGCGGGCCACTCCGAACTCGCGGCCCGGATCGAGAGCGAACTCGTCGGCCGCAACGTCGCTGAAGGACGCTGGACGTTCCAGCTCGTCGAAGAGTTCGACGACGGTTACTGGACCGAGCTGCGCACCCTCGAGACGGAGGTGCGCGACACTTTGGTCGTCGGCCGCCGACACCTGTTCGAGGCAGAATCGAAAGAGGCGCGCCGCACCCGAGGGCGGCGTGGGCACGAGGCTCGTCCTGTACAGGACGGATAGACGCGGTGAACATGGAGTCGGACAAGATGCAGGTATGGAGATCCTGAGCAGCCGGACGATTCTGCGTCCCCGCGACTACGACACCACACTGCTGTTCTACGGCGAGACGCTCGGCTCGCCATTGCTCGGGAGTATCCGGGCGGCACCGTGTTCTTCGCAGGTCAAGGATTGATCGAGATCGCCGCGCACGGCGAACGCGACGGCGCTCAACGCTTCCATGGAGCGTTGTGGCTTCAGGTCCGAGACGTGTACGCAGCGCAAACGGAACTCGTGCTGGCGGGTGTCCCGATCACCCAGGCAGCGCAGCAGGAGCCGTGGGGGCTGCACGAGATGTGGATCGACGATCCGGACGGCATCCCCGTGGTTCTGGTGCAGATTCCGGCAGATCACCCGATCCGCCGAGATCTCCGCTGAACCCACCGGCGTGACGTTGCACACGGTCGGATCCGCCGACCTCCCGCTCGAGCGCGAATCCCACTCCGCGCACCCGTGGGAAACCTCCCATTAGCTGTACATTCACTGCCCGTTTACCCCACAATCGGAAGACGTGACCGCAGAGTTCGTTGTCCTATTGGTAGTGGTCGTCACTGCCCTCGCATTCGATTTCACGAACGGCTTCCACGACACGGGCAACGCGATGGCCACATCCATCGCCACCGGGGCGTTGAAGCGAAGGTGGCTGTCGGCCTGTCGGCCGTACTCAACCTCGTCGGCGCCTTCCTGTCGGTCGAGGTGGCCGCGACCGTCGCCAAAGGTGTGGTGAATCTCGACAACACCGGCGGCTCGGCGCTGTTACTGATCGTGTTCGCCGGACTCGTCGGCGGCATCCTCTGGAACCTCGCGACCTGGCTGTTCGGCCTGCCGTCGAGTTCTTCTCACGCATTGTTCGGCGGCCTGATCGGCGCCGCCATCGCCGCTCTCGGCATGAGTGGCGTGGTGTGGGACGGCGTCCTCGGCAAGGTCATCATCCCCGCGTTGCTCGCACCTGTCGTCGCTGCACTGGTTGCGACGGTCGGCACGTGGTCGGTGCATCGCATGACCCACGACATTCCTGAAGAGACCCGCGGCAAGGGCTTCCGGATCGGCCAGATCGGCACCGCCTCGTTGGTGTCGCTGGCACACGGCACCAACGATGCGCAGAAGACGATGGGCGTGATCTTCCTGGCGCTCGTGGCGTACGGCACCATCACTCCCGACACCGAGATGCCGTTCTGGGTGAAGTTCACGTGCGCCGCCGCGATCGCATTGGGCACGTATCTCGGTGGCTGGCGGATCATCCGCACCCTCGGCAAGGGCCTGGTCGAGATCACACCTCCGCAGGGCATGGCGGCGGAGTCGTCGTCGGCCGCGATCATCCTCACGTCCAGCCATTTCGGGCTGCCGCTGTCGACCACACATGTGGCCACCGGCTCGATCCTCGGCACCGGACTGGGTACGAAGGGCGCCGAGGTGCGCTGGGGCATCGCCGGCCGAATGGCCGTCGCATGGCTCATCACCTTGCCGTGTGCCGGTGTGGTCGGCGCCGTGTGCTGGCTGATCGCCCACCTGATCGGCGGCCTTCCCGGTGTCCTCGTCGTATTCGCGATTCTGTGTGCACTGTCGAGCGTGATGTACCTGCGGTCCCGCTTGCAACCGGTCGATGCCTCCAACGTCAATTCCGAGTGGGAGGGCAGCCCCGATGTCGTTGCCGAGTCCGACGACGTCGACACCATTTCTCAGGGATCCATGTCTCCGGAAGGACGCGCGTGAACCTGTTGGTCTCCACACTCGATTCGCTATGGCAGGTCGTCCTTGTCGGACTCGTCCTTGGCGCAGGTCTGCCGGCCGTCTTCGCGCTGGGAATGCGTTCGCTGTCGCTCGGCCACGATGGAGCCGTCACCGTCGACCCCGGCCGCCGGACACTGGGCCGCATCGGGGCCGTGACGTGTTTCACGATCGTGGTCGTCGCGATCTTTGCTGGGATACTGCTGTTGACTGCCGACTTCCTGTCGAGCAGCCTCGGTATCCACCTGTTCTGATCATCACCGCAGAGAAGGACCAACGATAACCTTGCCTCGGTATTCCCTTCGGTCGGTCTTGGACTGGTTGCGCGCAGGTTACCCGGAGGGAATCCCTCCCAAGGACCATTTCGCGCTTCTGTCCGTGCTCCGGCGCAGGCTGACGGACGAGGACATCTCCGAGATCCTCGACCTGTCGATTGCCACCGCCCACGAGCACCCGCAGCGACACGTCGACTACGACACGCTCCGTGAGATCATCGCCGGGGTACTCCACGAGGAACCGACCGAAGCGGACCTCGAGCGGGTCACCGAGCAGCTCGTCTCAGGAGCTGGCCGGTGGTCGCCGGGGACGACGAGACCCTCGACGACGAGGATTCCGTCGGCGCGGCACGCGACGATCACGCCACCGAATCGCGCTGAGCTCATCGGCGATGCTTCCTCCTCTCCTCGCTTCGATCATCGAATGGTTGCGCGCCGGATATCCGGAAGGCGTACCCGAACAGGACTACGTGCCGCTGTTGGCACTCCTGAAACGCAACTGTCCGACGACGAGGTCGATCAGGTTGCCGATACCCTCATCGAGGAGGGCGACCTGCCGGTCAGCAAGACCGATATCGCCGTCCTCATCACCAAGATCACCAACGAGATGCCGCTCGCGCGCGACATCGACCGAGTCCGCGTGCATCTCGAGGCCGGTGGTTGGCCGCTCATGGGGCACGATCAGTGAGCACGAACCTCACTGTTCTCGAAGTTCCGGCGGGCAACCGGATCCACGACATCGTCCCGGTCCTGCAGCGCATGATCGACGGCCAGGGGCCTCCCCTGCTCCCGGTCCCCGCAGGCGACGACCGGGAGATCCGCCGGCTCACCGATGCACTGCACCCCGGCGAATCGATCGACGACACCGTCGGTCTCGTCCTCGCGACCTCGGGCACCACCGGCACTCCCAAGGGCGCTCAACTCACCCCGGCAGCACTACGCGCCGGCGGAAACGCCACACACGAACGGATCGGCGGCACCGGCACATGGCTCCTCGCGCTGCCGGCGCACCACATCGCCGGGATGCAGGTACTGCTGCGGAGCATCCTGTCGGGTACCGAGCCCGTGATCGTGGATGTGTCGGACGGGTTCGACCCCGCCACCCTGCCTGCCGCGGTCGAGGCGATGCGCGGGCCGCGACGCTACTCGTCGATGGTGCCGACCCAGCTCATCAAGACCCTCGACCATCCGGATGCGCTCGCTGCGCTCGCGGAACTCGACGCGATCCTGCTCGGCGGTGCAGCACCCCGGAACCGGTGCTGCGTCGGGCACGTGAGGCCGGCGTGAACGTCGTACGCACCTATGGGATGAGCGAGACGTGCGGCGGTTGCGTCTACGACGGTGTGCCGCTGACCGGCGTCGATGTACAGATCGATGCGGACACCCGTGTGTGGCTCGGCGGCTCGGTGCTCGCATCCGGCTACCGCGGACTCCCCGACCATCCGGCGTTCGCCGAACCGGGCTGGTTCCGCACCGACGACGCCGGGCTGGTCGACGACGGCGTCCTCCGCATCCTCGGCCGGCTCGACGAGGCCATCTCGTCCGGCGGGCTCACCGTGGTTCCGCAGGTGGTCGAAGCCGTCCTCATCGAGCACCCCGCAGTCCGGGAGGTCGCGGTGATCGGACTACCCGACGACCGGCTCGGCCGACGAGTGGCAGCGGTGGTCGTCGCAGAGAACGGCATGTCCCCCACACTCGACGAACTACGCGAATGGACAGCCGCCGCTCTGGACGCGACCGCGGCTCCCCGCGAGATGCACCTCCTGGACGCACTGCCCCTGCGGGGACCGGGCAAGATCGATCGTCGCGCTCTGGTCACCAGGTTTTCCTGAGCGTCGGGTCCCACCCCGGACGGCTGCACGCCGAAGTGCGAAGATCGACGAATGGCAACCGCTGGTCAATGGCTCGAAGGGGCTCGTCCCCGCACCCTCCCGAACGCGATCTCTCCCGTCATCGTGGGTACGGGTGCCGCTGCGGCACTCGGTGAGGCAGTGTGGTGGAAAGCGCTGCTGGCCCTGGTGGTGTCGCTCTCGCTCAACATCGGGGTGAACCTTGCCAACGACTACTCCGACGGGATCCGCGGCACCGACGACGAGCGCGTCGGTCCGATGCGACTGGTCGGTTCCGGTGCGGCGTCACCCGCCGCCGTCAAGCGCGCCGCCTTCGCATGTTTCGGGGTCGCCGCAGTCGCGGGCCTCGCACTTGCCCTGACCAGCGCGTGGTGGCTGATCCTAGTGGGCCTCGTGTGCATCGTCGGCGCGTGGTACTACACCGGCGGCCGCACGCCGTACGGCTACAGCGGCCTCGGTGAAGTGGCCGTGTTCGTATTCTTCGGTCTCGTCGCAGTGCTCGGCACATTGTTCGTGCAGGCCGAGCAGGTCACCTGGCGGGGTTGGCGGGCGCCGTGGCGATGGGCTGTTTCTCGAGCGCAGTGATGGTGACGAACAACCTGCGTGACATCCCGACCGACACCGAGAGCGGTAAGCGCACGCTGGCCGTCCGGTTGGGCGACCCACGCACCCGCACACTGCATCTCGGATTGCTTGCGACGCCGTTCGTCATGTCGCTCGCTCTGGTTGCGGCAACGCCGTGGGCTTTGGTCGGCTTGCTCGCCGCACCTCTCGCGGTGCGCGCGCACGCGCCGGTTCGGTCAGGTGGGCTCGGGCTCGAGCTCCTACCGGCCTTGCGCGACACCGCGCTCGCAATGCTGGTGTGGGCAGTAACGACGGGTATCGCGCTCGCCTTCGGCTGAGCCCCCACGTTCGACCGGTTCGTCAGTCGCCGTCGGGAACGACCAGTCCGAGAACGAAGTTGACGAGCGCGATGATGAGGCCGCCCCAGAACGCCGCCCAGAATCCCGAGATCGTGAGTCCGCCGTCGAAGAAGTCGGCCACCCACGACGTCAGCCACAGCATCAGAGCGTTGATGACGAGCAGGAACAGTCCGAGGCTCAGGATCACCAGCGGGAGCGACAGCAGCTTCACGAGCGGCTTCACCAGAGCGTTGACGACGGTGAAGATCACGGCGAGGATCAGCAACTTGATCGCCGTGTCGGTAGTGAACTCACCCCCGTCGACGCCGACGATGTCGACGCCGGTGACGAGCCGGGCCGCGAGCCACAATCCGATCGCGTTGATGATCAGTCGCAGGATCAGTGAAATCATGCAGCCACTGTGACATACGAGCTCGAGAGTCGGGCGTGGCTCAGGCAGCAGCGTCGAGTTGCTCCCTCAGCACCTGCCGGAGGCGGTCGCGAGTGACGTGCGCCTCGATCAGCGAGGTGGTCTCCGCGTCGTCGCTGCGAATCACTCCCAGCATGATGTGTTCTGAGCCGATCGAGCGGTCGCGGTGAGCGATCGCCTCGCGCAGCGACAGTTCGAGAATCTTCTTGGCACTGCGGTCGAACGGGATGTGCCCGCCGAACAGATCCGAGAATCTTCCGCGCCGCTCCTTGCCCGCGTTCTCCGCCGGACTGTCGAGCACACCTTCACCGAAGGTCTCCTCGAGCCGGCTCGTACGGCGTCGAGGTCGATGCCGATCGCTTCGAGCGCGGCAGCATCGTCCGGCCCCAGCGGATCATCCCGGTTCATCGCTGCGAGATCGGTGCGAACGCCGTCGATGGTCAGGCCGACGTCCGCGAGTGACACACGGAGACGTTCCTCCGCGGTGACGAGCACGCCGAGCAGCACGTGTGCGGGGGTGATCCGATCGGCGTGCAGACCGAGAGCTTCCGCCTGAGCGGCGACGACGGCGGAGCGAGCACTGTCGGAGAAACGTTCGAACATGGATCTACCTGCGCTTCCGGTTGTACTTCTGATGGACGGCCTGTCGGCTCACCTCGAGCGAGTCCGCGATTGCCTGCCATGACCAGCCCTGCCGGCGCGCGCTCTCGACCTGGATGGATTCGAGCCGCTCGAGCAGGCGCCGCAGGGCGACGACAGCGCGCAGCCCCTCTGCGGGATCAGGACTCGCGGCAGATGCGGCGAGCGTGGTGGCTTCGTTGCTCATGATGTCAATATAGGTTGACACCCTGAGTATGTCAACAAAAATTGACAGACCGGTCAGTCAGGCAACTCCGGTGTGCGGTCAGCCGTCTTCGCGCGGCTCCCAGCGACCGGTCGCGGCGAACTTCTCCAGCACCGCGACCCACCCCGACGCCTCGAGCCCTTCCGCGGCCAGCCAGTCGTCGGAATAGTAGGTACCGGCGTAGCGTTCACCGCCGTCACACAACAGAGTCACCACACTGCCTTGACGGCCGGTGGCGAGCATGTCGCCGATCAGACCGAACGCACCCCACAGGTTGGTTCCGGTCGATCCGCCGACACGCCTACCCAGCGCGGCACTGCCGTGGCGCATCGCTGCGATCGACGCAGCGTCGGTACCCGAACCATCCGGTCGACGACCTGAGGCACGAACGAGGGTTCGACGCGCGGCCGGCCGATTCCCTCGATCCGCGACGGCATTCCCGTCGCATAGTCGGCGACACCGGTTTCGTACGCTCCGAAGAACGCCGAGTTCTCCGGATCTACCACCGCGAGCCGAGTGCTGTGACGGCGGTATCGGATGTAGCGGCCGATCGTCGCACTGGTGCCGCCGGTGCCCGCGCCCACGACGATCCAGTCGGGAACCGGATGCCGTTCGAGTCGCATCTGCTCGAAGATCGATTCGGCGATGTTGTTGTTTCCTCGCCAATCCGTTGCGCGTTCGGCATTGGTGAACTGATCGAGATAACACCCGCCGAGTTCGTCAGCGAGACGTTCGGCCTCGGTGTAGATCTCCGGAGGCAGATCGACGTAATGACATCTCCCCCATGCGCCTCGATCAACGCAACCTTGGCGGGCGAGGTCCGTCGCGGCACCACCGCGACGAAATCGAGCCCCAGCAGTTGCGCGAAGTACGCCTCGCTCACCGCTGTCGAACCGGATGAGGCCTCGATCACGGTGGTGTTCTCACCGATCGATCCGTTGCACAGCCCGTACAGGAACAGCGATCGGGCGAGCCGATGCTTGAGACTGCCGGTGACGTGTCGATTCGTCCTTCAGATAGAGATCGATCCCCCAATTCGCAGGCAATGGATACCGCAGGAGATGCGTATCGGCACTTCGCTGCGCATCCGCCTCGATCAACCGGATCGCGTTGTCGACCCAGGCGCGGGATGCACTGCGATCGACCGCCCCCGGGCCGACATCCGTCACGTCCGTCCTTCGCCACGTAGACGTTCTTCGAGGTCGGCGCGTGTGTTGCGCCGCCGCTCGTCGACCGCAGCGATGCGCTCGTTGACCCGTCGACGCAGGGGCGCGAAGAGGACCAGAGAGAGTGGCAAGGCGATGAGCACCGCGAACAGCACCGCGATGAGCAATGGGATCTCCACGCCGAAAGCCTGCGGGATGTAGAGAACCGCGACCGCAAGGATCACAACGAGAGCAAGCCTGGCCAGCGAGTACAACGCGACATCACGCACGAGCGGGCCGGTGCCCGAATTGGTCGCATTCGGTGTGTTTCGACCCGGTTCGTCCGGGGTATTCGCTGATTCGGTGCGGCGTTCGTCGGTCACTCCACCAGGGTAACCGGCGCTACCGATCTCGCCGCCTCCGGAAGCCTTGACACAAACCGGAAATCCGTCCGTTTTGTCCATTACTTCCGCTTTACCAAACAGTGACCGTTCGAGCAACCGGGGGTCCCAGTGTCAACATGGCGGGGGACAACCCGATCGAACAACCCGATCAAGACAAATCACCCGGGAGGACATTCGCAATGAGCGCACCCACCTTCAACGGCGCCAAGGAATCCCTGCTCACCCCCGGCCAGGTCGCCGCCCTCTTCCATGTCGACCCCAAAACCGTGACCCGCTGGGCACACGCCGGTCGACTCGGTTCGTTGCGCACGCCGGGCGGCCACCGCCGATTCCGCGAATCCGAGGTCCTCGCACTGCTCCGCTCCCTGACCACCGAAGCCACCCGCTGAGGCAATCCGCGCGGCCTCGAACCCCGAGGCCGGGCGGCCCCTTCCGGTACCCGGATCATTCGGACGAAATGCGCACCCGCAAATTTCCCTCCGATGCACCCGCGCCGGTGTCACACTCGGCCAGGCCGCATAGACTGGTGAAAATCGGACAGTACGACGTCGGAGCCGGCGCGACGTCCGCCACGGCCAGGAGGTGCATCGTGCTCTATCTACTCGCACTCATCGGTGTGGTGACGCTCGTCTTCCTGCTGTGGAAGGCATTCGGACCCGATCCGAGCCGCACCCCCACTCGGGGCCTCGGCCCCGACGACGACCCCGAGTTCCTCTGGAAGGTCGACAGAGAGGTTCGCCGGAGGCACACCGACGAATCCGGCCGAGCCGACGGTCCGGGTCAGGACGGCAACGACTGATATCCCGCCCCTGTCGGGTGTCCGAAATCCGACGCCACCTCGCAGCGAGCAGGAGCAAAGCACGGCGCGTGCGAGGGTTCAGTTGCTCGAGGTCCACTTCGGCCCCCTCCTCCAGGTGAGGGTCGAACGGCAACAGGTGCACGGCGCGGCACCGCTGCTCGAAATGCCCGACCACACGATCGAGGTCCACCTTGCCCGATTTCGGGCGAACGGAATTGACCACCGCGACCGAGCTGCTCACCAGATCGCGATAGCCGTGCGCATCGAGCCAGTCGAGGGTCGCCGACGCACTCCGCGCACCGTCCACCGAACCCGAGCTGATCACCACCAGCGCATCCGTGTTCTCGAGGATCGCGCGCATCGCCGAGTGCATCAGTCCCGTGCCGCAATCGGTGAGGACGATGCTGTAGTAGCGCTCGAGTAGCGCGAGGGTTCGTTCGTAGTCCTGCGCGCTGAACGCTTCGGAGACCGCCGGGTCGCTGTCGGAGGCGAGCACCTCGAGCCGGTGCGTGTTCTGCGAGGTGTAGGCCCGCGCATCGCTGTAACGCTCGATGTGTTCCTCGTCGCGCAGGAGCGTCCGCACAGTGGCCGACGTTTCCGTCGGAACCTTCTGGCTCAGCGTGCCGCGATCGGGATTCGCGTCCACCGCGACGACGCGGTCACCCCTCAGCTCCGCGAACGTCGAACCGAGGGTCACCGTCGTGGTCGTCTTGCCGACACCACCCTTGAGGCTGAGCAGCGCGATGCGATAGCACCCGCGCAGTGGTTGTGCCACCTGGTCGACGAGTTCCCTGCGCCGCTGATCGCGCGCGCTGTCGCCCACGTCGATCCGTCCACCGGTCGCCTGGAAGAGCGCACGACGCCACCCCCGTTCGGGCGCCGGTGTGGCCTTACTGACCAGAAGTGACGAATCGAGATCCCGAGCCGACAGGCTCCCGGTGCCACGGCCCGCCGGGTTCGCCGCCGATTGCTGCCCCGATCCTGCCGTCATCCGCGTTCCCCCCGATCGCAGTTCTACACACCGCCGAGGACGATAGCAGGGTCAGTTCAGGCCGGCGTACGAGTGCAGGCCGGACACCACCATGTTGATGATGAACAGGTTGAACAACATCGCGACGAAGCCCGCGACATTGATCCACGCGGCGCGTGTATTGCGCCAGCCCGACGTCGCGCGGGCGTGGAGGTAGGCGGCATAGATCACCCAGGTGATGAACGAGACGGTTTCCTTCGGGTCCCATCCCCAGAATCGACCCCATGCCGCCTCTGCCCAGATGGCGCCGAGAATGATACCGATGCCGAACAGTGGGAAGCCGACGATCGTGGTCCGGTAGGCGAGGCGGTCGAGCACCTGGGCGTCGGGCAGTCGTGCTGCGATAGCACCGAGCACGCCCTTCTCGGAACCCTTGCTGATGGATCCGCAGCAGGAACAGCACGCTCGCGGCCCCGGCGAGCAGGAAGATGCCGCTGCCCACGCTGATGATCGTGACGTGGATCGGCAGCCAGAACGAGCGCAGGCCGGCACAACGGGTGCGGCGTCGGCGTAGAGCACGGTCGCAGCCACGAACATCAACACCGCTACAGGGCGAGCACGTACACCCACAGGATGCGGTACGCGGGCTTGCGCAACATCACCAGGCTGAACACGATCGCCGCGGTGCACGCCATGGCCACGAACTCGTACATGTTCCCGAGGGGGAATCGTTCGGTGGCCAGGCCACGCAGCACGATCGAGGCGATCATCAACGCCGCGGCCACCACGACGAGGGCGCGTCCCATGTTGCCGAACCGCTCCGACAGGGTCCTTCCGGTGGTGTTCTCCACGCGCCCCGGAACCGTCTCGGCAGGCGACGATCCGACACCACCGGCAGCAACGAGCTCGCGTTCGGCGACCAGCTTGGAGCGGTAGGTCGCGTACTCGATCACGAGCAGGAGCATGGCCAGCACCACCACGGCGAACGCCGCTTCGAAGCTCCAGTCGCTGTACTTCGCGAGGGTGTCGTTCAACGTCATGCCTTCTCCTCCTGTGCCCCATCGTCGAGCACACGATCGCCTGCCGGGTTCTCACCGAGAAGCCGGGAGACCAACCGATCGAATTCGTCGCCCCACCCGGCCTGATCGGTGCGAGCGAGGCCACCGAGTTCTACTACAGTTCGTCGTTCACCGTCCGATACTGTACCCGCCCGATAGACGCGCACCCATACCCTTCGCCGTTTGATCAGCAGGGACAGCAACAGCCCCGCCATCATCGCGACCGCAGACACCAGCACCCACGACTGGAACGGATCGTGCGAGACCTGCAGGTTGACGAAGTCGACGGCGCCGTCGAACCGCACCTCGGTGCCGTCTTGCAACGTGACGCTCTCCCCCGGCTTCAGATTGACGCGCTCCTGCTTGACCAGGCGGCCCTGGTTGATCAGTTCGGTGTTGAGCGAGAACAGCGACTGCGGCTCCCGGTGTCGAGGCCGGAGTCGCCCTTGTAGATGTCGACGGCGACGGCGGGATCCATCATTGCCGGGAACGCCGACGACAACAAGGTGCCGTGGAACGCCGCGGTAGGCGCGAAGAGCCCTTCGAGCGCGATCTGGTTCTTTCGTCGTTCGTCGCCGTCGGGGAACATCCCGCCGGGCGGATCGAATCGCATCGCGCCGCTGCTCAGGAACGTCGTCGCGTCCTCGGGTGCCCACTGCATCGTCTCGGTGCGTGTCTCTCCGTTGGGCCAGGTGACCGTGAAGGTCGGCGCGTATCCATGGCCCTGCAGGTAGACACGGTCGCCACCGACCCGCAGCGGGTGGTTGACCTTCAGCTGGGCGTCGCTCCAGATGTTCGCCGCGACGTCATCCCCGTACTGGTACTCGATGTTGGAGGTGAACATCTCGGCCTGACCGTTGTCGAGGTAGTCGGCCGTGAAATCGTGCACCCGCACGCAGATCGGTCGCAGTCCTGTGCCGTCGAGCTCGATGCCCGCAATGAACGAGTCGAACGAGGCGGGCGACGTGGTGCAGAACTCTTCGCCGTTCGCGACCAGGATGCGCTGGCCTTCGTAACCGAAGAGCTTGCCCAGGGCGACGGTGGCGAGCAATGCGACCAACGAGATGTGGAAGACGAGATTGCCCGCCTCGCGCAGGTATCCCTTCTCGGCCGAGAGCGTGAGCTCGCCGTCCCGGCCCTTCGTCGTTCCCTCGCGACGCTCGACGCGCCATCCTCGCAGCTCGCCGCTGATCCGGTCGATGACCACATCGGGTTCGTCGTCGAAGGTGGTCTCGACATGATGTGGCAGGCGAGAGAGGTTGCGTGGTGCATCGACCGGTCGGGCACGCAGAGCGCGGTAGTACTCGGCGCAGCGCGGCAGGATGCAGCCGATGAGCGAGATGAACAGCAGGGCGTAGATCGCGGTGAACCAGAAGCTGCCGAAGACGTCGAACAGCTCGAGCCGGTCCATGAACGGCCCGAGCGTCGGGCGCGCGGCGATGTACTCGTCGACCTTGCCGACGTTGAGACTGCGTTGCGGCAGCAGGCGCCGGGAATCGCGGCGAGCGCCAGGAGGAACAACAGCACCAACGCGGTGCGCATCGATGTCAGTCCGCGCCACGTGTTGCGCACGAACGCCACGGCGCGCCCGACCGGGCTCTGCTTCGGGGCGCCCGGCCGAGGTGCGGAGGTCTGCGTGTCGGTGGCCGTCATCTATTGTCCGGCGCGAATACGCTCTCGTTCACGAGAGGAAGCGCCGACCTCCTTCCAAAGGGGTGAGGCTGCGTGGAGCAACCGAATCGGGCCGAGTAGGCCTGTCGGTGGGTCTGGCTGTGACAGAGCGTGGCCACACCGGTGTCGACGACGTAGGTCACAGGGATCCGCCTTCTTCGGGTGGTGGTTCGGGTGCGGTCTGAGCTGGGAGTCTCCTGCGTTTTCTGCAGGAGAGACGTTAAATGGGCAGGGTCACTTCCGAGATGAACGAGTCACGCACCCAGGACACGAACAGGTCCCATGCGCCGGTGACGAGGGCGATACCGACGGCCATCAGCATGATGCCGCCGAACAACTGGATGGTGCGGGTATGTTTCCTCAGCCATCCGACTCCCCGCAGCGCCCGGGCCGAGCCGAACGCGAGGACGACGAAGGGCAACCCGAGTCCGATGCAGTACGCCACGATCAGGGTGACCCCACGGGCAGCCGTGGCGCCTTCGGTACCGGCGGCGAGCGAAATCACCCCAGCGAGCGTCGGTCCGAGACACGGGTCCATCCGAGCGCGAAGACCGCACCGAGCAGCGGTGCACCGGCCAGGCTCGAGATCTGCTTCGGCGCGGTGCGGGTGTCGCGTTGCAGAGCAGGAATCAGGCCGATGAACACCATGCCCATGACGATGGTGACGACACCGCCGATTCGCATCAGCAGTTCACGGTTGACCGACAACACGGAGATCGCCCCGAACACCGAGGCCGTGGCCAGCACGAACACGACGGTGAATCCCGCGACGAACAGCGCTGCCGCCCCCGCGACACGGAGTCGGCCGTCGTCACGAACCGTGGTGGTGCGTGAACCGGCCTGCGCTGCGGTGACCGCCGGTGTCTCGGCTCCGACCACGCCCGCGAGATACGACAGGTATCCGGGCACAAGCGGAACCACGCACGGCGAAGCGAACGACACCAGCCCCGCGAGGAGCACACGCCGATCCCGAGAAGGAGCGGGCCGGACGCCGCGGCGTTCTGGAAGGTATCGCCGATCCCGGATGCGAGAACTGTCATTGCTACTGGTCCTCGACCGGTTCTGCCGCGACGCGCTCGACCACCGGCTGCAGGTCGCTCGCGAGAAGCTCGGTCAGATAGACCGCCGCGACCCGATGCTCACGGTCGAGGACGACGGTGGTCGGCACCACGGAGGTCGGGTAGCTGCGGCCGAGGGCGAGCAGCGAGCGCATCGCCGGGTCGTAGATCGACGGGTAGCCGATCTGCTGATCCGTCACGAAGTCCTGTGCCTTGTCGCGCTGGTTGTCGCGCACGTTGATGCCCAGGAACGCAACCCCGAGGTCCTTGGTCTCCTCGTAGACCTGTTCGAGGTCGTCTGCTTCGCTACGGCACGGCGCGCACCATTGGCCCCACACGTTGAGGACCACGACCTCGCCCGCGAAGTCATCGAGGGAGATCGTCTCCCCCTCGTTCATGAGGTCCTCCCCCGTCAGTGTGCCGAGGGTGCCGCGATCCGCAGGCGGATCGTAGAAGATTCGAGTCTGACCTCCGGGTGAGACGAAGTCGAACGTACCGCCGGTCGCGACCGCATCGGTGCCCGTCGCGCACGAGGACAGGAGCACGATGCCGCACAGCAACCCGGCGATCGCGTGAAGTGTCTTTCTCATGCGCCGTGGACGTTCGGGTCGGATGCGCCCGCCGGCTCGGAGTAGACCAGGTCGACGAGGGTGTCGCCCTCGTAGACCAGAGACGTGAGGGAGGCGAGGCTGCACTGCCGGTGACGCGGGTCGTGCCACAGGCGTTCGCCTTCGAGGAATCGGCGCAGCGTCCACACCGGCAGCTGATGACTCACGCACACGGCCTCGCGACCGGCCGCAGCGACACGCGCGGCATTGACTGCGGCCAGCATGCGATGTGCGATCTGCAGGTACGGCTCGCCCCAGGACGGAGTGAACGGGTCGCGCAGCTTCCACCAGTGACGCGGCCGGCCGAGTGCACCGTCGCCGACAGCGACCTTGAGCCCCTCGAAATCGTTGCCCGCCTCGATGAGGTTCTCGTCGGTGCGGATCTCGAGGCCGTGCTTCTGCGCGATCGGCGACGCGGTCTGCTGGGCGCGCTCGAGCGGCGAGGCGACGACGTGCGCGATGTCGTGGTCGGCGAGGGAGGCCGCAACGGCGCGTGCCTGTGCTTCGCCGGTGACCGACAACCGGAAACCGGGCAGACGGCCGTAGAGGATGCCGGACGGGTTGTGCACCTCACCGTGCCGCAGCACGTGCACGATGGTGCGGGTCTCGGACGGGGCGGCTTCGGTCACGTGCGTGTTCCTCAGGTCGATGAAAGCGGGTGAGTGTCGGTGGCTCTCGCTGATCAGGGTGCGGTAGCGGCAGCGGCGGCCTTTGCCGCGTGTGGGAGGCGTCGGCGATCCGGGAGAACGCGGTGTCGTCCAGAACCGCCGAGACGAACCACGTTTCGAATGCGCTCGGAGGTGCGTAGACGCCGTGTTCGAGCAGGGCGTGGAAGAACGCGGGGAATCGCCAGGTCTGTGCGGCTTTCGCCTCGTCGTAGTTCGTGACGGGGTCCTCGGTGAAGAACACGCTGAGCATCGTCCCTGCGTTCTGGATCCGGTTCGGGACACCTTCTGCGGTCAGCGCGTCGCCGAGGAGCCGGCCGAGGGTCGTGGCGTTGCGTTCGAGCGCG
>BBEG01000051.1 GCA_001312645.1 Rhodococcus sp. JCM 9791
GGAGCTTGGTGCGGCGTGCACCGCCGATGAACTCCCAGGCGGCATCCAGGGCGGCGCGAGGTCGGGGATCGTCGGGCCTGATCGTCTCGAACAGGGCAGAACCTCCTGTGCAGACTCGGCGACGTAGCGGGCCACTACGCGCAGTTCCTCGTGCGTCAGTTCGAAGTCACCGATCACGGACGTCATGGCTCGATCCTCTCATCGTCGAACTCGCCCGATCGGCACCGCGCTGCGGCCGACCGACCCACAATGGGTGCACAGCATGTCCGTCGCCGAAGAAGGGATGCCCACGTGGATCGGTTCGAGCTTCCACACACGCTGCGTCGATCGTCGAAGGAGGTACAGGAGTTGTACGGCTCCGCCTATGAAGCCGCGGCGAAGAGGGTCGGTGAGGGCGAGGAGGCCGAGCGCGCCGCCTATGAGGCGGTCAAGGAGAAGTACGAGCTCGAGAACGACCATTGGGTGCCGAAGCAGGATTGATGCACGGCGACAGCTGTGGAGGCAGCTGATGGTGGCCGCGACCTCTGATGTGATCAGGAACCCCGAAATCCTCGTTCGAGCGCGTCGAATGCGTGCGCCACGGTGCGGGAGAGTTGCTGGTCGACATCGAATGCCTCCACCGTGCCCTCGGCGAGCGCGAATGGACTTTGATCAGTGTGGATATCCGCGGTGTACGGTGCGCGCGAGGATTCCGAGGGTTGCCTTCAAGGACTTCGGCGATGACCGGGAAGATCCCTGCCTCACGCCATTTCGGGTCGATATCGGACCAGTCGTAGTACGAGGTCACAAGGGAACCGCCGTCGACCGGTTCGATCCGGTAACCGTAGACGTGCCCGATCGGCGGGCGGATGGTTCCCAGGATGGTCCAGGCAATCTCACGGTTCGGAACAAAAGTCTCGATGGCCACCGTCACGTCGTATTCGCCCATGGGAATATCGCCGAGAGCTTCACGATCCATGTGTACGACGAAGCTGTCGCCGACCGAGTTCACCACGTCGCCGTCTGCATCCATCAGCATTCCGGATCCGTCGATGGCAACGTGCCCCTGAGGGTCACAGAGCACCGAGAATATCGATGCGGGATCGGCTTTGATGGTGCGTTGCACTTCGATGCGCTCAGTCGACATTCGACGATGCTGTCAGATGATCGGCGTCTGTGCACCTGCGGCTCCCGGAACTGAAGCGTCATTCGCCCGGCGGTTCGGGTCACGCGACAACGACAGCCCGTGGAACGACACGCTCGCCGTCCAGCAGGCAGGCCCGCGGAATCGACGAGTCCTTGTAATCAAGCCGATTTCAATGGTCGTCGCGCATCGCTCCCACGTTCTACATTCGACGAACACATGACCCGGAGTTGAACTTCCGGAGTCTGATTCAGAGTGACGAGGGAGTTCGCATGCCGCGCAACAACTCGCGACGCCGGTTGTTCGGCGCAGCGATCGAGGAGGGCTGAGCGATGGCGGCGATCCTCGACAGGGCACGGAAGTCGGATGTGCGAGTGCCGACGACGGCTGACGCGGAGTCCGCGCTCATCGATCCGACAGCGCTGAGCAGGAAGACTCAGAGCTCATCCCGCGTGCCTCGATCAGTACAGCGCATGATCGGTCCTGTCCTGATCATCGTGGTCTGGCAGCTCGTGGTGAGCACCGGGTTGTTCAACGAGAACACTCTCCCCAGGCCCTTGTCGGTGCTGTCCGCAGCGTGGCGTCTGATTGCGAACGGCGAACTGCAGGAGCATATGTCGATCAGTCTCCTGCGGGTGGGCTACGGCTTGCTGTTCGGCATCGTGCTCGGGCTGGTCCTCGCGTTGATATCCGGATTGTCGCGGGTCGGTGAGAACTTCGTCGACGCCAACATGGAGGTGCTGAGGGCCGTTCCGAACTTCGCGCTCGTTCCTCTCCTCATCGTGTGGTTCGGTATCAGCGAGACCCCGAAGGTACTGCTCATCACCCTTGCGGTTGCTGTCTCGATCTACATCAACACCTTCTCGGCAATTCGCAGCGTCGATGCCGGACTGGTGGAGGCTGCGCGCTCCTTCGGTGTGCAGCGCGCCGAACTGATCCGCCGAGTGATCCTTCCCGGGGCCCTCCCCGGATTCCTCATCGGGCTGCGGTTGGCGCTGACCGGCGCGTGGTTGTCGCTGATCTTCGCCGAAACGATCAACGCGAAACGCGGGCTCGGACGCATGATGAGCGATGCCCGCGAGTACTTCCAGCTCGACGTGGTTTTCGTGCTCATCGCGGTATATGCGATTCTCGGCCTGATTTCGATCTTCATCGTCCGCGCACTCGAAACGCGCCTGCTCACATGGAGGAGGTCGTTCGATGGGAACTGACTGATCGAACCGACCAGGACGAATCCGGTGGTCGTCGCACGTGGGGTGCGACGTGTATTCGGCGAGCAGGTGGTGCTCGACGGCCTCGACCTCGACATCGCCCCCGGTGAATTCGTTGCGTTGCTCGGTCGGAGCGGATCCGGTAAATCGACCTTCCTGCGGGCACTGGGTGCGCTGGACGCCGATGTGGAGGGGCACCTCCGTGTTCCCGCCCAACAGGCGATCGTCTTTCAGGACCCACGCCTGCTTCCGTGGCAGAAGGTGTTGACCAACGTCAATATCGGCCGCCCCGACAATGCGCAGACCCGCGCGGATGCTCTCGCCGCGCTCGACGAGGTTCAGCTCGCAAGCAAGGCCAGGGCCTGGCCGCACACCCTTTCGGGAGGCGAGGCGCAGCGTGTGGCACTCGCGCGCGCCCTCGTCCGGGAACCCGAACTGCTCCTGCTCGATGAGCCGTTCGGTGCTCTGGACGCGCTCACCCGAATCAAGATGCACGGGCTTCTCCAGCAGCTCGTGGCCAAATACCGCCCTGCCGTGCTTCTGGTCACCCACGACGTCGACGAAGCAATCCTGTTGGCAGATCGCGTGATCGTACTGACCGACGGGGCGATCTCGCTGTCCTCACCCGTCGAGATACCGAAGCCCCGCTCTCGCGATTCCCGGGAATTCAATGAGCTGCGGCGACAGCTGCTCACCGAGCTCGGCGTGGGCGACGAACCGGACGCGCAATGATCCGCAGGCTCCTCGCTCTGGGTGCAGAGCACAACCACCACAGTTCGACGACGAAGGAACAGGCTGTGCCGAATACAGAAGGATCACGGTGGCTTCTGCTGCCCGCATTGGCGATCGCGTTCGCGGTCTCCGGATGTGGGCTGTCCGGGGCCGACGGGCAGGAAGCCCTCGCCGAGGCGACGATCGCCCACAGCAGCGATGACATTCCCGAGGGCACCTCGCTCGTCGTTGCCGAGCAGAATGCGAGCCGGTCTCTGCCGCTGCAGCTTTCAGGTGCCACCGAGGAACTTCCGTACTCACTCGAGTTTGCCGACTTCAGCGGTGGACCCGCGGTCATCGAAGCGCTCCGTTCCGGCGCTGCCGACATCGGAGCGGTCGGCGAGGCTCCTATTCCACTCGCAGTTGCCAGTGGCGTCACCGACATCGTCGCCATCGGCCTCGAAGCGAATCCGGGAAGCAGCGGCGGGTACTTCCTCGCCGCACAGCCCGGAAGTGGAATCGAGACCGTCGCCGACCTGAAGGACAAGAAGGTCGCGTATCCACCGGGGACCGGACGGCACATGATCGTCGCCGGTCTCCTCGCCCAGGCCGGGCTCGATCCGAAGACGGACATCGAGGCCGTCGAGCTCGCCGGCGCCGAGGTCGCGCCGACGTTCGCGTCGGGTGCCGTCGACGCCGCTATCCTCACGGGCGTCCAGTACTACAAGGTGGGTGCGCCGCCGATCATCGGCGACGGAACCGGAATCAACACCGGAATCAACACGCTGATCGTCCGCAGGGAGACGCTCGAGGATCCTGCGAAGTCTGCCGCCATCGGCGATCTCGTCGGGCGTTCCGTCGCAGCGAACAACTGGATCACTTCTCATCCCGACGAATGGTCGATGCGTACTACGTGGGCACCCAGGGGATGACACCGGAGGACGGGAAGTCGTTGCTCGACCACATCGGTACCGGGAAGTACTACCCGATCGACGAGAAGTCGATCGCGCTGTTCCGGACGGTCGCCGACGGACTGCTCGAGACCGGAACCATGTCCACCGCGGTCGAAATCGAATCCTATGTGGACGACCGCTACAACGACATCGTCGACGCACAGAACAACGCGGATGGATCCGAACCGCAACCGTTGCCGTGACGCTCTGTGACTCCTGAAGCTTCTGAAGTTCCTACAGCCCAGATAATTTCGATGAAGGGAAGTTCACCATGACCCAGGCCGGCACCAGACTCGACATCATTCCCCAGTCCGGATACGCCGGTGCAGAGATTCGGGGTATCGACCTGACGCGCGACCTCACGGACGACGAGATCACCGCCGTCCGTGAGGCCCTGCTGAAGTGGAAGGTGGTGTTCTTCCGAGAGCAGTTCCTCGATCACGACCAGCACCTGCGGTTCGCGTCCTATTTCGGTAATCCGACCCCGGCTCACCCGTTGTTCGATTCGATTCCGGACGAGAACTACCCCACCATCTACCCGATCTTCCGAGATCGGTTCAAGGCTCGGGTCGCGAAGAACAGTGGTTACGACAAGGTGCGCTGGCACGCGGATGTGACCGCCGCGGTCAATCCGCCGTTCGCATCGATTCTGCGTGCCGAGGAACTGCCTCCCTACGGCGGTGACACACAGTGGTCCAACGCCGTCGCGGCGTACGACGGTCTGTCGGCGCCGGTGCAACGATTGGCCGACGAACTACGTGCGGTGCACCAGTTCACGCCGGGTGCCGGGTCGAAGCCCACCGAGGACTACCTCCGCCGTGTCGAGCGCCGTCCGCTGGTGACCGAGCATCCGGTGGTGCGTGTGCATCCGGAGACGGGGGAGAAGCTCTGTACGTCAACCCCGGTTTCACCCAGTACATCGCCGGTGTCTCCGCGCATGAGAGCCGTCGTCTGCTCGGATTGTTCTACGAAGAGCTCGGCCGCCCCGAATACACCGTGCGCTTCAAGTGGGAGCCGGGCTCGGTTGCATTTTGGGACAACCGTTCCGCTGTGCATCTGGCACCGTCGGATCTCACGACCGAACACGACCGTCGGCTCTACCGCATCACTCTCGAGGGGGATGTGCCCGTCGGTCCCGACGGAACCGAGTCCGTTGCGCTCGAGGGCGACCCTTTCAACGCTGTCTGATCCACTATCTAGGAGTTCGATGTTCGCCCGCACACGGGAGACGGAACCTCTGCGGGCCTACGTCCATTCTTCACGTCCCTGTTCATACCGTCCGCGATATTCGGTCTGGGTACCGGCGCGGGTGCTCCGATGATGGCCCTCCTCGCCCGAGATCTGGGTGCCTCGGTACCTGTCGCGGGCATGATCGTCGGGATGATCGCACTCGGTGCGGTCCTCGGCGATCTGCCATCGGGATCCATCGTGGCACGATTCGGGGAACAGCAGGCGATCATCGGAGGCACTGTTTTCGGTGCGACGGGTGTGCTCGTCTCGCTGTTGGCTCCGAACCCGGCAATCCTGGCCATCGGTGCAGTACTCACCGGGTTCGCAATGGCGGTGTGGGGCTTGGCCCGACAGAGCTATCTCGCAGGCGCCCTCCCGATACACATGCGTGCCCGCGGTATCTCGGCAAACGCGGCTATGCACCGCGCAGGATTTCTGGTCGGGCCGTTCGTCGGGGCCGTTGCCGTGCATCGATTCGGTATCCAAGGCGGATTGATGGTGGAGTTCGTGGCGATCATCGTCGCGGGCATACTCATCACGAGGTCGACGGTCCCGGAGCCGCAACGGTCCGATAAGGGTGGAGAGGGAGTTCTCGGTGTCGCGCGATCCCACCACGTCGTGCTCCTGACGCTGGGAGCGGGATCGATGCTCGTCGGAGCATCGCGCGCGTCGCGTGAAGCGGTACTGCCGCTATGGGCCGAGCACATCGGCGTTGCGCCTGCCACGGTGGCGCTGGTGTTCGGGATCAGCGGTGCGGTGGACCTGCTGCTTGCCTACCCCGCGGGTGTTCTCATGGACAAATGCGGTCGCCTCGTGACCGCGATACCGGCCTTGTTGCTGTTCGGCACCGCGTTTCTGATACTTCCGCTCATCCACGAATTATGGTGGCTCATCGTGGTCGCGGTAGTCCTCGGCGCCGGCAACGGCATGAGCAACGGGCTTGTGATGACACTCGGCGCCGACGTCTCTCCGCCGGATCGTCGCGCCGAGTTCCTCGCCGCATGGCGTCTGACCCACGACACCGGGTCGCTCACGGGCCCGCTGGTGGTCGGCGCGGTCGCGGCGGTCTCGCTCGCAGCGGGCGCCATGACGATCGATGCGCTCGGTATCGTGGGCGCAGCGTGATGTGGCGGTACATTCCGCGATACGTGCCCTCCCCGAAGTCTCTTGCCACCAACGCAAAGGCCGAGAGCATGCCCTCGACGCCGTCCAACTTGTCCTGTTGATCGCTGCCGTCTGACTCGTTCGCAGAAATCGACCCGAGCTAGCTCCCACTCACCGTCTCGTCATCGGTTGCGCCGCTACGTGTACGAGTGTCCGGGCCACGGTCCGAGTTCGGACGGGAACGCCGACCCTCGCTGACGAGCCTGAGTCATAGGCGTGTGTTCCCATTCGTCCAATACGGACTGCGGATGAACTGTGATGCTACGACGATGATCAAAAGAATCATTCCCTACGCCGACGGACACGATCTTGCAGCATCCAGAGCGTTCTACGTCGAGGTCTTCGGGCTGGATGTAGCGATGGACGATCCGGTGCTGGGGTTACAGTCCTCGGACAATCCCAGCGCGCAGGTCTTGATCCCGCCACACGGGATGGAGACCCCAGCGCCGCACTTCGGGATCGATGTCGGGACGCCGGCCGCCGTCGACGCCGCCCACGCCGAAGCGATACGCAGAGGCACGCCTGTGTCTATCCGCTCACCGACGAACCATGGGGCGTGCGACGGTTCTTCGTGGAGGATCCGAGTGGCACAGTGATCAACGTGCTCGCACACCTGTATTGACCATCCGGATAGGGTGAGGCCATGAGCGACCTTCCCAGCCACTGGATTCCGCACCGTCGTGAGGATGGTGAGGTCATCGGTTGGATCGACATGGAATCTCAGGAACCGAACCTCATTCCCATCGACCGCCTGGGCCGGCCCCTCCCAACGGTCTCCGACTGGAATGCAGCCGAGGAAGTCCTCGAGGACTTGGGCCTGCGCTTCTTGATGAACCGATTCCACTACCGTGGGCACACGGTGCGGATCAGGCACCTCTACGAGGACCGTGTCATCGTCACCACCGCGGTGTCGGACGCGATCGGCGATGTCGGGCAGGAGTTCACGCTCCCTTTCCCCGCAGGACCCGATCTCACCGAAGCTCGAACACACTGACGGACCGGCAAATCACTGGCTAGGCGGCAAACCCAGTGCATCGGCGAGGAGCGGCCACGACTGGTAGAAGGCGTCCTGCCAATATCCCCACGAATGTGTCCCTCTGGGTTGTAGATCGAACGTCGCCGGGATATCGAGTTCGTTCAAACGGGTCTGCAGGTTCGTCGTGCACCAGTGCACCGCAGCTCGATCACCCCGCCGACCACAACCTGGTTCGCCAACGCCAGCGCCTGATCCTCGACACTTGCGTCCGGTTCCACGACCGTGAACTCATTGCCGAGGGTTTCGTGCGGGCCGGGCAGCCCGGTGGCGTCGGAGATGAACAGCTCGGTTCCGCGTAGACCTTCGGCATTGACCACCGGATCGTTCTCCACCCATGCCGGATCGTCGTCCTCGCCGTACATGTTGCGAACGTCGCCGCCTCCCCAGGTTTCGACGACGAGTTTGACGAATTCCTTGCCGATCGGATCGGAGGTCTGTGCGCAGCCGCTGTAACCGGCCGCTGCGGAATAGAAACCGGGCTTGGCAATTGCGTATTGAAGTACCGCGGTCGCTGTCATCGAGTTCGCTGCGATGGCCTGCACGCCGTTGGTGCCCAGCGCGCCATCGATCAGTGGCGGAAGTTCCTCGAGGAAGAACGTCTGCCATTTGTTGAGACCCAGATTCGGGTCTTCGCGCTTCCAATCGGTGTAATACGAGAACGCGCCGCCGATGGGCATCACCACGTTGACGTCCTGTGTCTTCAGGAAATCGCCGACGTCGGTGTTGGCCCACCACGTTGCGGCATCGGTACCACCTCCGGCGCCGTTGACCAGGTACAACACGGGTCGAGCTGCAGACGCGTCGCGTGGGCGCTGGACTCGGACCGTGATGTCTTCGTCCATCGCTGCGGAGTGGACCTGCAGAGTCAGATACTGCCCGTCGAACTCGCTCGAGACAATTCGGGAACCATTCGGCGACACCGGATCTGCAAGCAAGGATTGAGCCGCGACAATAGGGTCGTTCGGCACTTGATCCTGTGCGAACGAGATGCCGCTACCCGCAGTGGCTGCAATCATCGTCGCGAGAGTTCCTGCGACGACGGTGGTCTTGATTCGCCTTGCAGATACCGACCGCATCCCGGTCCTTTCCGATTGCTTCAGCCGGTGAGCCCGACGCCGACAAGAACGAGTGACGCGACGGACGATACCGCACGCAGAACATTGAATGTGTTCCAGCGGGGATGAAATTCGGAGAATCCGATGCGTTTGGAATCGAGCGAGTTGTTCAGTGGAATGTTGACGACGACTGTAACGACAAGGGAGCCGACGAAGCTGACCGCGGCCGCGGCGAAGAACCACAGCGCTGACGACCCCTCTGCGAAGAGTCCGGATACGAGAGCCAGGATCGGGGCGCCGAAGAACGGGACGAACAGCCACGGGCTGAGGATCTTACGATTCATGCTCCGCATAGCAGTATCGGCTGCGTCGGCGTCGATCGCTTTGAGTCCGGGGATCACCGACATCGAGAACGAGTAGTACAGGCCGGCGAGGGTTCCGTGCAGGACGAGTGTGATGAGACCGAGTATCGACATGCAGCCATGATGCTCTTGTCGACCCGCAGTTCGCCGCATCCACAAAGACATCAGGCACGCCACCGACGCGGCACAGATCCGGGCACCTGTCCGAAATGCCTCCCGCCTGCCGGTGGTTCACCGATGATGATCTCTGACCGGTGCTTGTGCGGCCTGGGACGGAGTGCGTTCGCAGTTGTGACGCGCGATGACTTTCGTGGACTCGAGCAGTCTCACTCTGTGCCATCAACGACGAATAGTGGAGAACCGTATGAGTCAACTGCTGAGAGTCCAGAATTTCACCGTGTCGAGCGACGGCATCGCTGCAGGGGAAAATCAGAGTTTCGAGAGCCCGTTCGGTCTCGACCACGGCGAGCTGCTCGCGTGGGCCGGCGCTACGGCGAGCTGGCCCAATCGCACCGAGCCGGGTGGAAGTCGTGGCCTCGACGACTACTTCGCACGCGACTTCGCGCACAACATCGGCGCCGAGATCATGGGGCGTAACAAGTTCGGTCCGCAACGTGGCCTGGGCCGATCACGAGTGGCTCGGATGGTGGGGTGACGAACCGCCGTTCCACACGCCGGTCTTCGTGATGACCCACTACGAACGTCCGTCGTTCACGCTCGGCGACACCACGTTCCATTTCGTCGACGGAGACCCGGCCACGGTCCTCGAACAGGCAAAGAAGGTCGCGGACGGCAAAGACGTCCGACTCGGCGGTGGGGTCACCACCGTCAAGGAATTCCTCGACGCGGATCTCGTCGACACCCTGCATGTGGTGGTGTCGCCCGTGACCTTCGGTAGTGGCCTTCGCCTGTGGGAGTCGCCCGACGAGTTACTCGACCGATTCCATCTCGATGTGGTGCCCAGTCCGAGCGGCGTCACTCACCACTTGTTCTGGAGGAAGTGACGGCGTGGCTTACCGTGAGACTGCCTGCCGCGAGACTGCGCGGTCGGTGAGTCTCCTGCGGATCGCGTAGCCGGCCACGATCAATGCGATGAGCCCCGGTCCGGTGTGGACCGCGAAGACTCCGAGCAGACTCGGTCCACCCCAATCGTCGCGGTAACTCGCCGGATCGCGGTAGTCGATGATGAAGAATTCGGCGACTCCACGGACGATCAGGTACAGGCCGACCATGCAGCCGACGCTGATGGCCAGTCTTGTGAATATCCGCTTCCGATGGTGACTGAAGGCGACGACGATCAGCAGTACGACGAGCGCGACGAGTACTGCGGCCACGGAAATACCCACGAAGTGGGGTGGGTCTGCATCGGCAGCGGTCACGAAGTCCATGATCGGATTTCATCATGGTGGGCGCCGCGGCACATCAGGGAACTCCCGGATCTCTTCGGTCGGGGAAACACGTCACTCGGCGCGCGGCCGCGGAAGGTATCTGTCGATGAACAGCCCCTCGGCCGACACACAGACCTGACCGTCGGCGGTGCTGATCTCTCCGGTTGTGTGGATCTTTCGTCCGTCGCACGACACCTGGCGGGCTCTGACGGTCAAGGGTTCGAACAGGGGTGCCACGCGGTGGTACCGAACGGTGAGTTCTTTCGTCATACCGCGTTGGCCCGCGAAGTCGTTCGCGATTCCGAGGGTGTGGTCGAGGATCAGTGCCGACACGCCGCCGTGTACCTTCGCGGGCGGACCTTGGTAGGGAAGACCGAGAGTGGTGTCACCACTGACAGATCCGTCGTCGTACCCGCGGAGTTGCAGGGGAGGTGCGATGGGATTGTCGATGCCCGTGACCGGGCTGTGCCGGGTCGGGCCATCGACATCCCACATTTCGATCAGTCGGGCGCGACGTCGGGGGAGTGCTCGTCGAGCGTATCGGCGATCTCGCGCAACGTGTCGCGGATGCGCGCGAGGTGCGGGTTGTCACGTCCGGTGTGCAGCACCGACGCCATGATGCGTCGTGTTGCGTCGACGACTTCCTCGATCACATGACCGGTGGGTGGGGAAGAAATCTCGACGCCTTCGCTGTGAGAATCCACCGGAGTAGAAGAGGTCATGATCTCCCTTGTCCTCGCCCGACCGAACACCGTGCGGGGTCGACGATAGGCCGTGGACGTGGTGGTTCTCGTCGCGTTTCCGCTGATCGGGACCGGGATTGTGTCCCTGTGCCGGTGATCAGTTCGAGTCAGCGGATTCGGTGAGTATCGCGTCCAGATCATTCAGAACCGCAAGTCCGCCGAGCGGGCCGACACCGGTGATCCAGTACGCCATGTCGACGACGTGCATGTTCGGGAAGATTTCCGAATCGGTCACGACCGGGGGAATCGATGTGGGGTCGTCAGGTGTCGCGCTGGTGACCAGCACGACATCGGCACGTGCTTCGGTGGCGTGCTCGTACGACACGTCGACCGAGATCGAGTTCTCCCAATCGCGGGGCGGGATGGTGAATCCCGCGCATTCGAGGGCGCTGCCGGCGAAGGATACGGGGCCGTAGAGCGTGAGCTGTTCGTCGCGGGGCCGGATCAGCTGTGCCGTCTTACCCTCGGTGTTGTGTTCGGTCGCGACCTCGTCGCAGCGATCGGTGTAATTGTCGAGCAATGCCTGCGCATCATCGCTGCGGCCGAGTGCGTCGGCGACGAAGCGGACGTTGTCCTGCCACGGGTCGGATTGCGAGGCCATGAAGATGGTCGGGGCGATGGCGGCGAACTGTTCGTACATCTCGCCGTGCCGGGTCTGGGTACCGATGATCAAGTCGGGGTCGAGTGCGGCGATTTTCTCGAGGTTCGGAGCCGCGACAGTTCCGGCAAGCTCGACCGTCGAGGCCTCATCGCCGAGGTAGGCCGGCACACCGGCCGACTCGCTGAGAACAGCTGCGCCGACAGGGACGACACCGAGCGCGATGGATGTGTCGAGTTGAACGGGTTCGAGGACAACGACGCGCTGGGGATTGCCCGGCACCTCTGTGCTGCCCCGAGCATGCTCGACGACGCGAGACGATGCCGTCTGGTCGGCTGTTTCCTCGGTTCCGCTACTGCACGCGGACAACGCGAGGGCGCCGACGACGCTCCCGCCACCAAGCGTCCGACTCGTCGTCGTGTGTTCTGCTGCATTTGCGCTCCTCGATGCATGCACCGAACGCGGAGCATGTTCGGGTGCAGCGCGACCGGAATGTACTGCTCAGGTTTGGTGAGCCTAACTTACTTAGCGAAGAGGACCTGTGACACCCCACAGTGAGACCCCGGCTGTCGAGAATCACCAGACGAGCCGACGGTGCGATGCGTGCACGCGACGATCGTCGGAGGCCGGCGAGTCGATGCTGGCACGCGCGGGTCGCGCACGACTATGGGTGTTGATCGAACATGCGGGCCGTGGCCGAAGTCGGCACCGGGTGAAGTTCTGCCGGACGCACTCGTCCGACGGATCGAATCGGCGGGCGGGCCTGTCCGCCTGGCGCTGATCCGACGCCCACGCGATCGCAACGTGGTGGAGCCGCGGTGGATCCTCGCGTGGTCCGATGGTGTGCGGCAATGGATGCGGGAGGGCACCGTCGCTGGTTATGGGGACCTTGTGGACCTGCCGTTCGAGTCGAGCGCCCGCGGTGAGGAACCGGACGTCGGTGTTGCACGGCACATACCGATTTTCGCAGTGTGCACGCACGGAAGAAGGATGCCTGCTGCGCCGAACTCGGCCGACCGATCGTGAACGCGGTGGCCGCCGTCGACGCGCGACGTGTGGGAGTGCACGCACATCGGGGGAGATCGCTTTGCGGCGAACATGATCGCGCTCCCGGCCGGTCTGTACTTCAGCCGGTTGGGGCCGGAATCCGCGGTGGTCACCGCCCGGGAGGTACTCTCCGGCCGCATGCCACTCGGCCATCTACGTGGCCGTGCAGCCCTATCACCATCGGCGCAGGTCGCCGAGCACACCATTCGCGAAAGAACAGGCCTCGACGCAATCGATGCGATCGAGCAGGTATCTGAAACAACCACACCGGACGGTTCCGTGGCCGTCGACATGCGCATAGCCGGACGGGACTACCGGGTGCTGATCCGGCAGGGTCCACCCGAGCCTACCTTCGGGCACGGGTGCATAGTCGATTCGGCAGTGACCTGGCATCGCTGGATCGTCGACAGCGTTGAAGAGCGGTCTCCCTCGGATAGGTAGCCGACCACTTCCTGCGAACCGGACCGGACACGCAGCGAATCGCGCACCATTGTTCTGTGACCACACCCCACGAGGGCAGTCCCACCCGCGCACCGTTGGTCCTGGCATCGTTGATCCTCGTCGCAGCGGTGGCGAACCTGAATCTCGCCGTCGCGAACGTCGCGCTGCCCGACATCGGGAAGGCGTTCGATGCGACCCAGACGAGCCTGAACCTCATCGCTGTCGGATATTCGCTCGGTCTTGCGGCGTCCGTGCTCTATCTCGGTGCCATCGGCGACCGCTACGGACGCAAGTCCATGTTGATGCTCGGTATGGCACTGTCGGTCCCCGCGTCGCTCGTCGCAGGGTTCGCGCCGAACGAGGAGATCCTGTTCCTGGCGCGTGTGATCGGGGGGATCTCTGCCGGTCTGGCCTACCCGACGACGTTGGCGCTGATCACGGCGTTGTGGTCGGGTGCCGCGCGCACCCGTGCGATTGCGCTGTGGTCGTCGATCGGCGGCGGACTCACTGCCCTCGGACCGCTCGTCGCAGGCTCGCTGCTGGAAGGATTCTTCTGGGGGTCCGTCTTCCTCGTGACGATTCCGTTGGCGCTTCTGGCGCTCGGCCTGACGGTGGTGTTCGTGCCGAGTCACGTCAACGAATCGACCGATCCCGTCGATCATCTCGGCGGCATCGTGTCGGTGGTGCTGGTCGGGTCGCTCGTCGTCGGAATCAACTTCGCGCCGGTCGACGGAATGATGACCGTCGCGGTGTCCGCGTTGGTGATTGCCGTCGCGGCGTGTGTCCTGTTCGTGCTTCGGCAGCTACGCGCGCGGAATCCGCTGTTCGACCTGCGGGTGGCGCGTCGCCGGATCTTCTGGGTCGCGGCGGTCGCCGGCATCGTCGTGTTCGGCACGCTCATGGGAACGATGTACATCAGCCAGCAGTACCTGCAGAACGTGCTCGGCTACTCGACCCTGGCGGCAGGCTCGGCGGCGCTGCCTGCCGCAGTGGTGATGGTGTTGGTGGCGCCGCAGTCGGCGAAACTCGTGGAGTCGCACGGGGCGCGGTTCACATTGCTGTCGGGGTACGTCGCGATCGTGTTGGGCTCGTGGTCGCACTGACGATGTGGGACGACGACGCCCACTATTGGGCGGTCGCGCTGGGCTTCATGTTCCTCGGCGCCGGTGTCGGTTTGGCAGGCACGCCGGCATCTCATTCGCTGACGGGTTCGGTGCCGGTATCGCGGGCGGGAATGGCGTCGGGCACCGCCGATCTGCAGCGTGACCTCGGCGGCGCGATCGTGCAGTCGATTCTCGGAGCGCTGCTCACGGCGGGGTACACGGCGTCGTTCGCAACCACCATCGCCGCGAATCCGCAGGCGTCGTCGGTCAGCGAGCAGACTCAGGCAGCATTGGAGAAGTCGTTCGCGGGTGCGGCGAACATCGCGGAGCAGTATCCGCAGTATGCGCCGCAGATCATTGCGGCAGCCCGGGAGGCGTTCCTCGACGGAGACACGCGCGCGTATGCAGCAGCGATCGCGATCGTCTTGATCGGTGCGGCTCTGGTGTTCTTCGTCTTTCCGAAGCGCGAGGCGGAGCGCGAGTTGTTGGCCCGCTATGCCGCCGAGGACTCGAAGTAGGGTGCCGTCGCGCAGTGACGAGAGTGGCATGTGTGAATTCGCCGTCCAATGGGTACTCGGCATCAATGCTGTTGAGGTCCGGTACGGGTTGCCCGATGCCGGACATCGACTGCATCCACATAGGAGAAGGGATTTGTAACGATGCTCGGACTGGGAATCCTCGGCTGGATCATCATAGGCGGTCTGGCCGGTTGGATCGGCAGCAAGATCATGGGGACCGACGCGCAGCAAGGCATCCTTCTCAACATCGTCGTGGGCATCGTCGGTGGGTTGCTCGGCGGATTCTTGTTGGGGCTGTTCGGAGTCGATGTCCAGGGCGGCGGCATGATCTTCAGCTTCCTGACGTGCCTGCTCGGTGCGGTGATCCTGTTGTTCGTTGTCAAGGCTGTCACCGGGCGTGGTGCTCGTCGTTGACAGTGAATACACACTGATCCGCCGCTGATGCGGTGTTCGAAATCGGAATTGCCGCGGCCGGCTAGAAGTCGGCCGCGGCAATCTTGTCTGTGTTCAGCGTAGGGGTGTGACCGGGGTTATCCTCGCGGGCATGGCAGGAACCGACGTCGACGAGATATGCCAAGCCGTGATGGCGATCGCGGACGAGTCACTGGATCACATGCGGAAGATCCTGTCTCGGATGAGCTATCAGCAGGCGAACACCGTTCCGGCGTTACCCGGTGCCAACAGCCCTTACGCGATTGTCACCCACTGTGTCGGTATGACCGACTACTGGGGCGGATCACTGATCGCCGGCCTGCGCATCCCACGCGATCGAGACGCCGAGTTCGAGGCGCACGGCGACCCGCGAGACCTGTGTGATGAGGTCGAGCGGCTGCGTCGACGATTCCCCGGCTGGGTGAGAATCGCATTGACCGAAGGCATCCGTGATCGCACCGCCGTAGGCACTACGCGAAGCAATACACAGACTGCCAGTCCGACGTGGGTTCTACTGCATATCGTGCGTGAACTGTCGCAGCACCTCGGGCAACTCGAGATCACTCGCGATCTGCTGGCCGCGAACGATCATTGACGATCTGCAGTCACTCGCTGTCGGCGTCGTATGTCTCGCGATGGGCGTGCACCTCGTCCATGTTCGCTTCGGCCCAATCCTTGATGCCACGGATCACCTGGTGCAGCGACAATCCGAGATCGGTCAGCTCGTAGCTGACGGTGATCGGCACGGTCGGCGTCACGGTGCGGGTGAGCATGCCGTCGCGTTCGAGGGAACGTAACGTCTGGGTGAGCATCTTCTGGCTGACTCCGGCCAGCCTGCGCGACAACTCGGAATACCGCATCGCGCGCGGATCACCAGCACATCTGCCAGGCCCCTGCGGGCCGTCGCTGCCGAGCGCGGCCATGATCAGCGCGACCCACTTGTTGGAGATCCGGTCGAGCAATTGGCGGCTGGGGCATTGCGCGAGGAATGCGTCGTACTCCTGGTGTTCCTGTGCTCGCTTCTGTGCTGCGGTCATCGTCGGCATCGAACGCTCTTTTCTTCCGAGGAGAGTTACGCACTTCGAAGTGCGTACTTCCCGTTGGAGAGTTACCCCTCAATAGTGAAGTGGTATCGCATTGAAACGCAAGACTCGAGGAGAGAATCATGGGGACATCCACTTTTCGCTCGGCAGTCGTTCGCACCCCGAACGGACCCGACTCGATCGAGATCGTCGACGTTCCCGTCGTCGAACCCGGTCCCGGTGAAATCCGTGTTCGGATCGCTGCCGCAACGATCAATCCCGTCGATCTCGCGGTCGCGAGCGGCTTCTTCCACACTGCGGGCCTGATCGACCAGCCCGAACGCACCGGTCTGGGTATGGATTTCGCCGGAACCGTCCTCGCAGCCGGGCCGGGGGCGGACCTGGCAGTCGGCGCCCGTGTCGCGGGAGCCGTCATCGGATTCGACCGCGACTTCGGCACCTACGCCGAGCAACTCGTCGTCGCCGCCGCTGACGTTGCCGTCGTGCCCGACGATCTCGAACTGGTCGACGCAGCGACGGTGCCGATCAACGGTCTCGCCGCGGCCCAGATCGTCGACCTGCTCGGTGACGCACCCGCGAGCGCCGACCGGTTGCTCGTCACCGGAGCAGCGGGCGCCGTCGGGGGATACCTGCTGTCGCTCGCACGTGACCGCGGCTGGCAGGTGACCGGTCTCGCCAGAGCCGAGGACGAAGAGTTCGTGCGCGGCCTCGGAGCCGACTTCACCACGCACGCCGAGTCGGGTTGGGACGCCGTCGCCGACGCTGCAGCCCTACAGGAGCAGGCGATACCCCTGATCCGCGACGGTGGGGCGTTCGTCGGTGTCCGGCCGAACGGCGAACCGCCCACGGAGCGCGGCATCACCACGACCGCGGTGGACACGACACCGAACGGGCCTCGACTGGCCGAACTACTCGCCCGCACCGCTTCGGGAGAACTACCGGCCCGCGTGCACGCGGTAGTGCCGTTGGAGCAGACCGCAGACGCACACCGAGCCGTTGCGAAGGGCGGGGTGCGCGGCCGCTACGTCATCGAGCCCTAGATTTCGCCACTGGTGTCACGTTTCGGCGATGGCCGGTGTCTTCATGTCGAAGCCACTTCGATCGGAGGAATGATGACCACCAGGATCGCGCCGGCGGAAATGACCGGACTCTACGGCGGCCTCGTCAAACGCATGTCGCGACGAATGGTCGGCAACGTGCCGGACGGCATAGCCGTGTTGTGGCACAACAAGAAGGTGATGAACTTCAGCCTCGGTGTCGGGCGCAAGGTGAAGAAATGGGATCGATGCGACGAGAATCTGAAGGCGTTCGCCAACATGGCCGTGGCGGCGTTCGTCGGATGTGAATTCTGCCTCGATTACGGATATTTCGAGGCACACAACAAGGGTCTCGATGTGAGGAAGGCGCGTGAGGTCCCGCGGTGGCGTGAATCCGATGCGTTCACATCGCTCGAACGCGACGTCATGGAGTACGCCGAGGCGATGAGCTCCACTCCTCCGACCGTCACCGACGAGTTGTCGGCCCGGCTGCTCGACGCACTCGGCCCGGCCGCGCTGGTCGAGCTGACGGCACACATCGCGTTCTCGAACTTCGCTACCCGCTCCAACATCGCACTCGGAGTGAGATCGGAGGAGTATGCGGCGAGCTGCAATCTCGCCCCGCTCGCCGTAGCGTCGAAGTCATGACCGACGATCCGTTCGTCACCCATCGCAGCCTGCTGTTCACGGTCGCGTACGAGATGCTCGGCTCCGCCGCCGACGCCGAGGACGTCGTCCAGGAGGCATGGCTGCGGTGGGACGCGGCGGACCGTGCCGAGGTGCGCGACGCCCGTGCCTATCTCGTTCGGATCGTGACGCGGTTGTCGCTCAATCAGATCCGGCGTCGGCGCGACGACGCGAAGAGTACGTCGGGGAATGGTTGCCGGAGCCCTTGCTCACGGGTCCCGATATCGCCGACGACGTCGAACTTGCCGAGAGCGTCTCGATCGCGATGCTGACCGTGCTCGAGACACTCACGCCGGCCGAACGCGCGGTGTTCGTGTTGCGGGAGGTGTTCGAAACGCCGTACGAGGAGATCGCCGCGGCGGTGGAGAAGACTCCGGAATCGGTCCGGCAAATCGCTCACCGTGCCCGCAGACATGTCGCCGCGCGACGACCACGGATGGATGTCGATCCCGTCGAGCAATCCGCGGTGGTCGACAAGTTCCTGGCAGCGGTCACCACCGGTGATCTGCAGGCCTTGCTGGACGTCCTCGCCCCCGATGTGGTGGCGGTCGCCGACGGCGGTGGGCTGGCGCCTGCGTCGAGGAAGCCGATCGTCGGAGCCGACCGGTTGGCGTCGCTGCTGGTCCGGTACGTGAACGTTCGAGGATTTACGGTGACGACGGCCCGGATCAACGGGATGCCGGGTGCACGACTCTTCGCCGATGGCCGCACCGTGGCGGTGAGCATCGTGGTGGAGGGCGGCAGGATCACGCACCTCTACGGGATTGCCAATCCCCACAAGCTGGGACGGATGGACGAGACTGTCGACCTGCAGCGCTGAAGCCCTCCCAGGAACGGTAGGCACGACGCGGAGATAGACTGCGCGGTATGTTCTTCGGCACCCGCAACGGCGTAGAGGTCCTCCTCTTCGTCCTGACGTGGGCGGTCGCAGTCTTCTTCACCGTCGGCCTCGCATCGTCCGGCGACACGTCGGCGCTGTTGGCGGGGCTTCTCATAACCGTCGTGGCGGTCGCTGCGCTCGTGCTCGTGTGGCGGTCCGACGACCTGCTGTTCGCCCTCGGCCGCACCACCCGCGGGCCGACGGAGGAAGAGCATCGCCGGCACGGCGAACTTCGACGTCAGTCACACCCGGACACCGCCGGTAAACCACGACCTCGAGCTCCCGGCCCCCACGCGGGGACCGGATCGACTGCTGCGCTCTGACCGATCGGTCCCCGCTTCCTCGCACTCATCGTCAGTCACGAGGAATTCGGGAGATCCCCATGTCGTCACACAACCATGTCGTGTCCGTGCGCGACGCCGAACGCCACTTCGGTGGTCTACGCGTCTTCACCGAACTGAGTTTCGACGTCGCAGCGGGGCAATGCTGCGCGATTGTCGGCGCCAACGGTGCGGGCAAATCCACACTGCTGCGATGCATGGTCGGTGCCGAGCGGCTCGATCACGGCAGCATCACCGTCGACGGCGACCCTGTCGACGAGTCCTCTCCGGGTTTTCGGGCTGCGGTAGCCGCGGTCATAGGCGATGTCGCGGTGTTTGCGCATCTCACTGCGCACGAACATCTGCAGCTTGTCGCCACTGCCCACGGTGTACCGGATCCGTACGGTCAGGCCTCGCGGGTGCTCGAGGATGTCGGTCTCCTCGACGCGGCCGACCAATTGCCTGTGACGATGTCGAGTGGGCAACGACGCGACTCGGCCTGGCATCGGCATTCGTTCGGCCGCGTCGACTATTGGTGCTCGATGAGCCCGAACAGCACCTCGACGTCAGTGGACGGACCTGGCTGTCCGATGCGATTCGCGACGAGACTCGCGCGGGCACCACGGTGCTGCTGGCATCCCACGATGCTGCGCTGGTGGATTCCGTCGCAGACCTGACCGTGGACGCAGACTCATGGCGCTGACGGACATACCGGGGGCCATCCCGTCGGTGCGCGTTGTGCACTCCGTGCGGCGCGGGTTCGAGCGCACACACACCCCGCAAACCCACCGTGAAGGCCTGATCGTTGTGTCGGTTCTGGGGTTGTACGTGTGCGGCGGCCTCGTGTGGTGGCTGGCCACGCGCCCCCCGACCGCCCTCGCCGAGTCGATTCTGTTTGCAGGACAAGAAGGCTGGAATCCGACGTGGGGCTGGGCGGTCTTCGCGATTCTCATTTCGCTGTCCACAGTCGCGACTCGTTCGCTCGGACCCGTCACCACCGTGAGCAATACGGCGTGGTGGGTGCTGTCCACACCGGTCGATCGTGGTGCTCTACTGCGGGCCCGTCTGCTCGCAGCGCTGAGCATCGGCGCGCTGGTCGGTGCAATTGAGGGGCGACTCGCTGCGTTCATCGGTGCGCTCGAAGGCTGGGTCCCGTTCACGGTATTCGGAATGTGTATCGGCATCGGTGTGGTCGCCTTCGCGATACTCGTTCAATGCAGGGTGCTGCCGGTATGGACGCTTCGAGCCATGGCCGGGGTGTTCGCGGTGCTCGGAGGTGCGACGTCGGCACTCGCTATCACGGGTGTGTCCGTACCGATGACGGTGGCGTGGGCTCCGGTTGTCGTTGTCGGAGTAGCGGTTGTCTCGGCCGGCGCAGCGGCGGTGAGCTTGTGTGGACGCATCGGTCTCGCCGACATGACGGTGGGATCCGATATGACCGTCGCAGTGAGTGCATCGATCACGACACTGGATCTGTCGGTGCTGACCGGGGCTGCTGAGCAGAGGGCGTGGCGGAAGGTGGCTCGCCGTCCCTCGCGTGCATTACCGACGAGCCGTACGCGGGCATTGATCTGTAGTGATGCACTTCGGCTTCGTCGCCGTCCGTCGTCGTTTCTCTACGTTGCAGGTGCGGTGTTCGTGGGCTCGGTTCTGGCTGCGGTACTGTCGCCGCCTGCTGCCGTCATTGCTCATCTCGCACTCGTGTTCGCTGTGGCAGTGGCGTTCAGCGGTGGACTGCGGGACCTGTCTGCCAACAGCGGGTTACGTGCGACGCTGGGTGCTCACGATCGGGCATTGCGCGTGCCCTGATGGCTGTGCCGGCCGGTGTTGCCGCTGCAACGACCATTCTCACTGCGCCGCTGGTGGCAGCAGATCTCCTGGTCATGACCATCGTCCTGATGGGGGCGTGCGCCGCTGCCTATCGGTTCGTACGCATCCCTACACCGACTACGACGGTCTGGTCCTCGACACCGCTGTGGGACAGATTCCTGTCGACCTGATCCGGCAACGGATGCGTGGGCCCGACGTACTTGCCGTCACCGCACTACTTCTCCTACTGGTGAGCTGAACGAGGCGCCCGCGGACGCGGGCGGCCTCATTATCGGTCCCGATCAGTCGGGACACAACGTCGATGGTGCCTGGCAGACCGCGTTCTGGGTGTTGATGAACCACCACCCCCACCGGTCTGCACGGTCACGGTGAAGTCGACCGTTCCCGTCCCGGGGAAGGTGCGATTGATCGGGATGCCGGGGTTCTGATTCCACGCTGCCTGATCGCTGACACTGCGTCCGGACTCGCCGCTCGTCGTGTTGGTCCAGTCGACCAGCACCTGCGTCCCATACCAGTTCGGTCCGATGCTCGGGATGAGGCCACCCGGGGGTAAGGCAGATCGTTTCCGCCGCTGAGCAGGAGTGATGGTTCCAGCACGTCACCACCCGGGGGAATCGATTCGCCGGACCCTGCGCGAACGTTCCATGTGAACGGCGGTGCCCAAGGGAGGGGATTCGCGCTCGTGCACGTCATATCCGTGGAAGTCGGTGCAGCAGTCGCTACACCACTTCCAGCAGCGACCATCGCCGCACCCATTCCGATTGCGGCGAGTGCAGAAGTCCCCCTGCGGCGCATCGTTCGTCTACTCATGAACACTCCTCAGATTCGGTGATACCTCGATACCTGTGCGTTCGGTCTATCGGAGTCAGGTTACGATTTGTCACACATCTCCGGACGAATGTGTATATGTCACAACCGACATTGATTCGGCCAGAAACGATATGCCAACAAACGCAAGGACATTCGCATGGACCTGCTTCGTGACTTTGTCGTACTTCTCCATATTGTCGGATTTGCGGCCACATTCGGTGCGTGGGTAAGCGAGTCGGCGGCTCGCCGGTTCCGCATGACGCGCGTGATGGATTACGGATTGCTGCTGTCGCTCGTCACCGGACTCGCGCTGGCAGCGCCGTGGCCTGCGGGAATCGAACTCGACTACACGAAGCTCGGCGTCAAACTCGTGGTCCTCGTGATACTCGGGGGTGTGATCGGGATGGGGAGTGCACGGCAACGGCGATCGGGTGAGCCGGCGCCGCGTCCACTGTTCTACGCGGTCGGCGCGCTGTCGATACTGAATGCGGCATCGCCGTCATCTGGTGATCCCCACGTGGGATTCGCTCCACCGCCACACCACCGCGGGACGACCCGTGGACTGCACCCGCACCCGCTCGTCCGTACGTTCCAGCCCGTCGAGGGATTTGAGCGTCCGGTTGAGGTTCCCGGCGTCCGGCCGTACCCCGGTCAGCGACGTGGTGACCTCGATCGCGTAGGTCGCCGGGAACTCCTGTCCGAGAAGGCCGCGGGTGAAGGAAATATCCTTCCACAGCAGCGTGTTTCCGGCGATCGTGCGACCGTCGGTGACGATTCGGTTGTGGTCGAACGCGAGTTCGGCGGGGTGATCGAAGTCCTGCCACTGCGCGTCGATCGTGTCGTCGACGGGGACGTACTCGGTGTTGTCGACGACCGCCCACATCGCCACCGACAGGGTCGGGCCGCGCGGGTCGCGACTGGGTTCGTCGAACACGGTGAGCTGACCGACCGAGGCGATCGAGGCGGGAGGTACACCGAGTTTGGTGGTGACGGCACGCCGTGCGGCATCCGCGAGGCGCTCACCGGCGG
>BBEG01000052.1 GCA_001312645.1 Rhodococcus sp. JCM 9791
GGTGTTCACGCCAGGCTCCCGTTGGAGCGTGCGAGCGCAATGGCGGTGGCGGCGTCGGTGCCGTCGTACGCGGCCGCAGCCTCATGTGCGGCAATGCCATTGGACGCGTAGGCGAGCGTCAGCTGTCCCACCGCGCGTGTGTGTTCGCTCTGCGCGGCCACGAAGGCCGCGAGGAAATCTGCGCCGATCAATCCCATGGCCGGACTCAGTGACGCTACATTCGCCCCCAGGTCCATCGACCCGGCCTGCGCAACCTGCTCTGCTGCATGAAGATTGGTGCTTCCATACAGCCGGACCCCATCGGGAACCACCCGGATTCCGGCACTGGGAATCAAACCGCTCATCGAACCCCCCTCGATATCAACGTGAGGAGCACTTTAGCTCGAGGCGACCCGAGGTGCGACCGGGCCTGCGTCGTCGGGTAAGCGGTGGCGATGGTCGAACACCGATTCGACCGTACGGTTGACAGCTGCTCGTACGAGTGTTCGACTGTGGGTATGCGGTGGACGACGCAGGCGGTGGACGCGGACGACGGTGCGCTGCCCGGGCTCGAGCGCTCCGGTCTCGTACGGCGCGTGCAGACACCCGAATTCGACGGCATCACCTTTCACGAGGTGTTGTGCAAAAGTGCGCTGAACAAGACACCCGAGGCATCACGTCTACCGTTCGACTACACGGTCAACACGTTCCGTGGGTGCAGCCACGCGTGTCGCTATTGCTTCGCGCGACCGACCCACGAGTACCTCGACCTCGACGCCGGCCACGACTTCGACACCCAGCTCGTGGTCAAGACCAACGTCGCAGCTGTCCTTCGCCGCGAGCTTGCGCGCAAATCCTGGAAGCGTGAGCACGTGGCGCTCGGCACCAACACCGATCCGTATCAGCGTGCCGAAGGTCGATATCGGTTGATGCCGGGCGTCATCGGGGCCCTCGCGGAATCCGGCACGCCGTTCTCGATTCTGACGAAAGGTACGCTCCTCCGGCGCGACCTGCCGTTGATCGCGCTCGCGTCGCGTCAGGTCGACGTCCGTGTGTCCGTCTCGCTGGCGATCGGCGACCACGAACTGCAACAGCAGATCGAGCCTGGCACGCCGTCCCCGAAGGCCAGGCTCGACCTGATTCGCGCGATCGCCGATGCCGGGATGTCCTGTCATGTGATGGTCGCTCCCGTCATCCCGTTTCTCACGGATTCGAAGCAGCACCTCGAGGGTCTCTTCGCTGATCTCGCAGCCGCGGGTGCGTCCGGAGTCACCGTGATCCCGATGCATCTACGCGGATCCACCCGCGGATGGTTTCTGTCCTGGATGAGTGCGGAACATCCCGCCCTGCTACCGAGGTATCGGCGGCTCTACGGTCGAGGGGCCTACGTCTCCCCGGAGTACACCCGCTGGCTCGATGCCCGAGTGGATCCACTCGTCGAGCGGTACGGGCTCGCCGGTCGGCAACCGGCGCATCGAGGCGCTGAGACCCCGGCCTCCCCGAAATCTGAACCGGTCGGTCCTCCCACGCTCTTCTGATGTGCGAAACCCGGTGCATAGAGGAATTGGTCGGGCGCCTTCGAGGAATTCGGTCACCTGCCGAGCGGGTTCTACGACACTAAGTAGTATTCGCGGTCGGGGCAGTCCTACCATCGAGCCGTGACCACCACACAACCGGTCGAGCGACCCAAGAGTTGGCATC
Source organism: Rhodococcus sp. JCM 9791 (assembly GCA_001312645.1). Lineage (GTDB taxonomy): Bacteria > Actinomycetota > Actinomycetes > Mycobacteriales > Mycobacteriaceae > Rhodococcus. The sequence goes on from BBEG01000052.1 coordinate 1,681, forward strand.
AGCGCGCGGGTATGCCCGTGCGAGTGTGGCTCGTGGTACTCATCCTCGCCGGGCTCACGCATCCGTTCCTTCCTGAGTCGCGATGGCTGCTCGTGCATCTGTTCACCCTGGGCGCAGTCACCAACTCGATCGTGGTGTGGTCGCAGACTCTTGCCGAACGCTTCCTGGGATATCGCCTCCCCGAATCGGAGCGGGGGCCTCAGCTCGTCAAGATCTACCTCCTCAATGCAGGCATCGTCGTCACGATCATCGGTGTCGTCGGCGGGTGGTTCCCCGTCACCCTCATCGGAGCGGTGCTCATCGGAGCGATGGTGGCGTGGCATGCGATCTCGCTGCTGTTATTGATCCGGCGAGCGCAGCGCGCGAGAGTCGAGGCGGGTGACAGCCCGGCGGAGCACGCGCAGAGCGTGTGGTTTCTTGTCGCCTCGTCGGCGATGTTGCCGTTCGGCGCCGGATTCGGCGCGGTGTTGGCGTACGGGGCAACCGAGCAGGCAGAAGCCGGATTCCTTCTGGCCCACCAGGCCATGAATCTGCTCGGGTTCCTGGGTCTGGCCGCCGCGGGTGTGCTCACCGTGATGTACCCGAATCTGATCGGGATGGACAAGGCCGGTGTGGAGCGACGTCCCGCGGCTCTGGCGATCCTGCTCGTCGGTATCGCCGCACTGATGGTGGGTGCCTTGACCGGGTACCCGCTTCTCGCCGCGGCCGGATGCGCGGCCTATCTTGCCGGGTGGATCGTGGTGGCCGGACCGCTGTTGCGTGGCGCCCTCTCGCATCCGCCTGATGGATATGCTGCCGCGTCCGTGACCGCGGCGATGTTGTGGCTGCTCGGGTCGCTTGCGGTCCTGGCGATTGTGCTCGCGACCGGTCCGATGGTTCCCGACCGGGCAACGCTGATGACCGTTCCCTTCCTCGCCGGATTCGCGGCGCAACTGCTGTTCGGCGTCATGAGCATCTGCTGCCCACGCTGATGGGCGGGGGACCCGCCGTCGTCGGTCGCGGCGTCGACAAGATGAATCGGTGGTGGGTCTGGCGAATCGTCGTCATCAACATCGGTCTGTTGCTGTTCCTGCTGCCACTCGAGAGTTGGATGCGGGTCGGGGTCACCGCGCTGGTCATGCTCGCATTCGTGATGTTCCTGCCGGTCATGATCACCAGTGCCAAGCGTCGGTGGCGGGTCGTCGGGCGGTGATGTCGGGGCGGACCGTACCCGACTACGTCCCGGCCATCCATCAGCGTGGGCTTCAGGCGACCTCCGCGTTGGCGTGCCTCGCGCTCGTGGCCGCCGTCATGTCGGGTATCGGTGGGGGTATCGGTGGTCAGGACGCATCGGCCGGTGTCACCCCGACCGGGAACACCACCGAAATCCACATCGAAGCCGTCGGGATGCGCTTCACACCCGAATCCGTCACCGTTCCGGCAGGTGATCGTCTCGTCCTCACCGTCGTGAACTCCGACGATCAGGTGCACGATCTGGTTCTCGCGACCGGACACGACACCGGCAGGCTGGCGCCCGGCGAGTCGTCGACCCTCGATGTCGGAGTGGTCGGCGCCGATATCGACGGGTGGTGCTCGATCGTCGGGCATCGGCAGCAGGGCATGGCGTTCCGTATCGTCGCTGAAGGCGGGGACGACGTCACGGTCCACCACCACGGCGCGGCAGCCGGAGCGCGACGGTGGACCTCGCCGCCGAACCCGACGCGGATTTCGTGGCCCGCGACCCGTTGCTCGCGCCCGCACCCGACGGGACGACACATCGGTACACCTTCGAGATCACCGAAGTTCCTGGTGAATACGCCGTGGGTGTACCGCAGGCGATGTGGACGTACAACGGACAAGCGATGGGCCCGACTGCGGGGGAGGGTCGGCGACATCTTCGAGATCACGATGGTCAACCACGGCAGTATGGGGCACTCCATCGATTTCCATGCCGGCATGGTCGGACCCGACGGACCGATGCGCACGATCAACCCGGGTGAGGAGCTGATCTATCGCTTCCGTGCCGAGCACAGTGGAATCTGGCTGTACCACTGCGCGACTGCGCCGATGGCTGTTCACATCGCTGCCGGGATGTTCGGCGCCGTCGTCATCGACCCGCCGAGCCTTGCAGCGGTCGACGCGGAATACCTCATGGTGCAGTCGGACGCCTATCTCGGCGACGGGGAGGTCGATGCTGTGAAGGTTGCCGCAGGCACTCCGGATCTGGTGATGTTCAACGCGTTCGCCGACCAGTACGTGCATCGTCCACTGCACGCCGAGGTCGGCGACCGCCTGCGTATCTGGGTCCTCGATGCCGGTCCCAACGAGTCGGTCGGCTTCCACATCGTCGGGACCCAATTCGACACCGTGTACAAGGAGGGCGCCTACCTGTTGCGTGCCGGCGACCCGGACAGCGGGGGCTCGCAGGTCCTCGATCTCGCGGTCGCGCAGGGCGGGTTCGTCGAAGTCCAGTTCGTCGAACCCGGCACCTACACGTTCCTCGATCATCGGATGTTCGACGGCGACCGCGGCGCGATGGGCAGGATCGTCGTCGGATGACGCAGGAATACAGTCGGATCACGCTGCGTCGTGAGACCGGTTCGGCATCAGATTGCCGAGCGCGGATGCCCATGGGTCCTGCCGGTCGGGGAAACACCGTGTGAGCAGATCGACCATGACGGCAGGGGCGATGGACGCTCCCGGTGACGCACCGAGAAGTCCCGCGATCGTCCCGTCGGCGCTCGTGACGAGCTCGGTTCCGAATGTCAGTACGCCGTGGCCGTGCTCGTCCGGCTTGATGAGCTGTGCACGCTGTCCGGCCTGCACGAGGTACCAGTCAGCGGGATCTGCGCCCGGGTAGAACCGGAGGAGTTGCGCGAACTTGCGGTGCTTCGACGAGGCGAGTTGCCCGAGGAGGTATCGCACGAGAGCCAGGTTGCGCAGGCCCGCGGTGACCATCACGGCGGCGTTGCGCAGGCGGATCGTGCGGAACAGGTCGGACAGCCGGCCGTGTCGGAGTAGCCGGGTGCTGAATGTTGCGTACGGTCCGAACATCAATGACCGTGTCCCGTCGACCACGCGCACGTCGAGGTGCGGCACCGACATCGGCGGAGCACCGACGTCGGCCTGGCCGTAGACCTTCGCGTCGTGCCGTGCGACGACCACCGGGTTGTCGGTGCGAAAGAACTGTGCGCCGACGGGGAACACGGCGTATCCACGCACCTCATCGACCCGGGCCTTCTGGAGCAACTCCAGTGCGTAGCCGCCGGCACCGACGAAGACGAACCGTGATGTGAGACGGAAACCTTGCCCACTTGCCCGGTCTCGACCGGTGATCACCCACAGTCCGTCGTCGCAGCGGTGCAGCCGAGTGACTTCGTGGTGCAGACGTACGTCGGTGCCGCGGGTCGCGATGTCGTCGACGAGCCATCTGGTCAGTGCACCGAAATCGACGTCGGTGCCGGCGTGGTGGCGTGAGGCGGCCATGGGTCCGGTGTGGGTGCGGCCCTCGACCAGCAGGGGAGCCCACTCGCGGATGGTCTCGGGGTCCTCGGTGAATTCCATGTCGGAGAACGTCGGCGATGTCCGCAGGGTGTCGACCCGGGCGCGCAGGTATTCGACGTCTCGTTCGCCGAACACGATGTCCATGTGCGGTGCGGGAGTGAGGAACTCCGGCATGGTGTCATCGGCTGCCAGTGACGACCAGAACCGTCGGGAGAGGCAGAATCGGTGCGCGATGTCCTGCGCTGTCGCGCCGTCGGTGGGGTCGGGCATGTAGTTGAGTTCCGCGTAGCCGGAGTGTCCGGTGCCGGCGTTGTTCCATGCGCTGGAACTCTCACCGGCGATTTCGTCGAGGCGCTCGAGGAGGACTATCGAGGCGTCGGGTTCGAGGCGGGACATCATGGCGCCGAGGGTGGCGGACATGATCCCGCCTCCGATCAGGACGACATCGTGGATGGTGTCGGATGTGTTGTCGCTCATGGGAAACACTCCTTCTCTCGCTGGTGTCCCCAGCTTCCTCCGCAGATATCAATCCGTCCAATGAGATATTTTGTGGATTATCATCCGAATATGGATGGATACAGGTCGGGTCGGATCGCCGAGATCGTGCCACTGCTCGCAGCGTTCGACACCGCCGCGACGGAAGGACACATCACTCACGCGGCCGCTGTCCTCGGTGTGCCGCAGTCGTCACTGAGCAGGCGACTGAAATCGCTCGAGCAGATCCTCGGGGTGGCGCTGTTCCAGCCGGTCGGTCGGGGTGTCGCACTGACCGCTGCTGGTCGCGAACTGCACGAACGTACCCGCGGCGTGGTCCGGGTGCTCGACGACGCAGTGAATGTCGTACACAGCAACGCTGACCCCGACAGTGGATCGGTCCGTTTCGGGTTTCCCCTCACGCTCGGCCCGGTGAGCATTCCCTCGCTGCTCGCCGAATTCCACGACACGGCACCGCGCATCCGGTTCGGTCTCGTCCAGGCTCACGGCGAAGCGCTGTGCGCGATGGTCCGCGAGGGTCGTCTCGATCTCGCCGTCGTGATTCCACCCCCGGACGATCTGGCTGTCGTGCTACTCGGGAAGCAACGGATTCTGCTGTATGTCGCCCCGTCGCATCGGCTTGCCGACCGTGGCGAGGTCGACCTCACAGACCTCGCCGCAGAGCACTTCATCGCGAATCCGCCCGTATTCCACCTGCGTCGACTTCTCGATTCCTGGTGCAAGGAGGCAGGGTTCGTTCCGAACGTCGCATTCGAGATCGGTGAGTTCGAGACGGCCCGCGCACTCGTCGCACAGGGGTTGGGTGTTGCGTTGTTGCCGGCGTCCGTGTCCCGCGACGACCTCGTCGGGATTCCGTTGACGGGCAACCGGGACCGCGACATCGGGCTCGTCAGCGGACACCACCGCCCGACTCCGGCCGTCGCGCGGTTGCACGAACACATCGTGCGCAGAGCGGGAGCGTTCGTTCCGGGAGGACGGTGATCGGCAGAGACGATCAGTTCGGGAGATCGAGCAGATACTTGTCGAGCACAGCGCGCACCTCGTCGGAGATCGGCGCCGCACCGCCTTCCGGTTTCGTGCCGACGTCGATGGAGGTCGCCAGCGCAACGCACCGGCCGTGCTGGAACAGCGCCGAGCCGAGTACCAGCGACGAGGTACCCACCTTCGACACGCCGGTGGAGATCACGACTTCGTGGGGATAGAAGACCTCGGCGAGATAATCTATCTCGATCCGGGCCAGCACCGCGCGTTCGAACGCGGGTCCGCCGAGAGCGGAGGTGAGTTCCTCCATCACGAGGACACGGGCCTGCTCGAAGTATCGGGCGATAGAGACGTTGTTGACGTGCCCGAGCGCGTCGACGTCACCGAACAACGGAGTGACTGCACGGCGCAGCGGATACAGGTCCTGCGACAGTCGTCGCGGATCGTGGCGCATCGAGGGTTCGGCCTTTCGCGTGCAGGTGTGATCGTCGGTCCACGATACCCGGGGTGAGACGAGGGAGGCGGCGTCGATCTCGCTCAACGGAGTTGCGCGCGCATCCACTCGGGGGCGGGGTTGCTGTGCGCACTCCCTGCCACGAACACGGTCGGCACGGTCTCGTTTCCGTCGTTGACCTCGCGGACCCGTTCTGCCGCTGCGGGGTCGCGCCAGATGTTCACCCAGATCGCACGATCGGCGCGGCGAAGCAGGGATGCCCGCAGGCGCATGCAGAACATGCACCCCGGGCGCAGTAGATCACCGGAGTGTTCGTATCGGCGGCCTCGCGGCGAGCGGTCGCATCGTCGACATGGCGCGGGAAGACCAACGGAGATCCGATCCAGGCGAGCGCGAGCAGGACGACCGTGATGGCGATCGAGGCCGGGGTGAGCGCTCCGGTTGTCAGAACGAGCACCGCGACTGCGACGATCGCCAGCGACGGAACCCAGGTTCTCCACATGGGCCACAGCGTACTGGCGCTCGCATCTCGGGTGAGTCGGACTCGGAGAGGGCAAGCCGCCACGCTAGCGTTGTCGATCATGGTTGTCACCGAGCGTTCACCTCGTATACCCCCGAGGTTGGTCCAGTCGATGCTTCTACCTGCCATGCCGACCGCGGTCGTCCTGGCACTGCTCGCTGTGGCGGCGGTGCCCGTCCGTGATGAGCTCTATCTCGCGATCGCGCAGACATTCGAAGCGTCGTTCCTGGGACCGGCAGCGGGGGTCGTCGCAGACAAGGGGCTGCTTGTCCTCGTGGCCACCGCAGGTGTACTCGCCGTGTGGTCCTGGCGCGAGGATCGACGCGCTTTCCGCACTCTCGTGGTCGCCGGGACCGGGGTGATCGCCGCATACCTGCTCAGCGAATTCATCAAGCTGGTGGTGACCGAACCGCGGCCGTGTCGGACTCTGGGTATCGCGACCGTTCTGGAGTGTCCGGAGATCGGTGACTGGTCATGGCCGTCGAATCATTCCGTGATCGCAGCATCGTTCGCCACCGCGTGTGTGCTCGCCGTCCGACGGTCACTCTGGTTCGTCGCCCCGCTGGCTACGGTTCTCGGACTCTCGCGCGTGACCGTCGGCGTGCACTACGTACACGACGTGTTCTCGGGTATGGCGTTGGGTGTGCTGGTGGTCTCGTTGGTGACCGCGGCGCTACTCCCGGTAGCGGCTCGGATCGGAGGACGCTCAGGATCCGAGCAGGTCAGGCCTTCCAGTCGTCCTGGCGAACTCGGTGGCGGCTGAGAATCGAAATGCGATTGAACGAGTTCATGGCAATCGCGACCCAGATGATCGCGGAGAGTTGCTCGTCGTTCAATGCCGTCCGCGCCTCGGCGTAGCGGCAGTCCTGTTCGTACGACGACGGCAGGGTGGTCACCAGTTCGGCGAGTGTCAGCGCGGCGCACTCCGCGTCGGTGAACAGGTCGGTGTCGCGCCATGCGGGCAGTACGGCGAGGCGCTGGGCCTTCTCGCCCGCTTTCAGTGCGTCACGAATATGCACGTCGAGGCAGTAGGCACACCCGTTGATCTGCGACACACGGATATTGACGAGCTCGGCGAGCTTCCGATCGAGGCCCGCCTCACTCACGGCGTCCCGGACAGCGACCGCGACGGCCACTTGCGCGCGGTATACCGGTCGGGTCTGCTTGTCGATGGAGATGCGCTCGGCGTGGTTCATGCCGGTCCACCGGGCCGGTCGACGATGCTGTCGTAGTCGTGGTGCTTGGTCACGTACTTCGCGACGTACGGGCATACCGGAACGATGCGCCCGCCGTGTGACGCGACGTCGTCGAGAGCGAACTTCACGAGGCGGCCGGCGAGGCCGAGACCGCCGTAGTTCTCGTCCACCTCGGTGTGGACGAATACGCGCTGGGTGCCTTCACCTGCGCGGTAGTCGGTGTGTCCGATGACGGTGTCGCCTTCGAGGATCTCGTAGCGGTTCCGCTGGGGATTGTGGGAGACGGTGATATCGGCGAGGCGGGGATCGGGGGTGTCCGTGGGCATTTCTGCATCCTTCCGGAAATCGCGGTCGGCTTCGAGCGTAGCTGCGAGGGGGCGAAGTGTCGGTCGTGTGCGTGTTCGACGGTCAGGTGGTGCTCCTGCGTTCCTGCATGTGGTCGCGCATGGTGGTGAAGGCGTCGGCCATCACGGTGATGTCGTCGGGGGAGAGGACGTCGAACATCGTTGCGCGTACCGCGGCGACATGACCGGGGCCGGCGTCGGCGAGTGTCGCGGCGCCCTTGTCGGTCAATGCGGCCCAGGCACCGCGCTTGTCGGATTCGCATTCGACGCGTTGCACCCACCGGCGGCCTCCATTCGGGTGATCGCGCGGGTGATGCCGCTTCGTGTCGTGGTGCTTGCGTCGGAGAGTTCTCGCATCCGAAGCCTGCGGTCTTCTGCTTCGGAGAGCAGGACGAGAATCTCGTAATCGGCGAACGAGATCCCTGAGTCGCGCACCAGCTGCTTGTCCAGGTCCTGGATGAGCATGCGGGTGGCGTCGAGGTAGGACCGCCACAACCGATGTTCATCGTGGGTCAGCCAACTTGTCGGTTCCATACCTCAACCGTAGCAGGTAGTTGACGACGCAACTATCACTCTGTCATGATGGTTGAGAGATCAACTAGTTCGGCAGGTGTCCGCTGCCGGTGAGTGGAAAGAGGGCCGACATGACCGCCACCGCGCAGGTCCATGATTCGTTCGCGCAGCGACGCGAGGAGATCCGGGAGCGCTATCTGCGGCCTGAGGGCTCACGTCCGGAATCGTCGGCGCGCGGATTGCACCACACGGCGATCGTGAGCAGCGACGTCGAACGCACCGTGAAGTTCTATCAGGAACTGCTCGAATTCCCGCTGGTCGAACTCATCGAGAACCGCGACTATCCCGGATCGTCTCATTTCTTCTTCGGCATCGGCAACGGAAACCTCTTGGCGTTCTTCGACTTCCCCGGACTCGATGTCGGCTCCTACCGGGAGGTGCTGGGCGGATTGCATCACATCGCGATCAGCATCGAACCCTCGAAGTGGGAATACCTGCGCGACAAGCTCGTCGCTGCCGGGATCGAACTCGTCGAACACAGCGAAGTCTCGCTGTACTTCCCGGGCCCCGACGGCGAACGTCTCGAGCTCATCGCCGATCCGCTCGGAGAAATGTACGGCTCGACCATCCTCTGAGTCGACGCCGGCCGGTATATGCAGCGCCGGTAGCGCAGACTGAACCATGAGTTCCGCACCAGACCGGAAGGCCACGATCGAGATGAGCAACACGGACGCCACCCCCACCGAGATCCTCTGCCAGGCCGAGAACCATCCGGTCGGCGACACCCGGAATCCACGCGTCGAGATCATCACCTCACGCGAGGTGCCGCTCGGTGGTCCGCGTGCCATGCCCGTGCGACGCACGCTGCCCCAACGACAACGCTCACTCATCGGCGCGTGGTGTTTCGTCGACCATTACGGACCCGACGACGTCTCCGTCACCGGCGGCATGGACGTCGCGCCTCACCCTCATACCGGTTTGCAGACCGTGAGCTGGCTGTTCACCGGGGAGGTCGAGCACCGGGACAGCAACGGGGTGCACGCCATGGTGTTGCCGGGCGAGGTGAATCTGATGACCGGTGGCCACGGGATCTGCCACTCGGAGGTCTCGACACCGGCGACGACCACTCTTCACGGCGTCCAGCTGTGGGTGGCGCTGCCCGACTCCGACCGCGACACCCCACGCGACTTCCAGCACCACGTGCCCGAACCCATCGACCTCGGCGGCGGCACCGGCAGAGTCTTCCTCGGTAGCCTCGCCGGTGACACCTCACCCGTGCACACCTTCACACCGCTGCTCGGTGTCGAGATCACCGTCGACCCCGCCGCCACCATCACGTTCGACGTCGACCCCGAGTTCGAACACGGAGTCCTCGTCGACACCGGAGAAGTGGCACTCTTCGACACCGTCCTGCAACGAGCAGCGCTCGGCTACGTCGGCACCGGCGTACCCAGCTGACCCTGACCAACCGCACCGGCGAACCCGCTCGCCTGATCCTGCTGGGAGGGACACCGTTCGGCGAGGAGATCGTCATGTGGTGGAACTTCGTCGCTCGTTCCCACGACGAGATCGTCGCCTACCGCGACGCGTGGCAGAACGAATCCGACAGATTCGGAAGCGTCGAAGGCTACGTGGGCGACGTCGCGCGTTTGCCGGCACCGAGTCTGCCGAACGCGCAGATCCGCCCCCGTCGCAACCCGCCCACCGTAGATCCGAACTGCTGACCCGGAGAACCGATCATCATGAACACCACCGTCCACGAACCTCGCCTCGATGTCCGCCGTGCAGACGACCGACTGAAGACGAAGATCGCCTGGCTCGATTCGAAGCATTCCTTTTCCTTCGGTCATCACTACGACCCCGCAAACACTCACCACGGTGTTCTGATGGTCAACAACGACGACATCGTCACACCCGGCCAGGCTTCGACACGCATCCCCATCAGGACATGGAGATCGTCACCTGGGTCCTCCAGGGTTCACTCGTCCACCAGGATTCGACCGGCCATTCCGGCGTCATCTACCCAGGTCTGGCTCAGCGCATGACTGCCGGCTCCGGAATTCTCCATTCGGAGAAGAACGACTCGTGGCGCTTCGACGGCGCCACCGGCCTGCACTCCGAGCAGCACGACACACCGGTGCACTTCGTCCAGATGTGGGTGCTGCCCGACGAATCCGGGGTGACCCCGGGATACGAGCAACTCGAGATCGACCACGAACTGCTCTCCGGAGCCTCGTTCCCGTCGCCTCCGGAATGAAGGACCACGCCGGCCATGCGGCGATCCGTATCCGGAATCGACATGCGGCGCTGCACGTGTCGCGGATGCAGCCCGGGAACCCGGTATCACTTCCCGACGCACCGTTCCTGCACGTGTTCGTCGCGCGCGGCAACGCTGCCCTCGAAGGTGTCGGGCTGCTCGCTGAAGGAGACGCAGTGCGCGTCAGCGGCGGCGGTGGGCAACAACTGATCACCGACACCGGCGCCGAAGTTCTCGTATGGGAGATGCACGCCACAGTCGGAGGTTGAATCCAACCCGCGGGTCTACGGACTGCCCTAACCGATGGTCTGCAGCCGCGGCCACATCTCGTCCCACGACGAGGTGCGGTCGCGGCACACCCATATCGTCTCGCCTTGTTCGTCGTTGTCGAGATCGACGCCGTTGTCGACGCGCGCGGCCGGTGTCACCGACCGAACCAGCGGCGCAGCACCGATTCGTCGAACCCGACCGCGATGACGGTGCGCGCGGACTCGGGCGGCGGGCCCCACGACGCGTAGCTGTTGTGCCCGCTGTACGCGGGCGGCAGAACGACATGTGACGAATACAGATCGATCGCGCCGGCCTCGCCGTAGTTCCCGCCGAGAAAGACGGTGTGGGGGAGTTCATGCGTGGGTAAGGCGGCGTAGACGCCGGCGACAGTGCCTGCGAATTCGGGCCAGCCCACGGTTTCCCCCGCGTCGTAGTTCAGCGCCGCGATCGGGGTCTCGTGCAGATCCTCCGCGGAAACGAGTGGGAGGAACAGGAACGCCGAGGTTACGGCGCTCAACGCCAGCGCGGCACCCACCAGCTGCCCGAAGCGTCGTGTGTGCCCAGCGCACGGTCGGCGCCGCCCCGGCGGCAAGCAGGATCGGGAACATCCCGGCCGAATAGTACGGTTTGCCGCCGGTCACCAGGAAGAGGATCGCGAGCAGCGCGTACGCAACGGCGAATGCCCGGTAGGTTCGCACAGCGGGATCGTGCGTGAGCCGCCAGAGACCGGCGATCCATACCGGCGCAGCCAGATGCTCACCAGCACCAGCTGGAACGGCAGAAACAGCCACCGTGATTCGCTCGTCCCCGAGCTTCCCGCGGCGATCGCGGTCGACAATTCGAGTTGCGGCCATCCGTGCCCGGCCTGCCAGATCAGGTACGGCGACCACACCACCACTGCGGCGAGCACACCCGCGGGGACCCACGCGGTGCGCAGCGCCGAACGGGGTCCGGCTGTCAGCACTCCGATGAACACGGCGAGGAGGAAGAAGGCGACGAGCATCTTGTTCTGCAAGGCGATTCCCGCCGTCACGCCGACGAGTAACCAGGTGGGTCCGCCATCCCGCAGGGCACGCACCAACAGCCAACTCAGAATCGTCCACGCGAGCAGATCGAACGTGGAGGTCGACAACAGATGCCCCACACCTGCGAGATACGCCGACACCGACATGCACGCGGCTGCGAGTACCGCGGTCGTGCGACTCGCCTCGAACTCGCGCGCTATCAGGCCGGTACACAACACGATCAGGCCTGCAGCGAGCGCAGAGAACACGCGCAGACCCACCGGGGACTCACCGAAGAGCTCGGACGCAGCCCGTGCGAACAGTGGTGTGAGCGGCGGTTGATCGACGTATCCGAACGCCGGTTCCTGCCCTGCACGAACGAAATACAATTCGTCACGGTGATATCCGTACCGGCCCGCGGTGGCGAGCAGCACGAGCGAGACGAGCAGACCGAGGCCTGTGAGCCATGGCCACACCACCGTAGGTTCACGCGACGGTGCCGGTCGAGGTCGTGATGTCGTCATGGTGTGTCGCCATCCCTCGACGGTCGGGTCGTGTGCAGAGCCCATCGTGCCTGTCGGGTGGCCGCCGTAGGCTCAAAATGTGCACTCTTCTTCCAGGGACCTCTCTGCCGCCTCGACAACACTGCTCCGGGAGAACGGCCCGCATACCCTCTCGGAGCTTGTTGCAGCGCTCTCCGACCGAGCTTCGGCGACCCCGCGCAGATCGAGGCCGCGATCGAACTCGACGATGCCCTCGTCGACCCCGTGATCACCGAGCTCCGGGACGGGCGCTACGTCGCACTCGACGCCCTGCTCGACGGGCGCGTCTTCACCCATCGGCTCACCGTGGACGAAATCGCGGCGAATGCGCTCGAGATGTTCGACGTGTTGCTACCTGCCTGATCCTGCCGAACGACCCGCCGATCAGCGTGGGCATTCCCGGGATCCACGACGAGATTCTCGCGTCCCGTTCACTGACCGACACGCCCTGGGCGCAATTCGGGGTCGTCGTCCTGCCCGAGGACTTCCTGACTCCGCACAGGGCCGGCGACCTCGTCGCCCTCACCGTCCGACACGGTGAGGTCACCGTCGACCGGGTCGGAGACGAACCGGCACCGGGCACGCTCGGTGCGTGGGTAGCGGCGATGTCGGAACGCACACGCGACTCCGACCTCTACATCGAACTCGATCTGCTCGAAGCGCTCGTCGCCGATCCGCAACTGGCTCGCGACACGTGCACCCCGCTGAGCGAACAACTCGCCGACACAGGATTCGAACGTACCGGCAACAAGCTGATCCGGACGGACACGGCACCCGCCCCGAGTCAGGTCGAACAGGAGGCCGCCGCATCCGAGTGGTTCGGTAAGGCGTTCGGTCTGGACGCCGCCTCGGCGCACGCCGCCACGCGCTTTCTGGCACTTCTGATGTCGTGGTCACTCGAGGAAAGGGACGTCGACTTTTCACTCGAGGCGTACCTGGACGAGTACTTCGAAGAACCCGACACAGCGACACCACTGGCGGATCCGGCCGTTGCACAACTGGTGTCGGACGAAGCTCTGCTGCGGCTCGGAATCGAGTCGTACGAGATGGCACAGGCGGCTGATCAGCTTCTGCGCCGCGGGCCTCGCGTCACCCGCGCTGCCGCACACTGATGATCGGACGGGCCGAACTCGCCCGCGGCGACGTGATCGAGGCCGAACGACGCTATCAGCTCGCAACATCGGAGAATCCCGGCTTCGCACCGGCACTGGAAGACCTCGCGACCTTCGCGGCGATGCGAGGCGATGCGACCGCGGGTCTGCTGTTGCTCGAGCGCACCGCCACCGGAACGCAGCACGCGATGTATCCGTTCCTGCAGCATTTCAAGCCGGTCGAGCACCCCGAGTTGGGCCGTAACGACCGCTGCTGGTGCGGCTCCGGCCGCAAGTACAAGGTGTGCCATCTCGGTAAGAGCGACACCCCGCTCGGGCATCGCGCCGTGTGGCTGTATGCGAAGGCCGGTCTGATCATCGACCAACCGCGCTGGCAACGGCTTTTCGCCGAGGTCGATCGGGCCAACGACGACGTGCGGTTGGTATCGGACGTCGTGTTGTTCGACGGTGGAGCGTTCGACGATTTCGTCGAACGCTGGGCCACAGTACTTCCCGACGACGAACTCGACCTCGCGCATCGGTGGCGTGGTGCGCCGCTCATCATGGGCGTAGTCGTCGAGGTGCGTCCCGGAGACGGGTTCACCGTCCGCGATGGGAGAAGCGGTGAGACCCGGAGTGTGATGGACCGGACGGTGGGAGATGACGTGAGCGTCGGCGACACCGTCGTGGTCCGGCCACTCCCGGTCGGCGACGAGTGGCACAACTACATCGGGGTCCACCCGGTCGCAGACGATCGTCGCGAAGAGATGCGCGACCTCCTCGACGCACCGGAGCTGTCCCCGAAGGCCCTGGGGCGGGTGCTCGGGGACAGCGACCGGTGACGTCGAAGGAACACTCAGGCGGTGTCGTGCTCCGCCGGGAGCAGTCGTGCCAGAACGTCGGTGAGAGTGATCAGCCGACCACCCGACCGTCGTCGGTCACCGTCGCCAGATGATTCCGGGTCTCGCGCATCGTGCCCAGCGCTTCGTACACCGGAATCGCAGCATCGAGGGTGAGCGCCGGCCGCATCAGGTCTCCGGCGGTCACTCCGTCACCGGCCTGCAGACTGTCGCGCACATGCACGACCCCGTCGATATGACCGTTTCCGCGCACGAGAAGGCGTAGGTGTCCGGTGCGGCGGACCGTGTCCTGGATCTCCTCTGCGGTCGCTTCCGGTGGGACGCTGCTCGGTCGTGCTGCAGGCGTGACGATATCGCCCACCGTGAGGGTCTGGAGTTCGAGTGCGCTCGTAAGATGGCCGTGGTATCGCTCGTCGAGTGTCCCTACCGTGGCGGAGTGCTCGACCAGGTGACGCAGTGCGTCGGGGTCCTGACCCGACGCCACCTGGTCCACCGCTTCGACGCCGAGCTTGCGCAGAACCCAGTTCGCCATGTGGTTGAGCTGCACGATGAGCGGTCGCGTGACCCACATGAATGCACGCATGGGAAGTGCGAGCATCGTCGCGGACTTCTCCGGGTGCGCGATGGCCCACGACTTCGGCGCCATCTCGCCGACCACCAGATGCAGGAATGTGACGATGATCAGTGCCAACACGAACCCGGCGACGTCGGCCAACCACAACGGCGCACCCCACGCTTCGAACGCCGGGGTGAGCCAATGATGCACCGCAGGTTGGTGATCGCACCGAGAGCCAGCGTGCACACGGTGATACCGAGCTGAGACCCGGCGAGCAACACCGACAGTTCCGACGCGCTGCGTAATGCTGCGCGAGCAGAACGGCTCTGTGGCGCAGCATCTTCCAGTCGGTGTCGGCGTGCGGCTATCAATGCGAACTCGACGGCGACGAAGAACGCGCTCGCCGCGATCAACACTACGGTCGTGACCGCAACCACCCAGGGATTACTCATCGTCGTTCACCTCGTCGGTCTGCAGTGTCACGAACACCGACGACGGAACATGCTTGTCGACTGCGCGTACCTCGGCAACGAGATACTTCGCGGGAGGCGCCGACTCGTGCACGAGGTCGGCCGGGTCCGGGTCGACGGCGACAGTCACCGTGTCGCCCACCTCGGGAAGCCCACCGAACTCGGCGATCACCAGGCCCGCGAGAGTCTCGTAATCCCTTCGGGAAGGACGGCGTCCAGCGTGCGGATCACTTCGTCGAGGTGCGCGTCGCCGCGGATGAGCCAACCGTCGCCCGAGCGTGTGATCACCTGTGTCTCGACTGCGGGGTCGTGTTCGTCGGCGATCTCGCCGACAAGTTCCTCGGCGATGTCCTCGACGGTGACGACACCGGCGAAACCACCGTATTCGTCGATCACCAACGCCATCTCCTCGCCCTCGGTATTCAAGTGCTCGAGCACGCCGGGCAGTGCCAGGGTCGTCGGAACGATCACCGCGGGCCTGCACCACTGTCGTGCTGTGCCGGTCGGATCCTCGACGGCCAGCAGGTCGTGCAGATGCACGACACCGCGGACGTCGTCCGACGAGGTGCCGGCAACCGGATAACGGGTATGGCCGGTGCCCATCTTGGTGAGGACACTGGCGACGGATTCGTCGATGTCGACGAAATCAACGGGCTCGGGGGATCATCGCGTGCTCGGCGGTACGGGTCGGGAAGTCGAGGATTCGGTCGAGGAGCTTCGACAGCTCTGCAGGAAGCTCGCCGGTGTCGCGGGATTCCGCGACGATGTGCTCGAGGTCGCGGGGTGTCGCCGAATGCTCCACGTCGTGGACCGGCTCGATACCCAACGCTTTCAACAGCAGGTTCGACGAGGCGTCGAACATGCGGATCAACCAACCGAAGATCTTCAGGTACACGGTGGTGGACAACGCGAGCCAACGAGCGACCGGTTCGGGGCGGGCGATCGCGAGGTTCTTGGGGACGAGCTCACCGAACACCATTTGGACCACTGTCGAGAACAGCACCGCAAGTACAGTGCCCACTGCGACACCGACGGCAGTAGGCACCCCCACACCGCCGAGCAACTCGCCGAGGCCACTTCCGATCAGAGGCTCAGCGACGTAGCCGACGAGCAGACCGGTGACGGTGATACCGAGCTGCGCGCCGGAAAGCATGAAGGAGGTGCGGCGCGTGACCGACAGGACACGCGCAGAGGACTTGTCTCCGCTTTCGGCGCGGGCCTTCATCCGCGAGCGGTCGACCGCCATGTAAGCGAATTCCTGGGCCACGAAGTAGCCGGTCAGAGCGGTGATGGCCAGGACGACGAAAATTCCGAAGGCGATCCCGAGTGCGGTCAGCATCCGGGATACCGGGTTCCGGGAACGAACCGGGGTTCAGGGACGGGGTGATCGTCCACAGACGGGGCGGGTCTTCGAGGTTTGCGCTTGGCGCGTCTCATAGTTCTCTCTGTGTGTATTCGCGGACAGATGCTCATCCAGGATAAGGGTCCCTACGCCGGTGGGGCGTATCGACGGCCCTCGAGGAGGCGGCTCGGCGCTCTGCTGCAGTGTCTTCGGGAGTCGAGGGACCGTCGAAGAACGCCGGGTGAAGGTGTGAAGAACACTCGGTTGCAGCGTCCCGCGAAAGAATGATCACCGAGTTGGTGGATTATTAGGTTTGTCCGATGTGCGAATTCGGGCGGTGGAAATTCTACTCGGCGATGTGTAAAACGATCTTCTGCAACATTGTTCGAGATCAATTTTTCGATTGCGATAGAGTTCGCGGCGAATAGAGAGGTGCTGTGCAGCGTCGACCGTTCTACCTGCTGAAAGATAGATCGTTGCACAGTTGTGATCGGTCCGTGATTCGATTCACGCAAGCGGAATGTGATGTGAAACTCAGTGCGTCCGCGATGCGGGATCCGGAATTTCTGGTAACAATTGACCTGCGTTCGTTACCGCGATCGCACCGCTGTTGATTCTCCACAGATGGGATTTACATCATGCTCGCTGATCTGGCCGAATTCTTCGTCAACGCCGCCGACCTCTTCGGTGCACTCGACTTCTTCAGTGGTTCCGCTGAGGGAATCAGCAGCGCCCAGCAGTAACGCTGTCGACGAGCGGACCCGCGGGCTCTTGCCTGCGGGTCCGAGTCGTTTCGGCGCCTATCGTGGACGTCATGGCAATCGCAACCACTGACCATGTCTCACGCGACGAGTTGCTCGACTTCATCCGACCCCGCCACCGGGGAGTGCTGATCACGTGGCGGGAATCCGGCGCACCGCAGGTCTCGCCCGTGACGCTCGGCGTCGACGACGACGGCAGGATCGTCATCGCGACCTATCCGCAGCGGGCCAAGTCGGCGAATCTGCGCCGCACTCCGCGCGCGACCGTGTGCATCCTGTCCGACGAGTTCAACGGCGCTACGTGCAGGTCGATGGCACTGCGGAAGTGCTCGACATGCCCGACGCCGTCGAGTCGCTCGTCGACTACTTCCGTTGCATCTCCGGCGAGCACTCGGACTGGGACGAATACCGCGACGCTATGCGCGCGCAGAACAAGTCGCTCATCCGGATCTCCATCGACTCATGGGGTCCCATCGCTACAGGTGGATTCCCACCGGAACTTCAGCGCTGACTGCGCGGCTCACCGGTGATCGGATTCCGGATGCTGCGGGCGGTAGAGCCCTTGGGTGGTGCGCCGCATCGGCCGGTCTCGTCGGTCGTGGCGACGATACAGAACGGTGATGCGGCAAGCCGATCCGCGTCGTACGGGTGCAACCTCGCACGTACCTTGTGCGCCGCGCGGAAGGCCGGCTCGCAGACAATGCATGTCGATGCCCGCATCTAAAGTGAGCGCATGGTGCTACGGACTGTCGACGTCGGTGAACGCAGAGCACGCCTCGCGGCCCGCCACCGCATTGCCCCGGCGCATCGCGCGCCCGATGCAGTCGAAGCTGCCAGGAGCATGGTGTGCCTGCACGGCACCGACCCGGCAACCGTGTACCTCTCGGCGTGGTCGCGCGTCGACGACTTCTCCGTGGCCGAACTCGAGGACGCTTCTACGAGGACCGAACTCTGGTCAAGCACCTCGCGATGCGCCGCACCGTCTTCGTGTTTCCGCGCGCGGTACTGCCGGCTGCGCAGGCCGGTGCAAGCAACCGGGTGGCAGCCGCCCAGCGTCGCAGCGTGATCAAAGACGTCGAACGCGCCGGGTTGCACCGGGACGGCGCACAGTGGCTCGACGAGGCCACCGAGAGTGTCCTCGATGCCCTGGCCGGTGCTCGGGAAGCCACCTCATCCGAATTACGTTCCGAAATACCGATTCTCGACGCATCGATCGACTACGGAATCGGAAAATCGTGGGGCGGGAAGGTTCCCTTCGCGCCGCGCGTGATGACGGTGTTGTCGGCCTCGGGCCAGGTGGTCCGGGCCTCCAACAACGGGCCATGGCGCATCTCGCGACCGAACTGGGCACGCACTGCCGCGTGGTTGGGGGAGGAGATCGAACCACGGAGCGAATCGGAAGACTTCGCGACCTCGTCGAGATGTGGCTGCGCGCCTTCGGTCCGGGCACCGAAGCCGACATCAAGTGGTGGCTCGGCTCGACGGTCAGAGGGGTCCGGGCGGCCCTGACCGAACTGGAGGCCGTGGAAGTGGATCTCGAGGGACGTACCGGCTACTTGCTTCCCGCCGACCTCGACCGTGCTCCGGCTGTCGAACCGTGGGGTGCACTGTTGCCGTCGCTCGATCCCACGACGATGGGCTGGTTCGAACGCGAGTGGTATCTCGGCCCCTACAAGCAGCAACTCTTCGACACCAGTGGAAACGCGGGACCGACGGCGTGGTGGGACGGCAGGATCGTCGGCACGTGGTGGCAGACCGACGACGGCGCAGTTCGACTCCACATGCTCGAAGATGCAGGGAAGGAAGCCACGGAATTCCTCACCGACGAAGCGGCGCGGCTCGAGGAATGGCTCGGTGGTGTGCGGGTGATGCCGAGATTCCCGTCACCCCTCGCCAAGGCCTTGGCAGCCGGGTAACTCAGGAAACCCGCAGCGCGGGCCGGTCGGGGTGTTCGAAACGCACGACGATGTCGGCACCGGGCGAGGCGTCGGCGGAATGCGCGAGTAGTGGCGCGATCGTCCAACGATGGTCGGAGGGGGTTCGCCGCTCGAGCGCACCCTTGGACATTCTCAGATCGACGGTCGTATCGAACGTGAGACCGCGGCCGAGGAGCATCGGGCCGGCCACGATGATCACGTGATCGTCTGCGGCGTCGATCCGGCGGGCTCGGGCCGAGCGGTCGGTGGTCTCGTCCCACAGTCGCGGAAGAAAACGATGCCGCTCCTTCAACGACGACACCACCTCGCGGTCCAGCGCGTCGTAGTCGAACCAGCTCGACCGGTAACTCTGCTCGTCGGTGCGCCCGTGTTCGAGACGGAGCGATGCCGGTCGCACGAAATCGTGCAGTGCTACCGCGTGCGCGGGACGGCCCGCGGTGCGCAGGGTATCGACCACCCGCTTTGCCAGATCCATGGGGTCAGCGGCGTCGGCGGCCGAAATGGCCATGACGACCCGGCCCGGTCGTGCGCATGCCCGCTCGGCGAGCAGTTCGGCAAGTGCGGCCGGAGAGATCGGTGTGAACGACGCCATCCGATCAGAGTAGGCATCGAGTGCTCGTAAGAACCGGAAGGCCTCGAACGGACCCTTCACACGGATTCGGGAGTCCTATCGGTCACTGCAGCATGCTCCGGGAGCGGTGTCGCGACCGAGCGCTTGGGCTGTGTCCGAACGTGGGTGACGTAGAGGGCAAGACCCACGAACACGACACCGCCGACCAGATTGCCCAGAACCGTCGGGATTTCGTTCCAGATCAGGTAGTCACCGAGGGTGAAGTCTCCACCCAGCAGCAGACCGGACGGGAACAGGAACATGTTGACGACCGAGTGTTCGAATCCCATGTAGAAGAACAACATGACGGGCATCCACATGACGAGAACCTTGCCCGGCACACTCTTCGACATCATCGCTGCCACAACACCGGTGGACACCATCCAGTTGCACAGCATTCCACGGAAGAACAGGGTCGCCATGCCGGCAGCGCCGTGCTCGGCATACCCGAGCGTGCGGGCCTCACCGATCTCGCCGAGACGCTCACCGACCGCGTCCGGCGGGATCGAGTAGCCGTAGGTGAGGATGAATGTGATCAGCACGGCCACTGTGACGGCTCCGAGGAAGTTACCGACGAAGACCAGTCCCCAGTTCCGGAGCATCGACCCGATCGTCACCCCCGGACGTTTGTCCAGATAGGCGATGGGGACCATCGTGAACACGCCGGTGAGTAGATCGAACCCCAGCAGGTAGAGCAGACAGAATCCGACCGGGAAGAGAATCGCTCCGAGGAGCGCGTTGCCGGTCTGCACGGTGACGGTGATCGCGAACGCCGCTCCGAGCGTGAGGATGGCACCGGCCATGTACGCCTGATCAGGGTGTCGCGGGTGGACATGAGGACCTTGCTCTGGCCGGCGTCGACCATCGCGCGGGCCAACTCGGCGGGTGGAACGTAGGACACAGCAACCTCCTGGTGAGAACAATGCCCGATCAGTGTCAGCAGTGCCCGTCACCAGTGTGTTGCGGGGCAATAAGGATGCGTTGCGTTCTCTTCCGAGCGGGGCCGCTCGGGTTGTGAGATCTCTCGATCATGTATATTGGCGGTGCTTCACGAGATGCCGTCGCCAAGCTCCGACTTGACGGCACGCCAACCCCACGCTCGCGGGTGCTCGGATGACGAAGCGGCTCGCGGCCGACC
>BBEG01000053.1 GCA_001312645.1 Rhodococcus sp. JCM 9791
CCGTGGGTGGGCGCCGAGACCTGGTCACGGTGCTGTCCTGCGACTCGGCGGCGCGGGTCGTACACCCGCTGTGCCAGGCCGAGGACATTCCACTGTTCGGGGGTGGTGGCACGGATCTGCGCGCTGGATTCGAGAGGGCGCTGCGCAGCCGATTCACCCCCGACGTGGTGGTCGTGCTCACCGATGGGCAAACCCCTTGGCCCCGTAGCCGTCCGGGGTGCAGAACGGTGGTCGGTCTGTTCCCTCGGATCGTTCCCCCGAACGAATCGAACCCCGACTACATTCTCACCCGGCCACCGGAATGGGCGCATGTAGTGGAGATCGGCACATCGCGCACCTGAGCGCCATCACGTGCATGCATCGTACGTCGCGCGTAGGGCGGCTCTATGACCACAACCGCGCACTCGAACTCGGGGAATGCGCTGCAGCGTGCTCGGAGTCCGCTTTTCGGAAACGGTCGGTTGTGGTTCGGCAATCCGGGGAGTCCGTGGGCTGCGTCGACGAGGTCTGTCGCGTGCACGCCCGCGTATCGTGCATCTACCCTATACTCAATTCGTATATAGTGTGCATTTCGTAGGGTTTAAGCCTACGAAATGCACACTGGAAGGACTGATGTGGGCACGTTACGTGGGACGCCGCTGCCCGTCGAGCTTGCGCGGTCCGAACTGCGTACGTTCCGTCCCCAGGACGCTGCCCGCGTGTATGCGCACCCGCGTCCCGAGCTGTCGAGGCTCGTTGACCGGGGAGTCTTGCACAGGGTGGCCCACGGTTACTACATCGTCGTCCCGCAAGACCAGGTGGGGCGTCCGTGGCTTCCCGGACTGGAAGCTGTTGCCGCGGGGATCGCCTCGACGATCTACGGAGCAGACCGAGCGGTGCTGATGGGTATCAGCGCAGCGCGGGTGCTCGGTGCGATTCCCCGTGCACTGGCCACCGCCGTCGTCGCCGTCCCCCGTGCGCACAGGCCAATCGAGTTGAGCGACCGTCGTGCCACCGTCCGGTTCGTGCAGCGTGATACTGACGCGCTCGACGCTGAACGCGTGGACACAGCACTCGGCTCTGCACTTGTCACGACACCCGAACAGACAGTGCTCGATCTTGCCCGTCGGCCTCTGCTCGGAAATGCAGAGCCCGAGATCGCTGCGGCGATCACTGCCCTCTATGGCCGCAGCGACCCGGACCGGCTCGCCGAACTCGCGGAGCCTCAGCGTCTTGTCGCTGCCTTGCGACGCGCTGAAATCTGGGCAGGAGTGCGGTCATGATCCTCGACGAGCGAGACGCCGTTGTCGCACAGTTCGGTGTCTCACCGGAACAGGTGGAGCGCGACCACCTCATCTCACACCTCCTCGCCGCAATCGCGGATCGCTTCGCGGACCGCGTGCATTTCATAGGAGGCACCGCGCTCGCGCGTACTCACCTCCCGAGCGGTCGTCTCAGCGAGGACATCGATCTTGTTGCTCTGGGTAATCGGAACGAGTTGGCCGTCGAACTCGACGCTGCACTCGAACGTGCTGTCGCGCGGACACACGGTCGTCTGTCCTGGGAGCCGGCGCTCACCGCCGTCCGAGATACCGAGGCGGCGAATCTCCGTACCCGCGGCGGTCTGTCGGTCAAGATCCAGTTGTTGTCCTCCCGCGACCGGACGGTGTGGCCGGCAGAACCTCGGAGGCTGGAGCAGCGCTACAGCGACGCGCCACCGGCGACACTGGCTGTGCCCACGTTGCCTGCCTTCGCGGCAGGCAAGACCGCCACGTGGCACGATCGTCGCGCGCCGCGCGACCTGTGGGACTTGTGGGCGCTCGCTGCGATCGGAGCAATCGACGTCGCGGCTGCCGATCTCTTCCGACGGCACGGACCGACCAATAACCCACCCGGACCGTATCTGTTCCGCACACCGCCGAGCGAGAGTGCCTGGTCATCGCAGCTGGCCGCTCAGACTCGATTGAACATCAGCGCCGCGTCCGCGCTCGCAACCGTCCGTAACGCATGGGCCGCGTCACCGATCACGAGCTGGGTGACCGCGCGTGACGTTCGAGGAGTGATCGATGGCGATTCGCGCTGCGCACTGAGCTGCCCCAGGTTGGCACGACGGCCATCGGGCGGTAGCCGCGGGCGCTTATCCGGCCGGGTAAGTTGTGACGGACGTGAACGATCGGATGGGCAGGGTGGTACTCGGTGCACAGTGACCGCTGGGTCGAGGTCAGTCCTTCCCCGTTCGATCATGAACGTGAAGGACTCGAACGGATCAAGGAGATCCTCCCCGACGCCCCGCCGTACCGGGCGTGGTCGAACTTCGAGTTCCGCGACAACCGCGGCCGCTGGCACGAAGTGGACCTGCTGGTCCTCGCCCGCGACACCCTGTACCTGATCGAACTCAAGTACTACAGCGGTACCTTGCGCGGCAACGATCACGTGTGGAGCCGTGGAAACTACCGTTCCGAGGATTCGCCGCTGTTGCTTGCTCGGAAGAAGGCGCAGTACTTCTCGTCGCTGCTCAAAGACCGCTTGGCAGAGAAGACCGGGCAGAAGAAGCTCAAAGGCGTCATCCCGTACGTCCAGGAACTGGTGTATCTGCACCACCCGGACCTGAAGTGCATGCTTCCCTCCAACTCCGCGATCAACCTGTACGGCATCGACGGCAACGAGCACCGCAGCTACCTGCCCGGCATCAGCGAGCGGCTCCTCGCGCCGTCGAAACACGAACCGGTCTCCGAAGAGAAGTCGCTGCTGATCCGCGACCTGATGGCCGCGATCGGACTCGCACCGCGCCGCCAGCGTGAGGTCGGCTCGTGGGTGATCGACGAGCAACCACTCGGCGACGGGGAAGGTTGGCAGGACTGGCCGGCCTTTCATCACGTCGACATGGAGCGCGCGGCTCGCATCCGTTTCTACCTGCCCAAACCCGGCGCCACCTCCGCCGAGGAACACGCGCGGGCGCGCGGCGTCGAACACGAATACAAGCTGCTGTCCCGGCTCAAGCCGGCGACGACCGCGGCTGGCACTTGCTCGCCGTCCTCGAACGACTGGCCCGCGTCGCAGGCCGCGACATCCAGCGCATCGGTCTGTCAGCGACCGTCGGCAATCCCGACGGGTTGCTGGCGTGGCTGCAGGGGAGCACAACCGATCGGCCGCGCCGTGTCGTCGCGCCGGACGTCGGAGCACCCGCTACTGAACCCGACATCACCGTCGACTATGTCGGTTCCGTCTCCAACGCCGCCACCGTCATCGCGTCTCTGCATCAGGGCGAGAAGCGGTTGGTGTTCGTCGACTCGCGCCGCCGCGCCGAGGAGCTCGGTGCGGCACTGCGTGATCGCGGCATCACCACATTTCTGTCTCCTTCATCGTTGTCTGCCGCCGAACGACGTCAATCGGAAGAGGCGTTTGCCGAGTCCCGCGACACCGTGATCGTCGCGACGTCCACGCTCGAACTCGGTATCGATGTCGGAGACCTCGACCGCGTCATCCAGATCGGCGCACCCCGCACCGTCGCGTCGTTCCTCCAACGGCTCGGACGGACCGGACGCCGCGCCGGCACCTCCCGCAACTGCCTGTTCCTGTGTCTGGACGACGAAAAGGAATTGCTTGCCCTCGGCATGCTGGATGGCTGGGCGCGCGGATGGGTTGAGCCGATCACGCCGCCACCATCTCCGCGACACATCGCAGCACAACAGATGATGGCGCTGTGCCTGCAGGAACACCGCATCGGTGTGGCGAGTTGGCGGCAGTGGTGGGGGAGTCTGCCGATCTTCGACGACGCCGCGGACAACATCATGAAGTTTCTGTGCGAACAGGGGTTCTTCGACCGCGACGGCGAATTCCTGCACATCGGACCGGAAGCCGAACGGCGGTTCGGCCGCCGCTACTTCTCCGACCTGACTGCAGTGTTCAGTGCCCCACCGGAATTCACAGTGCTCGCCGGGCGCAATGAAATCGGCACGATCGGCACCGACCTACTCACCGAAGAGGTCGAGGGACCGCGGATCCTGCTCCTCGCCGGCCGCTCGTGGAAGGTCACCCACATCGACTGGCCGCGTCGACGCTGCTTCGTCGAACCCGTCGACTCGGGTGGACGAGCAAAATGGTCCGGACTCGGTGGCGGCGTCTCGTACGAGATCGCGCAAGGTATGCGATCGGTGCTGCTCGGTGCGACGCCACCGGGTGTCACGCTGACTCGACGAGCCGAATCAACCCTTGTCGACCTGCGAGCGAGCTATCTGCCTGCGGTCGATGTTGATGCGGCGGTCATCGCTCTTCCATCCGAAGGCAGCGGACGATGGTGGACGTGGGCGGGTACTGCAGCCAACCGCACCCTGCAGGCCTCGTTGCCATCTCTGGTCGACCCTCGGCAACGAATCGACGAGAAATCGTTGCGCCTGCTGCCCGATGTCACCGCACGCGATGTGTCCGCCGCTCTCGCACAGATTGCGTGGCGCGCGCCGACGGTCGCGGCCAATGCGGTCTCGGGACTGAAGTTTTCCGCCGCGTTACCGCCGGGCCTCGCGGAACGGACCTTGGCCGAGCGACTCGGTGATGACCAAGGCGCACACGCGGCACTCGAGGTACCGCGCACCATTCATCGCAGGTTCGAGTAGCGAGCGCGTTGTGCGAGCCCGCTCTTCGGGAACGCTCGATCGCAGTGGCGGGCGCCCAAAGGAGAATGGCAGATTCACAGCTCACGCACTTGAGGTCGTGCGGGGGCCTTCGAGAAGGGATTGTCGATGGGGATGCGCGGCATCAATCATGTCGTCCTGTATGTGTCGAACCTGCAACGAAGTCTGCATTTCTACGAGCACGTGCTCGGGTTCGAGCGATTGGCGGGGGAGTTCCCTGGTGGCGCCTTCCTTCGGCACGCGGGATCGGCCAACGACCATGATCTGGGACTGTTCCAGGCGCGCGGCGGGGACACTGTCGTGCCGGGCAGAGTCGGCTCTATCACGTCGCGTGGGAGGTCGAAACGCTGACAGACCTCGACGATATGCGTCAGCGCCTCGCCGCCGCGGGAGCGTTGACCGGTGCTGCGGACCATGCCGCCACCAAGGCGCTGTACGCCCGTGACCCCGACGGAATCGAATTCGAAATCTGCTGGCTGGTGCCCGACGAGCGGATCGAAGAAGCACTGTATCCGGGTGTTCCGATGGTCGGCCCCCTGGATATCCCCGGCGAAACCGCTCGATACGGCGCCGAGACGCCAGGGGGACCGCGCACCGACGTCGAGGTATGGAAGCGACTCGCGGCGAGGTCGTCGGCCACGCCGTGATCTCCTCGCCGTGCGGCGGTGTAGAGCGACGAGGCGCGGTGATCAGGCCGGACCAGCACGCAGGGTTGCTTCCACAGCGGTGTCGATCCCGTCGCGCCAAGGAGGCCGTGCCCGGGCAGTACGGTCGCGGCGCCGACGACCCGGCGGGTCGAAGTTCTCGAATGGAAGATGGACCTCATGGCACACGTGCAGCGTTTCGACCATGTCGGCATTACCGTCGCGGACCTCGCCTCCGCAACGGCGTTCTTCGTGACACTCGGAATGGAGGTGGAAGGCACCGGATCTGTGCAAGGCGAATTCGTTGAGACCGTCTGCGGTATCCCCGGTGCTCACTGCGAGATCGTGATGCTGCGGCCGCCCGGCGGAGGCTGCGGACTGGAACTCTCGAGCTTCATCACGCCCGACCACGTGCCCGGATCGCCAGCGGCGATGGCCAACGAGCTCGGGTTGCGCAATGTGTCTTTCGAAGTCGTCGACCTTCAAGCTGCAATCGACGAGGTGGCTGCGGACGGATACGGCCTCATCGGTGGCATCGGTGAGTACGAGAACAGCGTGCGGATGGCTTATGTGCGTGGGCCCGAAGATCATTGTGTCGTTGTTCGAGCGTGTCGGTTGACCAGACCGGGACCGCAGACGCAAGTCCCTCGGTCATCGCTGGGCACTGCACTCGACAATGTGACTGGATCGGCCTGCGTCGTCATCGACCCTCCGCTGGTCCGATCCACTCAGGGAATTGCGGAGCGAGGGGGGTTCCGGGCACGACGCCGGCCGCGCGGAACGTGGTGTTGCCGTCAACTTTCAGCGTGTCTGGGTGGTTTGCCAGCCACCAGGCGGTGCAGGCGGGTTCGGCAACGTGTTTCTCCATGTTGAGGCTTTGTGGGATCAGATGAGTGATTCTCCAGGTGCCGAAAACGTTCCAGTCGGGGGTGCGTCGGGCGCGAGGATCATGGTTTGCACGGTCGGTGTCGGCGATGCCGGGGAGGCCCGGGGTGTCGGCTGTGTTGTGCAGGGAGGCGGTCCATGAGAGCCCGTGACGGGTGATGTGGTCGTTGGTTGTGGTTTCGGTGTACACGATATCGTCGCAGATGCTTGCGGTGATGTCGGTGGGAGTTTCGATGAGTTCGGTGATGTGGTACCGGATAGTGTGTTTGCTGACTTGGTCCCAGTCGGTATTCCCAGCGTCGGCCCCCCGGACGATGTTCTGGATGGAGGGGTGGGGATAGCCGATGGCTTCTCGGTATCCGGGGAAGGAGTTGGTGATCGAGTACATCTCTGTTTGCCAACTGGATTCGAATGTGGCTCGGATGAGTTCTGCTTCACGGCTGAGCAGGTCGATGCCGGGTTCTGCGGACCATGAGCTTGTGTAGATCGGTTCGAAATCCGGTGGTGTGTCCCGGTCGCCAGGGGCGTGTGAATTCGGTTGGGTGGTGCAGCTACTGACGAGTGCGGCGAGGGTGACGGTGATCGCGATGCGACTGAGGTGGACCATGGAGACTCGATTCGGCTATCTGTTGTGGTGCGTGGATGCGCGTGGACCTGTGGTGGTCAACTAGGTGGCTTGACTTCGTCATACGCGAGACGAAGACCGTACTGGTTACCCGATTCGCTCAACAGATTGGCGAGCAGATAGTCAGTAGCTGACCAACTCGCGGTGTTGCCAGATACTGAAAAGAGCTCATCGTAAGGACGGATATTTCCGTTTTCCTCGAATACATCGCGATATCTGGTTCGAAGATCTTCTGGGAAGTCTTGAAATGCCGCCAGAGAAAAGTAGCTGAGGCGCTGGAAATTTGGACGATTCACGTAAGCTTCGGCTGCGGGGTCCGGTTTGGGGCCGATCACCGATTCCTTCATTGGCTCTCCGCCAGCGGAAATAGTGTCGAAGAGCAAATCAGTGCCGGGGAGAACATGACCTCCGAGCCACGTTACAGCGTTGTAGGCGTTTGCCTTTTGTTCGTACACAGCCAGGTCGCGGGCGGCATCGTCGTCGTAGCGGTCCTGCATCGACATTTCGATGCCCTTGTCGGTCAACGCCAAGAGTTGCCCGGCGTTGGCGAGATGCTGGTTCGAATTCGGAGCATCCGGGTTCTCTCCGAATCGGATCTGGGCCGAGACGGACTCTTGCAGGGCGTGGGATTGGAAGTGTGTCCCAGCTTCCTCATCCGTACTCAACGCGGCGAAGACGTTGGCGGATCCACGGTAGCTTCGGGAACCCTCGGGGTCCGTCCACCCCTCAATGTCGAAGCCGGGCCGATCAGGTACTTCGACGTTCACGAGGCTCGGGATGTACGGGGTCATACTGTGGGAAATGGTGCGCACCAGTTCGGGGTTCACCTCGCCGATGGATTGATGGTCCGTACCGGGGATGCTCGACATCTGCTGCCACGCAGCATCTGTGCTCATCGCCGCCGCGACCGCCGACATGATCTGTCCAGTCCGGGTCGCCTCTGCAACATCGACGGGATCGTTCGGATCCCCTACAGCGCCTTCGAGTTCGTCGAAGTGGAACATCGGCTGCACCGTGGATTCGTCCGACCACGAGTGGGTCAGGACATCTCGTATGAATTCAGATCCGTTTGGATCCGTGACTGCCTGCTCGATGGCAACTCGATCGTCGGAGACGGCTGCGAATATCGGGTCGAGGTACGGATCGCTCGGGGTGTGGCCGTCGACCTCGAAGATGGTCATGTTGGCTTGGGGATCCTGATCGTGTGTGACTTGTGCATCGAGATACTCGCGACCGGCAGCGAGGAGCTGCTTGTCGAGTTCGCTGCCGTTGCGGTACTCGCCGTCCCCTGCGGAGACGATCGATGCGATTGCATGCGCATCCGGAACACCGTGGAGCGTGGTCTGACGCAGGGCAGTTCCTCCCATCGACTCGACACCGTGGACCACGCGGTCTTCACGCGACAACGAGTCGCGGATGCCCTCGGGGAGGAGGTCGAAGCCGCCCTGCGCGGGGACGTCGGGGTCTCCGCTGGTCGCGACGGTGACGGTGTCGGTCGAGATGATCTGCAGCGAGTTGGCTAGACCTGCCCGTGCTTCTTCCGGGAGGGACGACATCAATTGTTCCAGCTCGCGTGGGCTGAGTGTGTCGAGTGAGCGGGCGACGGTGCTGAGATATTCCATCTGTGAGGCCGGAATCGAGGCAGGTTCGCCGGCGCGTAGGTCGGCGAGTTGCTCAGGCGTGAGAGTTCCCGATTCGACGATGCGGTGCAGGGTCTCGGCGTCAGCGGTTCCGGCCGCAAGGGAGGCGGCATCGGCCGTGGCCTGAGTGTCGCCGAGCGCGGCTGCGGAAGTGAAGGCGATCCGCAGGCTGGTGCGGGCCTCTTCCAGGCTGCGCGTCAAATCGAGGTCTGCCTGTTCGGCGAGCGTGGCATAGCGCTGCAGGGTGGTTTGCAGCCCTACCCGGAACGTCTCGCGGTCTGCGTCGTCCTCGGCGTGGGGGTGGATCACCTCGAGGTTCTCGGTGATGGTGAAGCAGTTCTCCTGGGCGGTGGCGAGAGCGTCGCGTGCAACGTCGAGGTTGCCTTTGATCGCGTGGTACCCCGTGGTGATGGTTCCGGCTACGCGCTCGAGCGTGTCGACGATGGTGCGTGCGGTGGCGCGGTCGTTCTGGGCGCGCTCGAAGGCCGCTTCGGCGGCCACACCTTCCCAGTACTGGCCGTCGACCTTCTCGACGGAGGCGGCGTACGTGTCGAAGAGTGCTTCGATACTCGTCCCGAAGCTCAACCACCCGTCACGCCAGGTGAGCAGTGATCCGGGCGTCCAGTTCTCGACCTGGGTTCGGGTCGGCGTCATGTGTCGCTGCCCGTGGTCCAGGCACCGGTGGCCGACAGATAAGTTGCGGCAAGCTGTTCGGCCAGGCTGTCGTCGGCCTTCCTGTACTGGACCACGACTTGACGCATCACGTCGGCGGTTTCCTCGAACCGTTCGGTGACGGCAGCAACCAACGCTGTGTCGAGTAGGTCGGTGGAGATACTGATGACGGCCCGAAGCGACGACAGGCTCGTTGCGGGAGCGTCGATCCAGGCTCGTGCGGTACGACTTTCAATGTTTCGGCGCTTCGCGCGAGTTGGTCGAGCCGGCCCGACAGGTGCGAGAGTCGATCAAGATCAACTCTCAAGGCATCATTCGGCATGTGTCCCCCCCCTTGACAGCGATGGAGACTAGCAGAGCCGACCGTCGCGTCGGTTCGGCGCCAGGGCGGACGGCAGCCAACCGGAACGTGCAGTGACTACTCTCGAAGGATGGCGGCGATTCCGGATTCACCAGTAGACACGAACACGGCGGTACGCGGGCTCGAGAGCACCTTCGTCGACGAGCTCGGCGTCCTCACTGTGGTGTGGCAGGGCGCCGAGGTCCCGGACCCGACACTGCTCGTGCTCAACGAGCAGCTCGCGATGTCGCTGGGTTCGGATGCCGCCACGCTGCGCAGCGACGACGGGATCGCGGTCCTGTCCGGGGCGGCGGCGCCTGCCGAATCGCAGCCGGTCGCGATGGCGTATGCGGGCCACCAGTTCGGCGGGTACGCCCCGCTCCTCGGGGACGGCAGAGCGCTGCTGCTCGGCGAACTCGTGGACACCGACGGTCGACGGGTCGACCTGCATCTCAAGGCTCGGGGCCCACTCCGTTCTCCCGGGGCGGCGACGGATTCGCGGTGGTCGGCCCGATGCTGCGCGAATACCTGGTGAGCGAGGCTATGAATGCCCTCGACATCCCCACCACCCGCGCGCTGTCGGTGGTGGCGACGGGCCGTCCCGTGCACCGTAACGGCGTCGAGCCCGGTGCCGTGCTCGCGCGCGTCGCAGCGAGTCACCTCCGGGTAGGGACCTTCGAACTCGCGGTCCGTCAGGGTGAGATCCTGCGTACGCTCGCCGACTACGCGATCGCCCGCCACTACCCGGAGCTCGCCGAACTACCTGCGGAAGGTGAAGGGAACCGCTACCCGGCGTTCCTCGGGGCGGTGGTCGAAGTGCAGGCTTCCTTGGTCGCGCGATGGATGCTCACCGGTTTCGTGCACGGGGTGATGAACACCGACAACACGACGATCTCGGGGGAGACCATCGACTACGGTCCGTGCGCCTTCCTGGACTCCTACGACCCGGCCGCGGTATTCAGCTCCATCGACCAGAACGGCCGCTACGCGTTCGGCAACCAGCCCACCGTCCTGAAATGGAATCTGGCGCGTTTCGCCGAAGCGCTTCTACCACTGATCGATTCCGATCCGAACGCTGCGATCCCTGCAGCGACCGCGGTCCTCGGCACCTTCGATGAACACTACGAGAACCACTACTCACGCGGAATCGCGGCCAAGCTGGGCCTGAACGTCGAGGACGTCGATCGAGCGTTGGTCGACGATCTGCTGACGCTGATGACCGAACACTCAGCCGATTGGACAGGCACCTTCCGGGCCCTGGCGGACGAACTCCGTGGAAACACGACGCCACTCGACCGACTCGTCCCGCGCGAGCACATCGGTCCGTGGCTGACACGGTGGCGCGGTGCACTCGAGGGGCACGAGCACGACACGGCGGACTCGATGGACCGCGTCAACCCGCTCTACATCCCGCGCAATCACCGGGTCGACGAGGCTTTACGCGCCGCGACGGCCGGTGATCTCGCTCCGTTCGAGAAGCTGTTGGAGGTCGTGACGCATCCGTTCGAGCGTCGCGATGAGTGGACCGAGTACACCACCCCTGCACCGCGGGAGTTCAGCGACACCTTCCGGACATTCTGCGGCACATGACAGGTCAGCCCTGAACGAGTCGTGTGCGACCCGCGGCGTGTCCTTGCCAGTACTCCTCACGAATGTGCCGCTTGTACAGCTTGCCGTTCGGGTCGCGGGGGAGTGCGTCCACAAAATCAATGCTGCGTGGGCACTTGTAGGTGGCGAGTTCGCGGTGGCAGTAGGTCTGAAGTTCTTCCGCGAGCGCGGCGGTCGCGGCATCGGGGTCGACCAATTGCACGACCGCCTTCACCGCTTCGCCCATCTCCTCGTCGGGAACGCCGATGACAGCGACGTCGAGCACTGCGGGATGACCGATGAGAACGTCCTCGGTCTCCTGCGGGTAGATGTTCACCCCACCGGAGATGATCATCAGGGCTTGCCGGTCGGTGAGATAGAGATATCCTTCGTCGTCGACGTATCCCATGTCGCCGAGCGTGCGCCACCCATTCGGATGAGTGACGCCAGCGGTCTTCTCGGGGTCGTTGTGGTATTCGAAAGGGCGGCCGCGTCGAAGTACACGACACCGACGTCACCGGCGGGCAATTCCTCCCCGTTCTCGCCGACGATGTGGCATGCTGCATGGGTTTGCCGACGGAGCGGGGTGTGCGAGCCACTCCGGGGACGAGATCTGCGTGGCTCCGACATCCTCGGTGCCCGAATAGTATTCGTGGATGATCGGGCCCATCCATTCGATCATCCGGTACTTCACCGACACTGGACACGGCGCTGCACCGTGTGTGACTTCCTCGAGCGACGACAGATCGTATACCGCTCGTTCCTCGTCGGACAGTTTGAGCATCCGCACGAACATCGTCGGCACGAACTGCGCATAGGTGACGCGGTGCCGTTCGATGAGTTCGAGACACCGGACCGGATCGAAACGTTCCATCACGACGACGGCGGCGCCGAGACGCTGCGCCGACATGCAGAACACCAGCGGGGAACCGTGGTACAGCGGTGCCGGTGAAAGGTACACGCTTCCCGCGGTGATTCCTCGCGCTGCGATGCCCTTGGCGACCTGTACGGGCGGCGAGGTGGGATCACCGAACGGCGTGGCCGGTAGTGGTTTGCGAACGCCCTTGGGGCGTCCGGTGGTTCCGGACGAATACAACATCTCGCGGCCTTCGATGCACTCGTCGAGCGGCATCGGATCGTTGCTGTCGAGGATCGATACGTAGTCGTCGAAGCCGGGCAGTGCGCCGTCGCTACACACGCGGACGCCGATGTTCG
The DNA here is from genome assembly GCA_001312645.1 of Rhodococcus sp. JCM 9791. Lineage (GTDB taxonomy): Bacteria > Actinomycetota > Actinomycetes > Mycobacteriales > Mycobacteriaceae > Rhodococcus. Next base: position 12,219 of record BBEG01000053.1, read on the forward strand.
CCAGATCGAGACCGCCGATGACGTCGGACATCGACGCGGTCGTGATCAGGCAGCCGAGCCGGAATCATCGAGGATGTACTGCACCTCGGCGGGTCGCAGGTGTCGATTGATCGCTGTGTAGTACAGGCCCGAGCGTTGGGCTGCCCACGCGACTTCGAGAAAGGCCCGAGAATTCTCCATGAGGATGGCGATGTGGTCGCCGGTGGTGAGGCCTTGCGCGCGCAGGTACGTCGCGAACCGTGCGGATCGATCGTCCAGTTCTCGGTAGGTGATCACGCCTCCATCGCCCATGATGATCGCGGGCGCATCGGGTGTGCGCAGTGCGTGGGAGGTGGGAGTCAGTGCGAGCTCCATCGGTTCGGCAGCGGCTGCTGTCATGGGGGCCTCTCCTGGTTCGACATGCGCTAGAGAATGATATTCTTGTATATGAGAGTATCGTTTCGGCAATGCCCGGGCCACCCCGAGTTTTCTGTTCGAGCCGAACCCATGCTCCCGCAAGCACTCCAATGAAGGAGTCCAGATGTTGAACCTTTCGTGTCGCCGATCGCGAATTCGACGACCAATGCTGCTGGTAGTGCTTGTCGCGTCGATGGTCATGGTGGGAGCCTGCGGGAACGGCGGTGCAGTGCGCACCGATGAGGCAGAGGTCGGCGACCCGATCCAGGGTGGGACGGTCAGCGTCGTGCAGGGCGGTGAGCCGCGTTCGCTCGATCCGGCGACTCTCGTCAACGCCTGGGTATCGAACAGTCTCATCGGCAACGCGCTGTACGGAACGCTACTGGTCAACGACCCCGAGACACTCGAGATCACGCCCGTCCTCGCAGAATCATTCGACACCGCAGACGGGGGTGCGACCTTCGAGCTGAAGTTGCGCGAGGGGCTCCTCTTCACCGACGGAACCGCGTACGACGCCGAAGCCGTCCGGTACAACTGGGAACGCATGCGTGATCAGAACTCCGGATCACCGTCGTTGATCCAGGCATCGCAGATCGCAGCTCTCGAAGTGACCGATCCACTGACGCTGCGGGTGACACTCGCATCACCCAACCCGCACTATGCGCAGGCCGTGGTGTGGGGCGGCTTGAACTGGGTCGCTTCTCCCACCGCGCTCGGGGCGGGACGTCAGGCATTCGACGAACATCCCGTCGGGGCCGGCCCGTACACGATGACGCAATGGCGGCGACAGGACCGCATCGTCCTCGAACGCAACCCCGGATACGAGCCGGCGCCCTACCTGGACGGAATCGAACTCGTTCACAACGGCGACACGAATCAACGTGTCAATGCCGTGATCTCGGGCGATGCGGGTCTTGCTATCGAAGCGAGCTGGGCTTCTCTCGGGCGCGCAGAAGATGCCGGTCTCCGCGTCATCGTCGAACCCACGGGCGGCGGGCAGTTTCTGGCGTTGAACACCCGCCGGGCGCCGTTCGACGACGAACGCGCTCGGCGAGCACTCGCGCTCGCTATCGACATCGACGCACTGAACGAGGTGGTCTTTGCAGGCCGCGCCGAACTTCCGCGCACCTTGTTCGACGAGAACTCACCGTTCTATGCGGACATCCCGATCTCGACGCACGATCCGGACGCGGCGCGAAAGTTGTTCGACGAACTCGCAGCCGAGGGCAAGCCCGTGTCGTTCACCTTCCTGGCCTACACCTCGGTCGAGAACAAGGCCGTCGCGGAAGCGGTCCAAGCGCAGTTGAGCGCATTCGACGGGTCGAGGTTCAGGTCGAAGTCCTGGACTTCACCTCCGCGCTGCCGCGGCTCAACACCTACGATTTCGATGTGGCAATCACGTCGGCAACGATCCTCGACCCCGATACGGCACTGTGGGGCAATTTCCATGGCGACTCGACCGGGAACTTCAGCGGCATCAACGACCCCGAGCTCAACGCCGCCATCGACGAAGGCCGGACGGCGGCCGAACTCGAGGATCGTGCCGCAGCCTACGAAACAGCCCAGCAGCGAATCGTCGACCTCAACCCTGCCGTGTGGTACATCCGTACAGCGCCGGCCGCTGTCCTCGGCGAGGGAGTCCACGGCGTGCAGATGTATGGGATGGGATCGATCCGACCTGAGCTGTTGTGGACGACAGGATAGAGTCCGGAGCCGCTGAGCAGACGTGCACACAGCTCGTCGACCTCGTGTCGCCGTACAACTGACCGGTGGTGCCCGATCTCAGTCCCGCGAGTAATCGTGCGTGGCCGTGGGCTCCTCGGGCGACGACGACACCGCGAGACCCTGGGCGGCCGCGGCGGTGCGGACCGCGTCGATCACCAACTGCAGCGGCCGTCGTTGTGCGTCGGCGCCGCGATGGGCGATGGAGATCGTGCGCATCAGCGGGTCGGTCAGCGCGACCACTTCTATCCCCGGTGGAGGCAAGGTCAGCCCGAGGTCGGAGACGAGGGTGACGCCCAGGCCCGCAGCGACCATCGCGAGTGCCGTCGCCTGCTCGCCGACCTCGTGGTTGATCCTGGGCTCGAACCCGGAGCGTTGACACGCCATGCGCACCGCTCGGCCGAAATGGGAGGTGGGTCCGGCCAGCACCCACGGGTACTCGGCGAGATCCGCCAACGTCATGGTCTCGGCCGGTGCCGTCCCGGGAGGCATGACCGCGTGTAGTCGCTCTACCGCGATGACCACCCTGGTCAATGCGGGATCCCACGGCATCGGATAGTTGGAGTAGTCGATCACGAACGAGAAATCCAACGTGCCGACCTGGACGGCACCCGCGGTGTCCTCCGGCGCGAGCTCCTTCGTGCGGACCTCGATGCCAGGATGCTCGATCGCGAGCAAGGTCAGTGCCTTCGGGAGCAGACTCGACGCGACCGACGCCCACACGCCACCGACCAATCGTGCGGTGACTCCGTCCTGGGTGCGTTCGAGAGCGGTCGTGGCGCGTTCCACCGAGCGGAGGATCTCCTCGGCGTGTTCGGCGAGGACGAGACCGGCCTCGGTGAGCTGCACCCGGCGGCCATGTCGCACGAAAAGAGTTGCGCCGACGTCTCGTTCGAGTAACGCGAGCTGTTGGGAGACGGCCGAGGTGGTGTAATGCAATGCCGCGGCAGCAGCGGTCACGGTGCCTCGGCGATGTAACTCCCGAAGCATCCGTAACCGACGCAGGGACAGCTCCATACCGCCAGGGTAAGGGCTGTGTAGGAACCGTGAACGCAATCATTCATGTTTCGTAACTGGACGCGGGGTCGTGGATGAATGCACGCTGGCGTTGTCAGCCGATTACTCGTGGCGACGAAAATTTACTGCGGATGATTGGGGTGGCTCACTATGACCTCGACGATGGAGCGTGCGTTCGGGCAAGGACCGGACAACAGGGAGCAAGGTCCCGTGAGCCCCTCTTGCGTATGACCTGGACAGACCCGATCACCGGAGCACACGGCTATCTCGTCGTGCACACATCCGTGTCCGGGCTTTCCACCGGCGGCACCCGGATGAGGGCGGGTTGCACGGTGTCGGAGGTCGAGGATCTGGCCCGCGGGATGGCGGCGAAGACCGCAGTGTTCGACCTGCCGGTCGGCGGTGCGAAGGGTGGCATCGACTTCGACCCGAAGGATCCCCGTGCGGTCGGTGTCCTGGAGCGGTTCTGCCACGCGATGCGTCCGTGGCTGGACACACATTGGGTCACCGCGGAGGACCTGGGAGTGCCTCAGCATCTGATCGACGATGTCTTCGCGCGGCTCGGACTTCAGCAGTCCTACCACGCGGCGATCGGGCGCTCCCAGGATCCGGAACGGACGCTGCAGCGCGTCCGGACAGCGCTGAACGCGCCGGTGACCGGCGGTTTCCTGCTCGGAGATGTGGTCGGTGGGTACGGAGTCGCGCAGGCCTGCATCGGCACCATGCACGCGCACGAATGGGCGCTTGCCGACACGACCGTCGCGATCCAGGGCATCGGCACCATGGGAGGTGGTGCCGCGTGGTATCTGCATGAGGCCGGCGTTCGCGTGATCGCTGTCGCCGATGCCGCAGGCACGCTGTACTGTGCCGCCGGACTCGACATTCCGGCTCTGCTCGAACTGCGTGACGCCTACGGGAGATCGATCGCACGCGGGTCCCGGCGCACGTTCAACAGTTGCCGCGCGCGGCCGTGGTCGGTGTCGCGGCCGACATCTTCGTCCCCGCCGCGATCTCGTATGCGATCACGACGGACAACGTCGACCAGGTCGCCGCGAAGGTCGTGGTCGAGGCCGCGAATGCTGCGACGACCCCGGAGGCCGAGGCGGCTCTGATCGGGCGAGGTATTCCGGTGGTACCGGATTTCGTTGCCAATGCCGGGGCTGTCGCCTGGGCGTGGTGGGTGCTGCTCGGTCAGGTCGGCGACGACCCTGAGGATTCGTTCCTGCGGTTGCGTACCGAGATGTTGGCCAAGGTCGCGCTGCTGGTCGAGCGTTGGTTGCTCGATCGGGTGCCGCCGCGACAGACCGCGGACGAGTTGGTCGCTGCTCACCACGGTGCGTCGGCGGTGGTGGATCCCGGTGTGGTGCCTGTGCTGGTGATCCCGTAAACGTTCCACCCGGCGTGCGGGTTTCGTCACGAACACGACCCACGGAAACCCGCACGACAGGTGGAAAGTTACTGTCACACTCGAGTGACTGTCATTTCTGATCAGGAGCTCCGAGTGCACACGAGCATCGCGTTGGCACCAGCTTGGAACTCGTAATCGACGCTGAGAATGTCAGTGGTGATGCCGTCGTCGGCGAGACACTGTCGCAGGCGTCGAGATGCGGATACTCGGTCGTATCCATAGTGACGAGCGGGAAGATGCGTACCTCGGTCGCTGCGACCTCATGAGTTCACGCACAGCGTTGTGATGGAACGACCGATCGAACCGATCCGCGTAGCTGATCAGCAGGTGAGAGCTGAGCACCAAATCGAAAGCGTCGTCGCCGAAAGGCAATTTGGGGAGCGCGCCTGCGATGTAGCGCTCGGGATGGAAGAGGTGGTGGTCTGAGAACCGACGGCCGGCTTCGTTACGTGAGAAGGCATGATCGTCCGGATCCGAAAAGAATGTCCACACATAATCGTCCGCGTGGCTGCGGCAGTACCGGTTGCCCCGATCGGATTCCCGCTGAGCCATGGCTGCCAGCTCTATGGTCGTGCACCGCCCATAGACCGGATCACAGGCGGTGACGTCGCCGCCGGCTGCGCACACTTCGGCTGTGAAACTTGCAGTACCGCCCGGACAGTCGAGGATCCGGCGACGCAGGTCGTCGTCGGTGAGGGCGAACATCGCTCGGTACTCCGCCAGTGACCGTGAACTGACGAGGATGTCGCCGATAGCGGTGGGTGGATCGGATTCTGTCGGCATCGAAAGCTCCATAGATTCGGGAGCCGCCTCCACTGACGTCGCTTGTCTCTCAGGGCCGAGCCGCCAGCGGAAGGCGACTCGGGACACGCGCAATGGTCACGACCGCCGGAGCGGCCGCCACCATGCACGTGTAGTGGACAACATGCGGACACCGTAGCCGACGCGGCTTTCGATTGCCGAGCCGGAACTGAGAAGGGGCATGTCCGTCACCACGACGACGTGGCTGCGCGGCGTTGTTGGCGGCGACCGCCCTTTCCGTCGTGGTGACGGCGTCCGGGGATTCGATTCGCCCGCCGGCGCAATGCCAGTTCGTGTTGAAGGCGTTCGGCCGACAACTTCCCCGGTCCGTGAATGCGAGTACCGTCCTCTCGCTCGATAACTCCAGCCATGGATCTGCCCTCTTTCGTCGATTGCAGGCGAACGACACAGTATTGCGGATCCGGCACCGCTGCGTCATGCCGATTTCGGTGCTCGGACACTGTCAGGTGAGATTTTTGCTGAGTGCCGCCGGGGGAGTCCGAGTGTGGTGTTGGAGATCGACACGCCGCGCTCCGCACGCTTCGCAGAGGACGTAGAGCACTCGACCCATCGAAGTCGCGTGGCTCGACTCGACCGCCCACCCGTGTTCGTGGGTGGTGCCTGCGTGCCGGCGGGTGTGGGGTTTTCGTAGGTTTCCCGTGTGATCATGCCACCCACCATGATGTAATGCCGTTATGCACCTCAACCCTTACGGCGAGTATGCAGTCGTCCTCGCCGCGTCACTGGCCAATGACTGGCCCGCCACACGAACCGAGATCGAGACGCGAACCCGGGACGTCGGGATGACGATGGAATTCGACGAGGCGTCGGACGACCATGCACTCACCCGGACGGTCATCGACGAGTGGTTGACGGTTGTCGACGCGTCCGACCCGCAGGAACGCGCACGCCTGCTCAACGCACAGATGGCCACCGCGTCGGCATATCCACGGCTGACCGATCACGACGGCGAGGGCTGGCATCTGCACTACCGCGCCGAAGAGAAATCGCTACCCGACGTGCTCCGGTCCATCATCAGCGTCGGCACGGCGCTGCACCTCACCACCCGCGGAATGCACCGTCTCGGACGTTGCGCCGCAGGCAGGTCCCAGGGGATCCGTGCTCGGCCGTCGTCGTCGACATCACCCGCAACGGTCGTCAGCGGTACTGCTCTGTGCGTTGCGCGAACCGCGATGCCGTCCGTCGACACCGGGCGAAGACCAAACACGGTCGCTGAGCGGAGGCGGGGTCATGGGCGAGTCGACTCGGCGAGTGCGGCGAGCCGGTCCACCGAAGCTGCAAGCTTGTCCGATGTGGTGGCACGTGCGCGCTCGAGCCGCGACTCGTCGGTCAATTCGGTCCAGTCGTAGGTGTGCGTGACGCGGACGTGGTCCGCGTCGACCGGGTCGAGCTCCCAGCGCCACAGATGTCCGGGCGGGCGCCCGCCCTGCGGCGACGGCCGCCAGGCGATGAGACGACCTTCCTCGTATTCCACGATGTGATTGTCCCGGAACTTGCCGTTGCTGAGGACCATGGTGAACACGTCGCCGACCGCCTGCACCCGTTGGCCGGGTGCTGCCTCGGCGAGGTTGTCGTTGCCGTCCCAGCGTGGTTGCTGGGTCGGGTCGGCGATCAGTTCGAATACAACTTCGAGCCGGGCCGCGATGACTCGGCCGGCGCTGACGACGGTGGCGATGTCGTTCTCCTCGGTCATGGCCCGATCCAACCACAGTCGCCTCACCCCGTTCTTACTTTGGAGTAAGGTAGTGGCATGGAATCTGCCCTGACATCGACGTATCGAAGCTGGTTGAAGCTGCCGCGCAACGCGTTGGGATCCGCGCTCTTCTCGGTGGGCATGTGCGTGCGCGTACCTTTCTTCGCGACGGTGCTGCCCCGCGTCACCGAGCTCGAACCGGGCCGCTGTGAGGTGCGAGCCCCGAAATGGTGGGGCGTCCACAACCATCTCGGCACCTTCCATGCAATCGCTGCGTGCAACCTTGCCGAAGCAGCCATGGGGATGCTCGCCGAGGCGACAGTGCCCTCGACGCATCGATGGATCCCGAAAGCCATGTCCACCCAGTACCTTGCCAAGGCAGAATCCGGTCTTCGCGCGGTGGCCGAACTCGGCTCGCTCCCGGACTTCGCATCAGTTCCCGAAGGTCTGGAACTGGTTGTCCCGGTGCGTGTCTACGACATTGCCGGAGCCGAGGTCGTGCACGCGGACATCACGATCTGGGTGACGCCGCGCTAGCGCACCCGGTACGACGCCTACTTCCCCATCATGGTGAATCAGTTGGAGTCCTTGACCTCGAGTGGGCTCGAGGTTGCACCGTGGAGTTGTGGTCCAATACCGACAACGAGGAGCAACAACGATGCGCCAAGTACTGCCCGACCTGTGGGAAACACAACAAGACAATCCGTTTCCCGGCCTGACCACCCATGCCTACCTGTGGACCGGAACCACCAACGTGCTGTTCTACTCGGTCGCCGGCGAGTCGGACTTCGCCGAATTGGAACGACGAGGCGGATTCACTGATCAGTATTTGTCCCATCAGGATGAAGCGGGCCCGATGCTCGGAAGGATCGCCGAGCGGTTCGGTGCGAAGTTGCACGCACCCGCTGCCGAATCCGACGCGATCGGCAGACACGCACCCATCGCCGTCCCGCTGGGGAACCGGCCCACCGATCACAATGGAGTGGAGGTGATTCCGACACCCGGGCACACCATCGGCAGTGTCTGCTATCTGGTTCCGGGCGCGGGCGGATCCCGCTACCTGTTCACCGGCGACACATTGTTCGTCGGCGCGTCAGGAGAGTGGACGGCAGGCTACATCGAAAGCTTCAGCGACTCCCGTACTCTCGCCGACAGTCTGCGGCTGCTGGGCACGCTGACGCCGGATGTGGTGATCTCCAGTGCCTTCCCCAGTGAGTCGGCGGTACACAGGATCGATCCACAGGAATGGCGATCTCATATCGAGCAGGCCCTGGCCGGACTGTCTGGTGCCGTGAGGCGCTGAGGTCGTCAAACCGGGTTGAGCATCGTAGCTGCTGTGGCGAGGTCGGTTTCTGTCCGGGTGGTCAGGGCGTAGAGGCATATCCGATGGGGGAGGCGCCCCACAGATGTTTGGCCTGGGCCGCGAGCCCGGGGTAGATGTGCCCTCCGGCAGCAGCGTAGGCGGTGATGGTGGCGTGCAACATCTCTTCGCCGGCGGCACCGTATTGGGCGGACAGGTCGCGCGCCGGGTCGTCTACGCGGGCGGTGGTCCAGTCCAGGACCCCGGTGATCGCACCGTTCTCGTCGAGCAGGACATGCGCGGGGTAGATCTCACCGTGTGTCATGACAGTTTCTTCGGGCCAGCAGCTGTCGTCCTCGAGCCAGGTCTGCCACGCCCGGTTCAGCAGGTGCGACGGTGAAAGCCTCACTCACCCGCTCGATGTCGTCGCGCCATGACCGGCGTACCTGGGCGGGGCTGCGTACCTCGACGCCCGCGGCCTCGGCCTGCTGCGCGCCGAGGGAGTGCAGGCGGGCCAATAGGCGTCCCAGACGCTGGGCGTAGTCCGGGCTGGCAGGGTCGATGTGCCAGACGGGTTCTCCGGCGTCGGTGAGGGTCAATCCGGGCGCGCCGGGTAGGGCATGATAAGCGATCAGCTCAGGGGCGCGGATCTGCCAGTGTGGGACGGCGATACCGTCCTCGGCCAGGATGGGGGAGACCAGGTCGAGGATGCGCATTTCGGTGGCCATGCCCGCAGAGACGTCGTCGCGGCGTGGTACGCGAAGTACCCAGCGTTGCCCCGTCTCGTCGGAGGCCATGACGACGCGGTAGTCCAGTCCGGCTTCGTTCACGGTGGCATCCTCCGCGGACAGGTGCACGCCGCGCGCGGCGGCGAGCGAGATGGCGTCGAAGGCGTCGAAGGAGGTCATGACACCCACGATTTCACCTGGGTGCAGGCCGGGTCCAACGAGTTTCACCCGAATGCGGCAGCGACCGCTTCTTCTGCTCGTGCCCGCTCTCTCGGTACCAACCCGATTCGAGTGCGACGATCGAGTACGTCGTCGACGTCGAGTGCGCCTTCGTGACTCACCGCGAACTCCACTTCCGCTCGGGTGATGTCGATTCCGGGTGCAACCCGCTCCAAACGCGAAGGATCGGCGGCCAGCAGGGACGCTTCGGCCCCGTAGCGCTGCACCAAAGCTTGCGGCGCCGTCAGCATGCCGAGCACAGCGGAGTTCGCAGCGCCGACCACCGGCAGGTGCCGGGTGCGGCATGGCCGCGCACTCAGCCCGGCCACTTCGATTGCCGCGTCGACGGCGTCCTCGGCCATCTTCCGGTAGGTGGTGAGTTTGCCGCCGACGATGCCGATCGGCCCGCCCTCCGTCCTGATCACCGCGTGTTTGCGCGACAGGTCGGCTGTCGAACCTTCGGCGTCGGATGCGGTGGTGTCGAGCAGTGGGCGTAATCCGGCGAAGGAACCCAGGACGTCGTCGCGGGTCAGTGGTGTCGCGAGTGCCGTGTTGACGGTGTCGAGCAGGAAATCGATCTCACCGTCGGTGGTCTGGGGCACGTCCGGCAGCTCACCCGGCGCTTCCTCGTCGGTCAACCCGAGGTAGACGCGGCCGAGTTGGGCCGGTAGGGCGAACACGAACCGGTTGCGCTCGCCCGGGATCGGCACTGTGAGTGCGGCGGTCGGGTTCCCGAGTGCTGCGGCATCGAGCACGAGGTGGGTACCGCGGCTGGGTCGCAGCCTGATGGTGGGGTCGACACGACCGGCCCACACCCCGGCGGCATTCACGACGGCGCGGGCCCGGATATGCAGGTCCGTGCCGGTGAGGGTGTCGTGGAG
>BBEG01000054.1 GCA_001312645.1 Rhodococcus sp. JCM 9791
ATGGCGGGCCGCAGCAGGCGGGGCAGCGATCGGGGGAAGTTCGGGTGAGACGTGCTCCACGGGTGCACATGGTTGCACATCCTCAGGAAACGGTGCGCTACGCTGGCGACGTCGTGGTTACGGGAAGCCGGTGAGAAACCGGCGCGGCCCTCGCCACTGTGAGCGGGTAGTTGCTCGCCCTCGTCCGTTCCGGCCAGCCGGGACGGAGACCACTGGACGCGAGTCCGGGAAGGTCGGCGCAGCAGTGATGATCCGTCAGCCAGGAGACCGGCCACGGCATGAGTAGTCCACGAGGGTTTTGGAGACCGAACATGGCCGTGTGCCTTGGGTTTTGCGGTGCGTCGTGACGCGCCTCGCTGTGCTGTCGACGTCGGACACCGACCTGCTGTCGGCCCGTGCCAGTGGCGCCGACTGGGCGGTCGGAAACCCGTCGCGCCTCGACGTGGATACCGACCTGGGCGGGCTGCTCGACGGCACCGACCTGGTCATCGTGCGGATTCTCGGTTCCGCCAAGTCTTGGCAGAACGGCCTCGATGCAGTGCTCGCGCGGGGTGTTCCCGTCGTCGTCCTCGGTGGTGAACAGACCCCCGACGCGGAGCTCATGAGCTACTCGACGGTGCCGATCGGCACCGCCGCAGAGGCGCATCGCTATCTTGCCCACGGCGGCCCCACCAACCTCGCACAACTCCACGCGTTCCTGTCCGACACCGTCCTGCTCGGAGGTGAGGGGTTCGAACCGCCGGCCGAGCTACCCGAATGGGGTGTGCTCGACCGTCCCGCTCCGGCTGTGGAGTCGCTGCCACGCGTGGGTGTGTTGTTCTACCGAGCCCACCACACCAGCGGAAACGTACAGTTCGCGCACGATTTGGCCGACGCGATCGACGCCACCGGTAAAGCGCACGCCGTGGTCGTGCACTGCGCCTCACTGCGCGGCGCTCCCGACGATCTGCTCGCCGAACTCGGCACCCTCGACGCCTGGTCGTGACCGTGCTCGCCGCCGGGGGCACCAAGCCCGCTACTGTCAGCGCCGGTGGCGAGGACGAAGCGTGGGACGTGGGAGCCCTTGCCGCACTCGATATTCCGATCCTGCAGGCCCTCTGCTTGACGTGGAGCCGCGACAGCTGGGCGGACTCGGACGACGGCGTATCCCCGCTCGACTCCGCCACCCAGATCGCAGTCCCAGAATTCGACGGCCGCATCATCACGGTGCCGTTCTCGTTCAAGGAACTCGACGTCGACGGTCTGCCCCGCTACGTCACCGACCCCGAACGCTGTCGCCGCGTCGCCGGAATCGCGGTCGCGCACGCCCGGTTGCGGCACGTCCCGACCGCTGAGCGTCGCATCGCGATCATGTTGTCGGCATATCCCACCAAACATTCACGTGTAGGCAACGCCGTCGGTCTCGACACCCCGGTGTCGGCGATCAAGATGCTGCGCGCACTGCGTGACCTCGGATACGACCTCGGTGCCGGTTTCCCCGGCATGGACCTCGCCGACGACACCGAAGCCGGAAACACCCTGATTCACGCGCTGATCGACGCAGGTGGCAGGATGAGGAATGGCTCACTGCCGAGAAGCTCGCCGGTAATCCGGTGCGGGTCACCACATCCGACTACGTGGAGTGGACGATGGACCTGCCCGCCGAGCTCACCGATGCGATGACCGAGGCGTGGGGACAGGCCCCCGGGTCGTTGTTCGTCGACGGTGACGCGATCGTGCTGGCCACACTGCAGGCGGGCAACGTGGTGCTCATGATCCAGCCGCCCCGCGGATTCGGTGAGAACCCCGTCGCGATCTACCACGATCCCGACATGGCGCCGTCGCACCACTACCTCGCCGCATACCGCTGGGTCGAACGAGGCTTCGGTGCCGACGCGGTCGTCCACCTGGGCAAACACGGCTCGATGGAGTGGCTCCCCGGCAAGAACGCGGGCATGTCGCTTCGTGCGCGACCGACGCCGCGATCGGGAATCTGCCGCTGATCTACCGTTCCTCGTCAACGACCCGGGCGAGGGTGCGCAGGCCAAGCGTCGCGCCCACGCCACGATCGTCGATCACCTGATTCCGCCGATGGCGCGCGCCGAGTCGTACGGCGACATCGCGCGTCTCGAGCAACTGCTCGACGAGTACTCCAACATCGCGGCGATGGACCCGGCGAAGCTGCCCGCGATCCGCGCGCAGATCTGGACGCTGATCCAGGCCGCGAAACTCGATCGCGATCTGGGACTGGACGATCGCCCGCACGACGCCGAATTCGACGATTTTCTCCTGCACGTCGACGGGTGGTTGTGCGAGGTCAAGGACGCGCAGATCCGCGACGGTCTGCACGTGCTCGGCGCCGCCCCCGTCGGCGAGGCCCGCGTCAACCTGGTTCTGTCGATCCTGCGCGCCGCCCAGGTGTGGGGCGGAAAGAGTCACGCGGTGCCCGGCCTGCGGACCGCACTCGGCCTGAAGCCGGACGCGCCGCTGACCGAGGTCGATGCGATCGAAACCCAGGCCCGTGCGCTCGTGCAGGCGATGGAGGATGGCAGCTGGAACGTCGAATCCGTCCCGCGATCCGTCGAATCCGTTCTCGGTCACGCCGATACCGAGGTTGCGCGCGTGCTGGTCTTCGCCGCCGAACAGGTCGTGCCACGTCTTGCGCAGACCACGGACGAACTCGATGCTGTCCTGCACGCTCTCGACGGCGGATATGTTCCGGCCGGGCCGTCGGGCTCGCCGTTGCGCGGCCTCGTCAACGTGCTGCCCACAGGGCGCAACTTCTACACCGTCGATCCCAAGGCCGTGCCGAGCCGCCTTGCATACGACACCGGTGTCGCGCTCGCGAACGCACTCGTCGAGCGGTATCTGGCCGACACCGGGGAACACCCGCAGTCGGTGGGGCTGTCGGTGTGGGGCACGTCCGCGATGCGCACTGCCGGCGACGACATCGCCGAGGTGCTTGCGCTCATCGGCGTCCGCCCGGAATGGGACCCGGAGTCCCGGCGCGTCCGAGAACTCACGGTCGTACCGCTCGAGGAGCTCGGCCGTCCACGAATCGATGTCACAGTGCGCATCTCCGGATTCTTCCGCGATGCGTTCCCGCACGTCATCGGCATGCTCGACGACGCGATCCGCATGGTCGCGGCGCTCGACGAACCCGACGAGATGAACTACGTCCGCGCCCATGCCAGGCGTGACGAGGCCGAGCACGGCGACTCCGAGCGGGCGGTACGCCGCATCTTCGGTTCCAAGCCGGGCTCGTACGGTGCCGGGATTCTGCAGCTCATCGACTCCGGGAACTGGCGCACCGACGCCGACCTCGCCGAGGTGTACACCGCGTGGGGTGGCTTCGCGTACGGACGCAATCTGCACGGTGTGGCGGCGGCCGACGACATGCGGGCCAACTACCGCCGGATCGCAGTGGCCGCCAAGAACACCGACACCCGCGAACACGACATCGCCGACTCCGACGACTACTTCCAGTACCACGGCGGCATGGTCGCCACGGTGCGTGCGCTCACGGGCAACGACCCCAAGGCGTACATCGGGGACTCGACCATCCCCGACACCGTGCGCACCCGGTCGCTCAGCGAGGAGACCGCGCGCGTGTTCCGCTCGCGCGTCGTCAACCCGCGCTGGATCGCCGCGATGCGTCGGCACGGCTACAAGGGTGCGTTCGAACTCGCCGCGACGGTCGACTACCTGTTCGGCTACGACGCGACCGCCGGTGTGGTCGAGGACTGGATGTACGAGTCCCTGGCCCAGAACTATGCACTCGACCCCGAGAACCAGCAGTTCCTGCGCGAAGCCAATCCGTGGGCACTGCGTGGCATCGTCGAACGCCTCACCGAGGCGTCCGATCGTGGACTGTGGGCCGAGCCCGACCCGGAAACCCTGAAGGCGCTGCAGCAGGCATACCTCGACGTCGAAGGCGATCTCGAGGATCGCGGATGAGGTTGCGGCTGATCGGGATCGGACCGGGTGGCCCGGACGATCTCACAGTCGCCGCAGTCGCGGCGCTCGAGAGCGTCGATGTGTTCCTCGTCGCCGACAAAGCGAGAGGCGTCGACGATCTCGTGTCGGTACGAGAACAGATCCTGCGCCGGCACACCACCGGTCAGTACCGCACGATCGTGGTGCCCGATCCGCCGCGCGACCGCATGCCCGAGCGGTACGGGACGGAAGTGCGCGACTGGCATGCTGCGCGTGCCGAGGCGTACGAAGAGGTGCTTCGCTCGAATGTGGAAGACGACGAGACCGTCGGATTCCTGGTGTGGGGAGATCCGAGCCTGTACGACAGCACCATTCGCGTCGTCGAGCGAATTCGCGACCGCGGTGTTCTCGACATCGACTACGACGTCATTCCCGGTGTGAGCAGCATTTCGCTTCTCGCGGCCCGACATCGTCTGGTGTTCAACAGGATCGGTGGGCCGGTCACGATCACCACCGGTCGGCGACTCGGGGCGGAGGCCGCGTCGGGCGCCGACAACATCGTTGTCATGCTCGACGGGCGGCTCGCCTGCCGCGAGCTCGACGACGACTGGGACATCTGGTGGGGCGCGAATCTGGGGACGAGCGACGAGGAACTCGTCGCGGGTCGGCTGGGCGACGTGCTCGACGCGATCGACGTTGCGAGGACACGGGCCAAGGCTGCGCGCGGTTGGGTGATGGACACCTATCTGCTGCGCCGCGCAGGATGAGCTGCGTAGCAGCCGGGCATACCGTTCAGTGTGACCGGATCAGCGTCGGCCGCGGCCGCGTGTCGGTGGGGGACTTGCTGAGCACGATCGGCAGCCATTGCGATGTCATGGCGATGATGACGAGCCAGTTCAGGATCATGCCGATGCCCGGCGCATGTGGGCCGTCGGCGATCATCCCCGCCTGCGACCAGTAGCCCAACAGCCCGAACAGCGACGCGAGCCCGCAGCCGAGCATCGCCGCCGACGCCAGCCGCCAGCGGCGCAGACACAGCGCGGTAGAAGAGACCAGCACACCGAACACCACGGTCAATGTCGTGAAGACCTGCATCAGCATCGAGACCGCAGTAGTGTCGCCGAACCAGCCCGCAAGAACCGTCCACGACCAGGCCGACGACGTCTGCGGAAGTGCAAGCCCGATGATCAGCAACCCGATGCACCCGGCGAGCACCCAGCGCCGTCGCCCGGGGTCGAACTCCCCGGCGATCCGCTTCTCGATTCGCGTGAAGTCGTTCCGGTACGCCGACAGGTTCTCACTCACGTGCATGCCTCCTCGTTCGACCACACGAGAAGCCATTATGGCCGCCCCTGCTCGACCCGGTGGAAGGTGTCGATCACCAGGGTAAACCCCGGGTGGGTAGAGGCGTCAGTCCTTGTCGGTATCGGTTGCAGGTCCTGATGGTGTCGCGCCGCCCTCATCCGTCCAGTCGGAGGAGTCCTGCTCCGTCGACTGCGCGGGATCGGATACCACGTCGGGCGGTGTACCGTCCTTGCCGCGCGCGGTGCCGGCCGTTTCCGGATCCTTGTGTGCGCTCATGCCGGTGTCCTTCCGTCGAGGTGTGCCTGCCCGCATACCCCGAAGCTGCCGTCTCCAACCGTGTGTGCCGCCGTGGTCGACCGGGTACGGAGAAGGCACACACGATGTCCGGGAGGATCCGATGTCAGATCAGTACCGCATGCAGCACCCCGGGGAGCAGTACCAGACGCCACCGCTCGCCGAACAGGAAGAGATCCGGTATCCGGGGCGCACCTCCGAGATGGTGTCGGAGCCGGACCACGGGGAGCACACGTATCGGGGCAGTGGCCGTCTCGACGGCAGGCGCGCTCTCGTGACCGGCGCAGATTCGGGCATAGGGCGGGCCGTGGCCGTTGCGTTCGCGCGAGAAGGCGCCGACGTCGTCGTGAGTTTTCTCGACGAGGATGATGATGCGCGCCGCACTGCGGAGCTGGTCGAGGAAGCGGGGAGCAGAGCAGTGACGGCACCGGGGGACATCCGGTCCGAGGAGTTCTGCCGCGAACTGGTCGGCACCACCGTGTCCGAACTTGGTGGGATCGACATCCTCGTCAACAACGCCGCCTACCAGCACATGGAACCTGGCGGTATCGCAGACATGACCACCGGCCAGTTCGACCGCGTGATGAAGACGAACCTGTACGCGCCGTTCTGGCTCTGCAAATATTCGGTGGCCGAAATGCTTCCGGGTTCCGCAATCGTGAACACCACATCGATCCAGGCCACCAGCCCTTCTCCCGGCCTGCTCGACTACGCGACCAGCAAGGCCGGGATCGTGAACTTCACCAGGGGCCTCGCCGCGGATGTCGCTCCGAAGGGGATCCGCGTCAATGCGGTCGCACCCGGACCGATCTGGACGCCGCTCATCCCGGCCACGATGACCCGCGACGCCTATCAGCAGTTCGGTGCCGACGTTCCTCTCGGCCGTCCGGGGCAACCCGCCGAGCTCGCCCCGGCGTACGTCTTCCTCGCCTCCCAGGAGTCGAGCTACATCACCGGTGAGGTAGTTGCGGTGACCGGTGGCGTGCCATTTGCCTGACTGCGCCGGGGAGTGCGCACGCTCGGGTCTTGTACTGTGTGACCCGACGTAGGGAACACCGGTGTGAATCCGGGGCTGTCCCGCAACTGTCACCGAGGAGCTGACCTCCGATTTCATGGTCACGGCCGTAAGGGCTGGAAGGCCGGGGGAAAGCATCGATCCGGGAGCCAGGACACCTGCGTCGGCCGAAGCAGTACCACGAGGATGGACATGATCGATTCAATATTTTCCGCCCGTCAGGGGCGGCAGACGGTGCTGCGCGCAGGCATCGCACTAGTCGCAGTGGCGATGACCGTTGCAGGCTGCTCGTCGAGCGACACCAACTCCGACGGCACCGATCAGCAGGTGACCAGCGCCGCGTCGGGATCGACGTCCTACCCGCTGACCATCCAGAACTGTGGTCGCGAGGTCACGATCGACGCGCCGCCGCAGCGGGCTGTCTCGCTCAACCAGGGGTCGACGGAGATCCTGCTGTCACTGGGCCTGGCCGATCGTATGGTCGGGACCGCGACCTGGACCGACCCCGTGCGCGAGAACCTCGCGGCCGAGAACGAGAAGGTCCCGCGCCTTGCCGACAACAATCCGTCCTTCGAGGTGGTGCTCGATACCGAACCCGACTTCGTGTCGGCGTCGTTCGGCGGCACTCTCGGAGAGGGGGGTGTCGCGTCACCTGAGCAGTTCGAGCAGCTCGGGGTTCCGTCGTACCTGTCGCCCACCGACTGCGATGGCAAGGACGACAACAGCGTCAACTCCGACGGCAACCGCACCGAGCCCCTCACGATGGACGCGGTGTACAAGGAGATCAGGCAGCTCGCCGAGATCTTCGATGTCACCGAACGCGGAGAGGACTTCGTGGCCGAACTCCAGCAGCGGTACGACACCGCCGCGGGGGAGGTCGATGCATCGGGAGTGTCGCTGGCCTACTGGTTTGCCGACACCGCCACCCCGTACGTCGCGGGCTGCTGCGGATCGTCGGGAATCATCACCGACTCCGTCGGCGCGAAGAACGTCTTCGACGACACCACCAACGAGTGGCCGCAGGTGAGCTGGGAGTCGATCCTCGACCGGGATCCCGCAGCTCTGGTGCTCGGCGACCTGAGTCGGCGAAGCATCGCGGGCGACGCACTCGACAGCAAGATCGAATTCCTCGAGTCGAATTCGGTGACGCAGCGTCTGACGGCGGTGCAGAACAAGCGGTACATCGTGGTCAACGGTGCCGACATGAACCCGTCGATCCGCACTGTCGACGGAATCGAGAAGGTCGCCGGCGCACTGCGCGAGTGGAACCTCGCAGGCTGATGGTGTCGGCGACGAAATCTCGGTCGCCCGCCGCGCGTGCCCCGGTCGCGACGGTCGTCGTCGCGCTCGGGCTCGTTGTCCTGGCGATGTCGATCGCCGTGACCGTCACGATCGGTCCCGCCGAACTGTCCGTGTCGGACGTGTATGCGGTGATCTTCGATCGGATCGGTGTGGCCGACAGTTCGGTGAGCGCGATCCGTGAAGGAATCGTGTGGGAATTGCGACTGCCTCGGACCCTGCTTGCCGCGGTGTGCGGCGCAGGTCTCGCGGTGTGCGGTGTGATCATGCAGTCGTTGCTGCGCAATCCGCTGGCGGATCCGTTCGTCCTGGGTATCTCGTCCGGCGCATCGACCGGTGCCGTGATGATTGCGGTTCTCGGCATCGGGGGCGGTGCCGTGTCGCTGTCGGGTGGTGCGTTCCTGGGTGCGCTCGCGTCGTTCGCACTCGTGCTGCTGCTCGCTACCGGCGCAGGTGGTGGGACCTCACGCGTCGTATTGGCGGGTGTCGCGGGAACACAACTGTTCTCGGCGTTGACGTCGTTCATCGTCATCTCGTCTGCCGATGCCGAGCGGACCCGCGGGGTGCTGTTCTGGTTGCTGGGGTCGCTGTCCGGAGCCACCTGGAACGATGTCCTGCTCTGCGGAGCGGTGTGTGCGCTGGGAATCCTGGTATGCCTGTTCCGGGCTTCCGCTCTCGACGCGTTCACCTTCGGGTCGTCGACGGCCGCCACACTCGGTATCTCGGTGGGCCGGACGAGACTGATGTTCCTGATGGTGACCGCGCTGATCACCGCTGTCCTGGTGAGTGCTGCGGGCGCGATCGGCTTCGTCGGTCTTGTCCTGCCGCACGCGGCACGATTCCTGGTGGGGCCCCGGCACAGTCACCTGGTGCCGGTGACTGCGGTGGTGGGTGCGGTGTTCATGGTCTGGGTGGATGCGGTGGCCCGCACCGTGTTCGCGCCGCAGGAGGTTCCGGTGGGTGTGGTGACCGCTCTGATCGGCGTGCCGGCCTTCGCGCTGATCCTGTTCCGTACGAGGAGTACGCCGTGACATTCCGTACGAGGAGTACGCCGTGACACTGTCCGCGAAGTCGCTGCAGTGGAGCCGCGGCGGGAATCTCGTGATCGACGATGTGACGATCGACCCGGTGCCGGGGGAGACGATCGGGTTGCTGGGTCCGAACGGATCGGGCAAGTCGTCGCTGTTGCGTCTGTTGGCCGGCATCGATCGTCCAGATCAAGGCTCGGTGACTCTCGACGGGACGGACATCGGGAGCCTCGGTCGGCGGGATCTGGCGCGCAGGGTCGCGATGGTCGGGCAGCACGCGCACACCGAGGTCGACATTCGGGTGCGAGATGTGGTGCGCCTCGGTCGTATCCCGCACGCGGACATGTTCGGACGCGACGACGGCGGAGCAGCTGCGATAGGTCGGGCGCTTGCCGTGACGGGGATGGTCGAGTTCGCCGACCGGCTGTGGCGCTCGATGTCCGGTGGGGAGCGTCAGCGAGCGCAGATCGCCCGAGCCCTCGCACAGGAACCCGAGGAACTGCTGCTCGACGAGCCGACCAACCACCTCGATATCCAGCATCAGCTCGACATCCTCGAACGGGTCGTGGCGCTGCCGGTCACCAGTTACGTGGCGCTACACGATCTCAACCTCGCGGCGATGTTCTGCGACCGGGTCGTGGTGCTCTCGCATGGTCGCATCGTTGCGCACGGCACTCCGTCCGAGGCGCTGACCGCAAACCTGATCGAGCAGGTCTACGGGGTGCGCGCAACGGTAACAGTCGACGACGGGGTACCTGTCATCCGCTATCACAGGCTCTGCAGCTATGCTGCCCGTGCGTGATTCAGGTGGTCCTGGATGCCGAAATCACGCACGGATAAGTGATTTTCGTTCCCTTTCCGAGGTGCCACCCCAGATCCCGAACTGTTCGCCGGTGTCGACCGCGTATCGCAGGCACTCGTCGACGACGGGGCAACCGGCGCAGATCCGCTTGGCGTGGTTCTCCCTGCGTAACCGCTCCGTGGGTGTTTCGGTGTCCGGTCCGAAGAACGGCGACGGGCCGAAGAACCGGCAGTCGGCCTGTGCCCACCAGTGGACGTCGGGATCGAGGTGTCGTTCGTCGCGCATGTCACCGGCTCTCCGAGGCGGAGTACGGAACGAGTCCCGCGTTGTTCTCGTCGATCCGGATGCTGCGGCCCAGATGTGGGAACGCCCGCTGGGTGCAGGACGGGCGGTCGCACACCTTGCAACCCGCGCCGATGGGTGTGGTCGTGTCGGGATCGTCGAGGCGCAACCCTCTCGAGTAGACGAGTTTGTCGGCGTAACCGAGATCGCAGCCGAGGCCGATCGCGAAATCCCTTTTGGCGGCGAGATACCCGGGCATACCTTCATGGGTGGTGCGGGCGATCCAGAGGTAGGTGCGGCCGTCCGGCATCTGCGACACCTGCGTCAGGATGCGACCGGGTGATGTGAACGCATCGTGTACAACCCACAGCGGACAGCTGCCGCCCACGCGGGAGAAGTGGAAAGCGGTGGCGGACTGACGCTTCGAGATGTTTCCGGCGCGGTCGGTGCGGACGAAGAAGAACGGCACCCCGCGCTGCCCGGGTCGTTGCAGTGTCGACAGTCGGTGGCACACGGTCTCGAAGCCCACCTCGAACTTCGCGCCGAGAAGATCGATGTCGTAGCGCAGAGCCTCGGCCGAGCGAAGGAACTGGGTGTACGGCAGGATCAGCGCTCCGGCGAAGTAGTTGGCCAGGCCGACGCGAGCGAGGGCACGTGACCGTTCGGGCAACGTCTCGGCGTCCGCGACGATGGCGTTGATGGTGCCGGCGTGCGCGATGAAGGCGAGTTGCGTCGCCAGCTGGAATGCACGTTGGCCCGGGGTCAGGCGTCGCGCGAGGGTCAGGATCTTCGCAACCGGGTCGTAGGCGCGTTTCGGTCCGATGCGGTCGGGTTCGTCGGTACGGATGATCACGGTGATGCCGTGTTCGTCCTGCATCAGACTGCTCAGCTGCAGATCCAGTCCACCGACGGTCAGTCCCCGACCGGTGAACAATTCCTCTGCGGCATCGTCGAGTTCGGCGATGTGGTTGCGGCGGTCGTAGAAGAAATCGCGGACCTCCTCGTAGGGTGTCGTCGCGGACTGGTCGGCGACGACACCCGGATCGTCCGGGGCGAGCTGCTCGAGCTGTTCGGTGGCGCCGCGCAGCCGCCGGTGCATCGACACCAGCGCGCGTGCCGCGAACGGAGTGCGTGACAACAGTTCGTCGATCTCGGCGGCCGTGACATCGGTGGTATCGGGGTTCTCCGCGAGTACCTCCTGGAGGTCCGCGAGGAGGCGAGCATCGGTGTCGGCAGCGAAGAACGCCATGTCGAGGTCGAACATCGAGTTCAAGCGCAGCAGTACCGGCACGGTGAGGGGGCGATGGTCGTTCTCGAGTTGGTTGACGTAACTGGTGGACAACCCGAGCGTGGTCGCCAGTGCGGTCTGGGTCATCCCACGCTCGTCCCGTAAGCGGCGCAGACGAGCACCGGCATACATCTTCTGCATGGCTGTGAATCTAACATCTTCGACATACGCAACATTCACAAATTTGCTCGATGCATTTCGCAAAAATAGGCATATGCAAGGCATTTCCAACTTTGTGAAGTCTGCGTAGCGTGCAAATCGAAGCACCAACGTTCGGAGGATTCCAGTGAAATCACATCTCGTACGCACTCGTCGGTCCGCGGAAGAATTTCCGAAGGAAGAGCACCTCGCGTGGCGGATCGCCGAGGTGGCCACCGACTCGGTGGAGGTTCCGGACGACACGGCGGACATGATCGTCAATCGCATCATCGACAACGCCTCGGTCGCCGCCGCATCGCTGACCCGTCGTCCCGTGTCGAACGCGCGCGTCCAGGCGCAGTCCCACCCCTACACCCCGGGCTCGGCGGTGTTCGGCGTCGACGGCACCTTCTCGCCGGAGTGGGCAGCATGGGCCAATGGTGTGGCCGTGCGCGAACTCGACTTCCACGACACGTTCCTCGCCGCGGAATACTCGCACCCCGGCGACAACATTCCACCGATCCTCGCTGTGGCTCAGCACACCGGACGCAGCGGTGCCGATCTGATCCGAGGTCTGGCCACCGGATACGAGATCCAGGTCGACCTGGTCCGCTCGATCTGTCTGCACGAACACAAGATCGACCACGTGGCACATCTCGGCCCGTCTGCCGCGGCCGGCATCGGGACGCTACTCGGGCTCGACACCGAGACCGTGTACCAGGCCATCGGACAGGCCCTGCATACGACGACGGCCACACGCCAGTCCCGCAAGGGCGAGATCTCCAGCTGGAAGGCCTACGCTCCCGCTTTCGCAGGAAAGATGGCCGTCGAAGCTGTCGACCGTGCTGCGCGGCGAGGGTGCCCCCTCTCCGATCTGGGAGGGCGAGGACGGTGTCATCGCGTGGCTGCTCGGCGGACCGAACGTCGAGTACCACGTGCCGCTTCCCGGCCCGGGCGAGGCCAAACGCGCGATTCTCGACACCTACACCAAGGAGCACTCGGCCGAGTACCAGAGCCAGGCCCCGATCGACCTCGCCCGCCGCATGCGGGAGCGCATCGGCGACCTGGATCAGATCGAGTCGATCGTGCTGCACACCAGCCATCACACCCATGTCGTGATCGGCACCGGTTCGAACGATCCTCAGAAGTTCGATCCGTACGCGTCCCGCGAGACCCTGGACCACTCGGTCATGTACATCTTCGCGGTGGCGCTGCAGGACGGTACTTGGCACCACGAGCGGTCGTACGCGCCCGAGCGCGCGCAGCGCCCCGACACGATCGAACTGTGGAACAAGATCTCCACCGCGGAGGACCCGGAATGGACGCGCCGCTACCACTCCACCGACCCCGCGGAGAAGGCATTCGCGCCCGCGCCGAGGTCACGCTGAAGAACGGCGAGGTCATCGTCGACGAACTCGCCATCGCCGATGCACATCCGCTCGGCGCGCGCCCGTTCGCTCGTGACCAGTACATCGAGAAGTTCCGGATCCTCGCCGAGGGCATTGTTGCTCCCGGCGAACAGGACCGCTTCCTCGACGCGGCGCAGAGCGCCCCCGAACTGAAGGCAGGCGATCTGCATCAGCTCACCTTCACCGTGTCCGATGACGTTCTCGCCCGCGCTCCGAAGCTGCAGAAGGGACTGTTCTGACATGACCGGTCTCATCGCCGCCACCACGTCGGCTGCGGACAAGCGCATCGCGTTCCGTGCCGGACTGATCTCCGGGAAGATCCAGCGTTTTCCCGGAGCAATCAATCCACTGACGGCAAAGCTCGTCCAGGAGATCGGCTTCGAGGGCGTCTATGTCTCCGGTGGGGCGTTCTCGGCGGCGCTCGCCCTACCCGACATCGGTTTGACCACGCTCACCGAGGTCACCGCGCACAGCGCCCAGATCGCTCGGGTCACCGACCTGCCGGTGCTCGTCGACGCAGACACCGGGTTCGGGGAGCCGATGTCCGCGGCGCGCACCGTTACAGTCCTCGAGGACGCCGGGATCGCCGGTTGCACCTGGAGGACCAGATCAACCGAAGCGCTGCGGTCACCTCGACGGTAAGGCCATCGTCGGCACGGACGAGATGGTGCGTCGTCTGCGCGCCGCGGTCTCGCTCGCCGCGACCCGAACTTCGTGATCTGCGCCCGTACCGACGCGGCGGGTATCGAAGGGATCCCCTCCGCCATCGAACGTGCGAAGCTTACGCCGACGCCGGCGCCGACCTGATCTTCACCGAGGCGCTCCACACCACGGCGGACTTCGAGAAGTTCCGCGCCGCAGTGGATGTGCCGTTGCTCGCGAACATGACCGAGTTCGGCAAGTCGCAGCTGATCCCCGCACAGGTTCTGGAGAAGATCGGCTACAACGCGGTGATCTACCCGGTGACCACGCTGCGGTTGGCCATGGGTGCCGTCGAGAAGGGACTGCGGGTCATCCATGAGGAGGGAACGCAGGAGACCCTGCTCGACGAGATGCAGACACGCTCGCGGTTGTACGAGGTGCTCGAGTACGAGCGTTACAACGAATTCGATTCCGGGATATTCAATTTCACCCTCGACAGGAGGCAGTGATGACAGACACCGCTGTTCCGACGATCTTCAAGGGATTGGCCGGCGTCGTCGTCGACACCACCGCGATCTCCAAGGTGGTGCCCGAGACGAACTCCCTGACATACCGCGGCTACGCCGTGCAGGATCTGGCCGCCCACTGCAGTTTCGAACAGGTCGCCTACCTGCTGTGGAACGGTGAGTTGCCGACCGACGCCGAACTGACGTTGTTCATGCAGCGCGAACGCGCCGAGCGGCGGGCCGATCGCTCGCTCCTCGGGCTCGTCGCGAAGTTGCCCGAGAGCTGTCACCCGATGGATGTGGTGCGCACGGCGATCAGCTATCTCGCGCCGAGGATCCCGCCGAAGCCGACGCATCGCCCGCCGCGAATCGCGTCAAGTCGCTGCGGATGATGGCGGTGCTGCGACCATCGTCGCTGCCGATCATCGTCGACGGCGCGGTCTCGACCCGATTGCGCCGCACCACTCGCTCGGGTTCGCCGAGAACTTCCTGAACATGTGTTTCGGGAAGGTTCCCGATGCGGAGATCGTCAAGCGTTCGAGGTCTCGCTGATCCTGTACGCGGAGCACAGCTTCAATGCCTCGACCTTCGCGGCGCGCGTCGTGACGTCGACGATGTCCGACATCTACAGCGCCGTCACAGCGGCGATCGGAGCGCTCAAAGGTCCGCTACACGGCGGTGCCAACGAGGCCGTCATGCACGACATGCTCGAGATCGGCGAACCGGAACGCGCCGAGGAGTGGATGCGCGGCAAGCTCGCCCGCAAGGAGAAGGTGATGGGCTTCGGCCACCGCGTGTACAAACACGGTGATTCGCGCGTCCCCACCATGAAGGAGGCGTTCCGGGATGTCGCCGCTCACACCGACGGTGAGAAGTGGGTGCGCATGTACGACGTCCTCGAGAAGACGATGGGTGACGCCACCGGGATCGAGCCGAACCTCGACTTTCCCACTGGACCTGCGTATTACCTGATGGGCTTCGACATCGAGGTGTTCACACCGATCTTCGTCATGAGCCGCATCACCGGCTGGACGGCGCACATCATCGAGCAGAGTGAATCCAACGCGCTGATTCGTCCGCTCAGCGAATACACGGGTGTTCCGCAGCGGTCCGTTGTGGCCTGACACTCGCACAGCGGCGCCCCGGGCTGTTTCCGTCACCGTCTCCTGTCCCGGGGGCGCGCTTCCGAGGTAACCCGCACCGACGACCTGGTGCGGGTTACTTCGCGTCATTCCGGCGGTTGCCACACCGACGTTCGCGTCATGCCCGCCGCGCGTCCCTTGCCGGAGATCACCAGTGCCATCTTGCGAGAGGCTTCGTCGATCATCTCGTCGCCGAGCATTGCCGCGCCGCGGGACCCACCCGCTTCGGAGGTGCACCATTCGTACGCGTCGAGGATGTTCTCGGCATGGTCGTAATCGTCCTGGCCGGGGTTGAAGATCTCGTTGATCACGTCGACCTGGGAGGGTGCAGCACCCATTTGCCGTCGAAGCCGAGTGCGGCGGCTCGGCCTGCCACACGTCCGAGACCATCGAGGTCCTTGATCGCGAGGTACGGGCCGTCTATGGCCTGCTTACCGTGGGCGCGGGCCGCCATGAGGATCGACATGAGAATGTGGTGGTAGCATCGCCCACGTCGTATCCGGGTGGTTGCTCGCCGACGACGAGTGACTTCATGTGGATCGACGCCATGAAATCGGCGGGTCCGAAGACGAGCGTTTCGATTCGCGGGCTCGCCTGTGCGATGGCATCCAAAGCGATGAGCCCCGAAGCAGTTTCGATCTGGACTTCGATTCCGATCCGGCCGACCTCGAGCCCGACCGACTTCTCGATCTGGGTCAGGAGCAGGTCGAGCGCACGCACCTGTGTGGCGTCCTGCACCTTGGGGAGCATGATGCAGTCCAGGTTCGTGCCCGCGCCTTCGACGACGTCGACGACGTCGCGGTAGGTCCAGGGTGTGGTCCAGTCGTTGACGCGCACCGTCCGGATCTTGTCGCCGAACCCGCCTGCATTGAGGGATTCGACGATGATCTCGCGGCCGGCGGCTTGGCGTTCGGTGCGCAGGCATCCTCGAGGTCGAGGAACAGCGCATCCACGGACAACCCGCGGGCCTTGTCGATCATCTTGGGGTTCGATCCGGGAACCGCGAGGGTGCTGCGCCTCGGGCGGATGGTGCGGGTGCTCATAGGACACCTTTCGTATATCGAGACTGTACTGATGTATCTGATTGTGATTAATATACGTTTGTGTCCACGACTTCAACCCCGAGCCGTTTCACTGCTGCTTTCCGTGCGCACCCGGCAGGTGTCGCGCTCGTCACCGCAGACGCGGGAGCCGGGCCGGTGGCGCTCACGGCCACGTCGGTGGCATCGGTGAGCGCCGATCCGCCGATGCTGATGTTCTCCGTCTCCGACGCCTCGTCGAGCTCGCCGACGGTTGCCGCGGCCGACACCGTCGTAGTGCACCTACTCGCGGCGGAACAGCTGCACCTGGCGAAACTCGGCGCCACCAGCGGGATCGACAGGTTCGCCGACGCTCCCTCTGGGAGAGGATGCCTACCGGGGAGGTGTGCTTTCGCGATGCTCATACCCGGATCCGTGCCCGGGTGGTGGAACGGCTGAGGGTCGGCACCTCGTCGGTGATGGTTGTCGAGGCGCTGGATATCGAAGGATTCGGGACCGATTCCGGGTCGACCGCTCCACTGGTCTATCACGACCGCGGGTGGCACAGTCTGGGCGACCATTCGCGGATCGAGTAGGCGACGCTACTTCAGGGGCGTGCCGTTGCGGGTGGCCTGGGCGATGTAGGTGCTCAGCATCTGTGATGCTCCGGCGAAGTGCTGCTCGGTGATGCGCCGTGCCTCGCTCCGTCGCCACGCGCGAGTGCCCCGATGAGGGCATCGTGTTCGTCCAGGCTGCAGGGAACACGCTCGGGGAAGAGTTCGAAGTATCGCTGCGGGATCATGCGTCCGGCGTCGCCGAGCATTCCCTGCAGGCGCGTCGACCCGCACGATTTGTTGATCTCGCGGTGGAACAGCCAGTTGAGCGTGGCGATGTCGTCGCCGGAGGCTGCGGCCACGCGGATCTCGCGATGCAGCTCACGTACGCGAAGAAGCTGTTGGTGGGTGATCCGACCCGCGGCCCACTGCGATGCGACTCCGGACAGGGCCGCCATCAGCGCGAAGTTCTCGACGATCGTCTCGGGGGAGACCCCGATGACGGTGATGCCGCTGCGCTGTGCGACGCGGACCAGGCCTTCCTGTGCAAGGGCCAAGCAGGCCTCCCGTACCGGAGTGCGGCTCGTCCCGAACTCCTCCGCGACGGCGTCCAGGTCTATGCGGTCGTTGGGGGAGAGATCGCCGGACAGGATCCGATGACGTAGCGCAGCGCGCACGCGTTCACGGCCCGTCTGCTTCGGCGATGTCTCGTCCGATGTCTCGCCGACGATCCACGGACCCCGGTCGGTCTCCGTCATCGCGACCTCTTTTCCTGACACGCATTCTTCGGTGTTGACAATCTATCACCGAGCATTAAATATATCAGTTGACATCAGATGTGTTTCTTTCGCTGAGGGAGTCTTTCCATGACAGAGCGCAGAACCGACCAGATGACGCTCGTGGCGTTCATGCAGGCGTCGAACGTGTCCGTGTACTCGGGGTCATGGCGATACCCGAACGCGGCGCAGGACTACTTGAGCCTGGCCTACTACCAGCGGATCGCACGGGTCCTCGAAGAAGGCAACTTCGACCTGATGTTCTTCGACGACCGGCTCGCGATGCCCGGCATCTACGGCAACTCCGTCGCCGACGCCGTCCGCTACGGCGCCCGGCCGATCAAGCTCGACCTCACCGCGATTCTCGGCGCTGCCGCGGCCGCGACCACGCATCTGGGGCTCGGAGCAACCTACTCCACGACCTACTACCAGCCGTTCCACGTCGCACGTACCTTTGCGACACTCGATCATCTCAGTGGCGGACGCGCCGCCTGGAACATCGTCACCTCGGTGAACGACGCCGAGGCGCGCAACTTCGGTGTGGACAAGCACTTCGACCACGACAAGCGCTACGACCGCGCCGAGGAGTTCGTGGAAGTTGTCGCAAAACTGTGGGATTCATGGGAAGACGACGCGATCATCGGCGACAGGGAATCGGGGATCTTCGCCGACGCGGAGAAGGTTCACGAAGTCGATCACCACGGCGAATTCTTCGATGTCCAGGGCCCGCTCACCGTGCCGCGAACGCCGCAGGGTCGGCCCGTGCTGATCCAGGCGGGCCAATCCGGTCGTGGCCGGCAGTTCGCTGCCAAGTGGGCCGATCTGATCTTCACGGGCGACCCGAGTCAGGCTGTCGCAGCCGAGCATTACGCGGATCAGAAAGCACTGGTCGCCGAGTACGGCCGGGCGACCGACTCCGTGCGGGTTCTTCCGATGGTCTACGTCATCCCGGGAGAGACCGAGGAGATCGCGCAGCAGAAGGAAAGCATCTTCCTGCACGAGCTCGTCCACCCCCAAGCGTCACTGACCCTGTTGTCGGAGGTCACCAACCACGATTTCGCGGGTCACAGCCTCGACGACGTCGTCACCGACGAGCTGATCGAGAGTGTCTCGGGCATCCGGGGCCTCGTGCAGGGCGTCAAGCGCCACATCGGCGACCAGGAACTGACCCTGCGCGTCCTCGCCAACCACCGTGCCACCCTGCTGCAAGGTCCTCGTTTCGTGGGCACCGGCGCCCAGATCGCGGCGCAGATGGAGGAGTGGTTCCAGTCGCGTTCGTGCGACGGATTCGTCATCGCCGCAACTCATTTCCCCGGAGCATTCGAAGACTTCGTGCGGCTCGTCGTGCCGGAACTCCGTGCTCGCGGGCTCGTTCGTGAGGAGTACACCGGTTCCACACTGCGGGAGAACCTCGGCCTCGAGCGCCCCGAGAACCTCATGACTGCAGGTGCGCAGACCGAACTCGTCGCCGACCGGGTGGTCGAGCATGTCTGATCCCGAACCGTCGCGCAGCGCCATGCTGCACGGCATCCGTACTGGATCTCGCAACCTTGGCGGCCGGACCGCTCGCGGCCACCTATCTCGGCGAGTTCGGCGCCGACGTGATCAAGGTCGAGCAGCCGCAGGGCGGCGACCCGATCCGGGGATGGGGAGTCCAGAAGGACGGTATCGGGCTCGTCTGGAAGAGCATCGGGCGCAACAAGCGCTCCGTCACAATCGATCTCCGCACCGCAGACGGCCAGGACCTGGTGCGACGTCTCGCGGCGGAATGCGACGTCGTCGTCGCGAACACTCGGCCGCATACTCTCACCCGGTGGGGCCTAGACTACGACGCACTCCGCAGGATCAACCCAAGATCGTGATGCTGCATGTCACGGGATTCGGTCTCACCGGCCCCAAGTCGTCGCGCCCGGGATTCGGCACTCTCGGTGAGGCGATGAGCGGATTCGCGCACACCACAGGCGAATCGGACGGACCTCCGACGCTGCCTCCTTCATGCTCGCCGACGGAGTGGCATCGCTCAACGCCGCGTATTCGATCATGATGGCGCTCTATCACCGGGACGTGCACGGTGCGGACGGTCAGCTGATCGACGTCAACCTGGTCGATCCGCTGGCGAGGCTGCTCGAACAGTCGCTGCTCGCCTACGACCAGACCGGTGAGATCGCACAACGGACCGGAAACCGTTGGGGTATCTCGGCGCCCCGCAACACCTACCGGACGAAGGACGACAAATGGCTCGCGATGTCGGCCAGCTCACCGAGCATCGCGGTGCGGGTGTTCAAGGCGATCGGACGCCATGACCTCGTCGACGATCCGGACTTCTCGGATGCGCAACGGCGCCTCGAGCGGTTGGACGACGTGGACAAGCTCGTCGCAGAGTGGGTAGCACAGCACACTCTCGACGACGCAATGGCCGTGTTCGAAGCGGGGGAGATTGCTGCGGCGCCCGTCTACGATGTCTCCCAACTCGTCGAGGACGAGCAGATGATCGCTCGCGAGGTGTTCGTCCGGGTCGACGATCCGGATCTCGAGAGCATGCTCGTTCAGGCTCCGGTACCGCGATTCTCGGGAAATGCCGGAATCGTCGACAACCTGGGGCCCGCACTGGGGGCGCACACCGCGGAAGTCCTCACCGAGGTGCTCGACCTCACCGACGCGCAGATCGCCGATCTGTGCGACCGCGACATCATCACGTTGGGAAGGAACGCCTCATGACCTCGACGCCACGACCGCTCCGGCGGTCGGAACTCGCGACACCCGCGTCCAACGAGCGGATGTTCGCGAAAGCTGCCGCCTCCGACGCCGACCTCGTGTTCCTCGACCTCGAGGACGCCTGTGCCCCCGCTGAGCGGGAAGAAGCCCGCGGCAAGGCCGTTCGCGCTCTCAACGAGTACGACTGGGGACACACGGCCCGGGCGATCCGTATGAACGGCATCGACACTCGCTGGGCGTACGGGGACGTCGTCGAGGTGCTCACCGGCGCCCGCGAGAACCTCGATGTCATCATCGTGCCCAAGGTGACCGCCGCACGGGATGTCTGGTGGGTCGACACCCTGCTCACGCAGGTCGAGGACACACTCGGAATGACCAAACGCATCCGGCTCGAGGTACTCATCGAGGATGTGGCCGGGGTGGCGAACGCAGAGGAGATCGCCACGTCCAGTGGTCGCCTCGACGCACTCATCTTCGGTGCCGGCGACCTGTCGGTGTCGCAGGGCGCCCGTGTCGACACGAACTTCCGGCCCCGCGACGACTACCCCGGTGACTTCTGGCACTACGCGCGGATGAAGGTGCTCACTGCGGCCCGCATCGGGCGTCTGCTCGCGATCGACGCGCCGTATCCCGACTTCAAGGATGCCACGGGCTACGAACGTGAAGCCCGTCGTGCATCGGCGTTGGGATTCAACGGCAAGTGGGCGATCCACCCGTCGCAGATCGACATCGCCAATGACGTGTACTCGCCCACCGAGGACGAGATCCGCCAGGCGAAGCGGAATCTCGAGGCGTATCGCGAGGCGGAAGCTCGAGGCCTCGGCGCGACCAGCGTCGACGGTCAACTCGTCGATGCGGCCCACGTCAAGCTGGCGCTCGCCGTTCTGGAACAGGCGGAGCAGACGCGACGCTGAC
Source organism: Rhodococcus sp. JCM 9791 (assembly GCA_001312645.1). Lineage (GTDB taxonomy): Bacteria > Actinomycetota > Actinomycetes > Mycobacteriales > Mycobacteriaceae > Rhodococcus. The sequence continues at coordinate 21,045 of BBEG01000054.1, forward strand.
CTGCTTGCCGACGCCGAGGAGTACGACTGGAAGCTGCCGAGTATCCGTCGTGCGGGGGACTGGAGAGATGGGTCGCGTCGGCGATGCGGGGGCGGCACCGGGGCGCGAGGATTCGGGGCATGGAAAAGAACATCGCCTTCATAGTGGCGCCATTGCTCACCGTTGTATACGGAGTGGTACGGCTGCTGGACTCGATCGATGGTGAGCGTGGGCCCGGAATTGCCTGGACTGTGGGGCATCTGGCGTTCCTCGGCGCGCTCGGTCTATTCGCGGTAGTGGTCTGGGAAATGCGGCGGCGGGCCGGACGCGGTCAGTTCGCGACAGGGACGGCCGTCGTAGCTCTGGTGGGGATAGGGTGCGCGGTCGTGCAGTTCGGGATCGATCTCGTTGTGGGGATGCTCGCCACGGACCACGCCGCGATGAGCCGATGTTCGAGTCGGTGCAGTCGTTGCCCGGTGTGGAGCTCGCCGTGTACGCGATCGGCCCGGTCCTGTTCTATCTGGGATTGATCGTGGCGGCCTGTCATCTCGTCGTGGTCGGTGAGCTCAGGGCGTGGTCCGCGGCGTTCGTCACGCTCGGTGTCGTCGTCGCCGCCATCAGCCTTGACCTGCTTCCGGTCGCGGGCCTGCTCATGACAGCCGGTCTCTTTCCTCTGACACGACGCTCCGCCCGGCCGATGACCCTCGCATCCTGATCCCTACCGACAGGGAACAGCGGGGATCTGTGGCAGGATTGCGCGTTGTGCCGGACGTGCCGATGATCGCCAGAGTACGACGATGGGCAGGTGCACCCGGAGCGCTCGTTGCGCTGGCCGTCGTGCTCGCAGTCGTGCAGGCAGCACCTCTGTTGTTCCAGCAGAGCATCGATGGACGTGCGTGGCATTGGTGGGGGTATGTCGCGGCCGTCGGAGCATCGCTCCCGGTGATGGCGGTGCGCCGGTACCCGGTCGCCGTTCTGCTCGTGTCCATCACAGTGTCGGCGTCGTACGACCTCGTCGAACCGGTTGCCCCGCAACCACTGTGGTACGGGGTTCTGGTGGGGGTCTACGGGCTGGCGAACTGGAGCGGGCCGTGGGTGAGAGTGGTGGTGTTCACCCTCATCTGCGGGGTGGGACTCGCCACCGTGGGATCCCTCAACACGGCGATGCGGGGCATCCTGATGTACGTCGCGGCCTATGCACTGGGACGGGCCGCCGCGAGTGCCCGTGCCAGAACCGAGGCGCTCGCCGAACAGACGCTCCGGCTGGAACGGGAACGTCGCCGCGACGAGGAGCGGGCCGCCGAACGCGAGCGAGCTCG
>BBEG01000055.1 GCA_001312645.1 Rhodococcus sp. JCM 9791
TGTCGCTGTCGCGAGGCCAGATCGCGACGATCAACGCGATCACGACGACCAGTGCTGCCAGGCTCCAACGGCCTGCGCTCGAAGGACGCACCGCCGTCACCGCCCGGCGAGCGCGAGCAGATGCTCGGTCTCCGGTCCCTTCACGAGCCCCGCGGCGATCTGCGGGTCGGTGGGCCCGATCCCGTAAGAAGGGCAGTCCTTCGCGAGCACGCACACTCCACACGCCGGCTTACGCGCATGACAGACCCGCCTCCCGTGGAAGATCACCCGATGGGACAGCAGGGTCCATTCCTTACGCTCGATGAGCTCACCGACCAGATGCTCGACCTTCACGGGGTCGGTTTCGTCGGTCCACTTCCACCTGTTCACGAGCCGCCCGAAGTGGGTATCGACAGTGATTCCCGGCACATCGAAGGCATTGCCGAGGACCACGTTCGCTGTTTTCCGGCCGATACCCGGGAGCGTCACGAGGTCTTTCATCCGGCGCGGAACCTCGCCGTCGAAACGCTCGAGCAACGCCTGTCCGAGGCCGATGAGTGAGTTCGTCTTGTTGCGGTAGAAGCCGGTGGAACGGATGTACTCCTCGAGCTCGGTGCGGTCGGCTTCCGCATACGAGCGAGCGTCCGGGTAGCGGGCGAACAGCGCCGGCGTGACCTGGTTGACGCGTACATCAGTGCACTGTGCGGACAGAATCGTCGCGACCGCGAGTTCGAGCGGCGTGGTGAAATCGAGCTCGCAATAGACATGCGGAAAGGCCTCGGCAAGGCGTCGATTCATCCGCCGTGCGCGCCGGACCAGACCGAGGCGCGACTCGGGCCCCCGCGCCCGACGTGGCCTGCGCGGACTCCGTTCGGCGGCGCGAACAGGACTCGAATCGAGGCTCTCGGACGGGGTCGGCTGCACCTGAACCACTGTACGTAAGGCGCCGGGCTCAATCCGGGGGCCGTGTCTGTTCTGAGATCTTGCCGGTGTTTACTTCCCGTCATGCAAGCTCTTGCTGTCGTACTTCTCCCGGTGCTGCTCATGTTGTTTGCACTCGCCATGGAGAGGTCGAATCGCGATTGAGTCGATTGTCCGTCCGTCAACAGGAGGTCGAGGAGTTCCTCGATCAGGCGGACCACGACGACGTCCACGCACTCGCCCGCGAAGGATTCCCCGGCGCGCTGGCCCGGTTCAATCGCCGTCGGCGGCGCAGCGACACCTCCGATTCCGTCGACGCGCCGGATCTGCTGGACGCGAGCCGAGCGAGCTGACGCCGGTACGGCCGGTAGCATTCGAGGGCGGGATCCGACATACACGGACGATTCCGTGGTGTCGGTCACTCACACATGTGGCAGGCACAGTAGACTTGGCGTTCGTACGCCGAAAAGGTGACCCTCGCCGGATGCCCTGGACGTGCACACCCGCCAGTTGAAGAACAACAAGAATCATCCCAAAAGGAGCGCACGTGGACGAGGTCCTGGCCAGAGCAGGCATCTTCCAAGGAGTCGAGCCCTCTGCGGTTGCGGCGCTGGTCAAAGAACTGCAACCCGTCGATTTCCCGCGCGGCCACGTCATCTTCAACGAGGGTGAACCGGGCGACCGCCTGTACATCATCGTCTCCGGCAAGATCAAGCTCGGACGGCGCTCGCCGGATGGCCGCGAGAATCTGCTGACGATCATGGGCCCCTCCGACATGTTCGGTGAGCTGTCCATCTTCGACCCGGGCCCGCGCACGTCCACCGCCACCACCGTCACCGAGGTGCGTGCGGTGAGCATGGACCGCGAAGCACTCAAGGCGTGGATCGACCAGCGACCCGAGATCGCAGAGCAGCTCCTGCGCGTGCTCGCCCGTCGTCTGCGGCGCACCAACAACAGCCTCGCCGACCTGATCTTCACCGACGTCCCCGGTCGTGTCGCCAAGGCCCTGCTGCAGCTCGCGCAGCGCTTCGGCACCCAGGAAGCGGGCGCGCTCCGCGTGACCCACGACCTGACCCAGGAAGAGATCGCCCAGCTCGTCGGCGCGTCCCGCGAGACCGTCAACAAGGCGCTCGCCGACTTCGCACACCGCGGCTGGCTGCGGCTGGAAGGCAAGAGCGTGCTGATCTCGGACTCCGAGCGTCTGGCGCGTCGCGCCCGTTAGGGACACTCTCCGGTCGACACTGCTGACGAGTGAGGCCGGACACCATCTGGTGTCCCGGCCTCACTCGTTCGTTGTTGCTCTGCGGTCTACCCGCGTAGATATGCCAGCTGCACGTTCACCGACTTCTCGGCCGCTCCCCACAAGGACTCGTCGACGTCCGCATAGACGTGTTCGACGACCCGTCGCGCCGAGACATCGTGGCCGAGGGTGCGCAACGCGTTGCGCACCTGGTCGAGCCGTTCCTCCGGTGCGCGAGGTACCCGCGAGCGATCGTCTCGAGGTCGGGTAGTTCGGCCCCGTGGCCGGGGAGCACGGTGTACCCCGGGCCCAGTTCGATGTACGCCCGCAGCGAACCCAAATAGTCGCCGAGGTCGCCGTCGACGTCGTCGAGCACGGTGGTTCCGCGCCCGAGGATCGTGTCGGCGGTGAGGACGCTGCGATCGTCCTCGAGAACGAACGACAGTGAGTCCGCCGTGTGCCCCGGTGTGGCGAGCACCCGCACGCGGAGTCCAGCTGCTTCGACGACGTCGCCGTCGGACAGTGCGGTACCGCCGCCGTGCCGATGTTCGGGTGTCACGGCATGGACAGGGCTGCCCGTGAGCTCGGCGAAGCGCTCACCCCCCTCGGTGTGGTCGAAGTGGCGATGACTGATGAGCGTCATCGCCACCGGGACCTGCGCGACACGCGCGAGGTGACCCTCGTCGAGCGGCCCCGGGTCTATCACGATGCACTCGTCGCTGTCCGGTGCGCGCAGGATCCACGTGTTGGTTCCCTCGAGGGACATCACCGACGGATTCTCGGCGAGAATCACCGCCGCGTTCTCGGTGATCTGCCGCAGTTGCCCGTAGGCAGGGTGAGAGAGCGCATGATCAGCGCACCTCGACCATCAGTTCCACCTCGACGGACGCAGCGAGCGGAAGTTCGGCGACACCGACTGCCGACCTCGCGTGAGCGCCGGCCTCGCCGAAGATCTCGCCCAGCAGTTCCGAGGCTCCGTTGACGACACCGGGTTGACCCGTGAATCCGTCGGCCGAAGCCACGAATCCGACGACCTTGACGATGCGCACCACATTGTCGATTCCCACGAGGCGTCGACTGCAGCCAGTGCGTTGAGCACCGAGATGCGGGCAGCGGCCTTCGCGTCGTCGGCGGACACGTCGGAGCCGACCTTGCCGACGTACGCCAGGGTGCCGTCGACCATAGGAAGCTGGCCCGAGGTGTAGACAGTGTTCCCGCTGCGCACAGCCGGCACATATGCGGCGACCGGCTTGGCGACCGACGGCAGGGTGATCCCGAGTTCGGTCAGACGTGCGGTCCAGGTTTCGGCCATGCGGTCAGCTCTTCGGGCGCTTGAGGTATGCGACGTGCTGTTCGCCGGTGGGTCCCTGCAGAACCGTCACCAGTTCCCACCCGTCGGAACCCCACGTGTCGAGGATCTGCTTGGTCGCGTGCGTGAGCAGGGGCACGGTTGCGTACTCCCACGTAGTCAATTCACTCATGACCTGACCCTATCCGGCGCCTTTCCCCCTTGACGACTTATAGGCTCGTCACCGTGGCGACACAGACATCTCATTCCGGCACATGGCCGGCCAAGGCCGCGCGGGCACGACTGCACTTCGTGTCCGGTAAGGTGGAACCGGGAAGTCCACGGTGGCGGCGGCGATAGCGCTCGCCCTCGCGTCGGGAGGCCGGAAGGTCCTGCTCGTCGAGACCGAGGGCAGACAGGGGATCGCGCAGCTGTTCGACGTGGCGCCGCTACCTCCGGTGGAGACGAAGATCGCAACCGCCGAGGGAGGCGGAATGGTCATGGCCCTCGCGATCGACATCGAGGCAGCGTTCCTGGAATACCTCGACATGTTCTACAACCTCGGGTTCGCGGGCCGTGCGATGCGCAAGCTCGGCGCGATCGAGTTCGCGACGACGCTCGCCCCAGGACTCCGCGATGTGATCCTCACCGGAAAGATCAAGGAGACGGTGGTGCGCACCGACAAGTCCGGTGAGCGCCTCTACGACGCGATTGTGGTCGACGCCCCGCCCACCGGCCGGATCGGCAGTTTCCTCGACGTGACGAAGGCGATGGCCGACCTCGCGAAGTCGGGACCGATCCGCTCGCAGAGCGAAGGTGTCGTCCGGTTGCTGCATTCCGACGAGACCGTCGTGCACCTGGTGACGCTGCTCGAGGCACTACCCGTACAGGAGACGGCGGACGCTGTCGACGAACTCGAGGCAGCCGATCTGAGGATGGGCACGGTGATCGTCAACAGGACCGAACCCGAGCACCTGCCGGACGCACTCGTCGACGACGTCGCCGACGGCCGCATCCCCGGCGAATCCATCCGGACGGCGTTCGAGCGGGTGGGGCTGACGCTGTCGGACGACGATTTCGCCGGATTGCTCACGGAGACCATCGAGCATGCCTCGATACTGCAGGCGCAGCAGGTCAGCGCCGCCCAACTCGACGATGTGAAGGTGGCACGGATGTCTCTACCGCTGCTTGCGGACGGGGTCGACCTCGGTGGGCTCTACGAGCTTGCCGAACTTCTTGCCGAGCAGGGCGTCCGATGACCGAGCGGACGGTGCGCACGGCACCGGTGCTCGATGTCGCGAAGATCCTCCACGACCCGGCGTCACGGGTGATCGTGTGCTGCGGGTCCGGCGGTGTCGGTAAGACGACGACGGCAGCATCGCTCGCATTGCGTGCGGCGGAGCAGGGCCGCAAGGTAGTGGTGCTCACGATCGATCCGGCGAGGCGGCTGGCCCAAGCACTCGGTGTGCAGACTCTCGACAACTCCCCGCAGAAAGTACCGCTCGAGTCCGGTACGACGGGCGAGCTGCACGCGATGATGCTGAACATGCGCCGCACCTTCGACGACATGGTCGTCGAACACTCGGCGCCGGAGAAGGCACAGCAGATCCTCGACAACCCCTTCTACCAAACGGTGGCGTCGTCGTTCTCCGGTACGCAGGAGTACATGGCGATGGAGAAACTCGGCCAGCTCGCGGCGAGCGACGAGTGGGATCTCATCGTCGTCGATACCCCACCGTCACGGAACGCCCTCGATTTCCTCGACGCACCACAGCGCCTCGGTGCCTTCCTCGACGGTCGGATGATCCGAATCTTCACCGCTCCGGGCCGTGGCCTCGGGCGACTCGTGACGGGCGCGATGGGTTTGGCGTTGAAGGCCGTGTCGACGATCGTGGGCAGCCAGATGCTCTCGGATGCATCCGCGTTCGTGCAGTCGCTGGATTCGATGTTCGGCGGGTTCCGTGAGCGCGCCAACCGCACCTATCAGCTCTTGCAGCAGCCCGGAACCCACTTCATGGTCGTCGCGGCCCCGGAACCGGATGCCCTGCGCGAGGCATCGTTCTTCGTGGAACGTCTGAGCGGCGACAAGATGCCGCTCGCAGGTCTCGTGCTCAATCGGACGCACCCGACATTGTCGTCGTTGCCGGCCGACCACGCGTTGACCTCGGCCGACCTCCTCGCGGAGCAAGATAGTGAGGATGCGCCCGCCGCAGCGGCCGTGCTCCGCATCCACGCGCATCGCGCAGTGACGGCGAAGCGAGAAGTTCGTCTGTTGCGTGGATTCACCTCGGCGAATCCACGTGTGCCGGTCGTCGGTGTGCCGTCGTTGCCCTTCGAGGTATCGGACCTCGAAGCGCTGCGCGCAGTGGGCGACCAGTTGACCCGGCAGGCATGAACATTCCGGGTGGCACGCACGACCTTCCCCGTCGTGCGTGCTCCGGCGTCGTCACACAGGCAGCATTCTCACCGAGTCGCGGTCATACCGCGTTCTGGTGCTGACGCTGCGCCTCGAAGAAGTCCGACCAGGACTCCACTTCCGGATGTTGCTTGAGGAGTGCACGACGCTGACGTTCGGTCATGCCTCCCCACACTCCGAACTCGACGCGGTTGTCGAGTGCGTCCGCGCCGCACTGCAGCATCACAGGGCAGTGTCGGCAGATCACCGCTGCTTCCGCTGCGCCGCGCCGCGGACGAACAACTGATCGGGGTCTACCTCGCGGCATCGAGCCTTGGACACCCAGGCGATGCGGGCCTCTTCTTCGTCGACGTCGAGCCTGGTCATGGGGGCGGTCAGGTGCATTCAGTTCCCCTTTGCATTCCGAACTCCGATGTACGGAGGTCCTGAAGACGCACAATTTGCACTTAGCATGAAAAAACTTGTACGTCTTCACTGTCGAGGTGTTATCTGTATCACACTGCTGTCTCAATCTAGGTAAACTGATGCCCACGCGCAAGGCGAACGAAACCTTTTCTGGTACGCCTGTGCATAGCTGCACGTCGGACGGCGTTTCGCCTCCCTGGAATCGTCGACCGCTCCGATCGGCACGTAGGGTGTACCCGTGTCGATCCGAAGTACTGTGGCGAAACTTGCCGGTTGCACGGCCCTCGGCGGTGTCCTCGTGGCCGGAATGCTCTTCCCGGCCGCGGGCGGATTCGGTTACGTATCGAATCGCGCCGCAGACACCGTGGACAACAGTTCCGCAGAACTCGTCGAAGGGATCGTTCCCGCGGTCACGACGATGGTCGACTCCGCCGGCAACACGATCGCGTGGCTGTACGACCAGCGACGCTTCGAGGTCCCCAGCGACCAGATCTCCAACGAGATGAAGCTTGCGATCGTCTCGATCGAGGACAAGCGTTTCCCCGAGCATCAGGGCGTGGACTGGCAGGGCACCATCCGCGCATTCCTCACCAACACCAGCAGCGGTCAGGTCGAGCAGGGTGCGTCGACGATCGACCAGCAGTACGTGAAGAACTACCTGCTGCACGTCGTCGCGAAGACCGACGCGGAACGCCGCGCGGCGATCGAGACCACACCGGCCCGCAAGATCCGTGAGATCCGGATGGCACTGACTCTCGACGAAGAACTGTCGAAGGACGAGATCCTCACCCGCTACCTGAACCTGGTGCCCTTCGGCAACGGTTCGTTCGGTATCCAGGACGCTGCCCAGACCTACTTCGGGATCGACGCGAAAGACCTGAGCATCGCGCAGTCCGCGATGCTCGCGGGCATGGTGCAGTCCAGCTCCGCCCTCAACCCGTACACGAACCAAGAAGGCGTGACCAACCGCCGCAACATTGTGCTCGACACGATGATCGACAACATTCCCGAGCGGGCCGACGAGATCCGTGCCGCGAAGGCCGAACCACTCGGTGTCCTCCCCGAGCCGAACACTCTGTCACGCGGCTGCATCGCGGCAGGCGACCGCGGATTCTTCTGCGAGTACGCGCTCCAGTACCTCGAGAATTCCGGTCTGTCCCGAGAGCAGATCGACAAGGGCGGCTACCTCATCCGCACCACGCTCGACCCGGAAGTACAGGATTCGACCAAGGCCGCGCTCGATCAGTACACGAGCCCGACCGTCGACGATGTCGCATCGGTGATGAACGTGATCGAGCCGGGGCAGGACGCCCATCGAGTACTCGCGATGGGCTCGAGCCGCACCTACGGCCTCGACGGCGACGCCGACGAGACCGTCCAGCCGCAGCCCTATTCACTCGCCGGCCACGGCGCAGGATCGATTTTCAAGATCTTCACGGTCGCCGCGGCAATGGAGCAGGGCCTCGGCACCAGCGCCGTCCTCGACGTACCGTCCCGCTACAACGCGCAGGGCCTCGGGGACGGTGGCGCCGCAGGCTGCCCGGCCGGCTACTACTGCGTCGAGAACGCCGGGGCGTACCCACCCGCATTGGCAGTGACCGACGCGCTCGCGCAATCACCGAACACCGCCTTCGTGAAACTGATCGAGGCGACCGGGGTCGACTCCGTCGTCGACCTGTCTGTGCGGCTGGGGATGCGTTCCTACTTGCAGCCCAACACCTCGGGCTTCGGTGAGCAGTCGATGGCCGACATGCAGAAGCAGCAGCACCTGGGCTCGTACACACTCGGCCCCACGTGGATCAACCCGCTGGAACTGTCGAATGTGGCCGCCACCCTCGCGTCGCACGGCAAGTGGTGCCCGCCGACCCCGATCGACGGCGTCTTCGATCGTGAAGGCAAGCCCGTACCGATCACACAGCAGGCATGCGAGCAGGCTGTCGAGCCCGGCCTGGCCGACACCCTCGCGAATGCGATGAGCAAGGACGTGGCAGGCGGCGGCACCGCCTCCGGCGCTGCGGGCGCCACCGGATGGAACCTGCCGGTGGCTGCGAAGACCGGCACCACCGAGTCGCACATGTCGTCCGCATTCCTCGGCTTCACCAACCGGTATGCCGGGTCCGTCTACACATTCGGCGACTCCCCCACCCCCGGTCAGATCTGCGCCAACCCCGTCCGACCCTGCTACGACGCAACCTGTTCGGCGGCACCGCCCCCGCACACACGTGGTTCACAGCCATGCTTCCGGTCGCCACCAAATTCGGTTCCATCGAGCTTCCTCCCGCAGATCCCCGTTACGTCCGCGGCGCCGGCAACGCTCAGGTTCCCGACGTCACGGGCCTGTCGCGTGATCGGGCGACCCAGCGCCTCCAGGACGCGGGATTCTCGGTGTCCGAGGCCACGATCAAGGCTGAAGAGCGAGCAGGTGTCGTGACCGGTAGCTCACCCTCCGGCTCTGCGGTCCCCGGCTCGACGGTGACGATCTTCGTCAGTGACGGTTCGGTGCGCGTAGCACCCACCACGAGCGCCACGCCCGCACGACCGAGCGGCAGCGAGGTTCCGGACACCACTGTTCCGGCTGCCCCCGCCCCGGTCCCCCGGCCGGCAGGAACCGGCCCAGACCGAGTCGGCTCCGCCGGACGAGAGCGAATCGGAGAGTCCTGCTGCCACGACGACCCCGTCGCAACCGGACAACTGACGACTAGAGACGCGACCGAACCGCCGCGGACAGGCGCTTTCCATCTGCCTTGCCCGCGGCGATCGCGGTAGCGACCTTCATGACCTGGCCCATGTTCTTCGGACCGGGACGCGCACCGAGCTCATCGGCGACCCTGCCGATCGCCGTGTCGACCACGTCGACGAGTTCCGCATCGGTCAATGGTGTCGGCAGGTACTCGTCGATGATGCGGGCCTCGGCGTGCTCCTTGGCTGCGAGCTCACCACGACCGTTCTCGGTGTAGACCTCAGCGGCCTCACCGCGCTTCTTGGACTCACGCGACAGAACTTTGACGACGTCGTCATCGGAGAGCTCGCGTGCTTCCTTCCCCGAGACCTCCTCGGTCTGGATCGCGGCGAGCAACATCCGCAGCGTCGCCAAGCGCAGTTGGTCCCTGGCCTTCATCGCGGCAGTCATGTCTGCACGCAATGTGGATTTGAGTGAGGAAGCTGTATCGGTCATACCCAGAACCTACGCCCGGAACGTCGAAGCACGTGCGCAGATGTGCAGCGGCGGTACGCTGAAGAAGTGCCTGACCTTTCTCCCCTCACACGTGTCGCTGCGGGTACCGCAGGAGCTGCCGCCCTCGGTCTCGGTTACGCGACGCTGATCGAACGCAACGCTTTCACCCTCCGGGAGGTCACCGTCCCGGTCCTCGCGCCGGGTGCATCGACCCTCCGTGTGCTGCACATCAGCGACCTGCACATGATGCCGGGGCAGAAACGGAAACAGAACTGGCTCAGGGAGCTGGATCGGCTCGAGCCCGATCTGGTGATCAACACGGGCGACAACCTGTCGCACCCGAAGTCAGTACCCGCCGTCGTCCAAGCGCTCAGTGGCCTGCTGGCTCGCCCCGGCCTCTTCGTGTTCGGTAGCAACGACTACTTCGCGCCGGTCCTGAAGAACCCGCTCGCCTATTTCGACAAGGACCACGACCGCCTGTACGGACCGCCTCTGCCTGGGGCGATCTGCGTGCAGCGTTCAACGAACGTGGCTGGCAGGACATGACCCACGTCCGGCGCGACGTCGAGGTCGGCGGTGTGCGTATCTCGGTGGCAGGTGTCGACGACCCACATCTCGAACGCGATCGCTACGAGACCATCGCCGGGTCGGCCGACAAGTCCGCCGACCTCCGACTGGGGCTGTCCCACTCCCCCGAGCCCCGAGTACTCGACCGTTTCGCCGACGACGGGTACGACCTCGTACTCGCCGGCCACACCCACGGCGGTCAGCTGTGCCTGCCGTTCTTCGGCGCGCTGGTGACCAACTGCGGCATCGACCGGTCGCGGGTGAAAGGCCCGTCCCGGTGGGGCGCTCATATGCAGCTGCACGTGTCGGCAGGAATGGGCACCTCCCGTTTGCTCCTGCACGTTTCTGCTGCCGCCCGGAAGCCACTCTCCTGACCTTGGTTCCGGCTCCGCGCGAGGAGTCACGGCGCTCCACGGGCAGCGCCGCGGAAAGCGCGGAGTCTCGTCACTGACCATCGGGAACCACACTGGCGCTGACCATCGGGAACTGTCGCTGACCAGCCGATTCAACATTCACACGGCTCGTGTTGTAAGCTGGCCGAGGTTCATCACGGGGTGTGGCGCAGCTTGGTAGCGCGCTTCGTTCGGGACGAAGAGGTCGTGGGTTCGAATCCCGCCACCCCGACTCGTGAAACGAGCCGATCAGGCGCATTCTCCGGCTGGAGAATCGCCCTGATCGCATTCACGCTCCGACATACTCCGCGAGATGCTCACCGGTGAGTGTCGACCGCGCGGCGACGAGATCCGACGGCGTCCCCTCGAAGACGATGCTGCCGCCATCGTGGCCCGCACCGGGACCGAGGTCGATGATCCAGTCGGCGTGCGCCATGACCGCCTGATGGTGCTCGATGACGATCACCGACTTTCCGGAGTCGACGAGGCGGTCGAGCAGGCCGAGCAGGTTCTCGACGTCGGCGAGGTGGAGGCCGGTGGTGGGCTCGTCCAGGATGTAGATCTCACCCTTCTCCCCCATGTGGGTGGCCAGCTTCAGGCGCTGCCGTTCACCGCCGGAGAGCGTCGTCAGCGGCTGCCCGACCTTGATGTAACCGAGTCCGACGTCCACCAGGCGATCCAGGATCTTGTGGGCCGCCGGGATCTTCGAATCCGCAGCTCCGAAGAATTCCTCGGCCTCGGCAACAGACATCCGCAGGACCTCGCTGATGTCCTTGCCGCCGAACTTGTATTCGAGCACCTCGGCCAGGAAACGTTTGCCGTCGCACACCTCGCAGGGGGTCGCGACTCCGGCCATCATCGCGAGATCGGAGTAGACGACGCCCGCGCCGTTGCAGTTGGGGCACGCACCTTCCGAGTTCGCGCTGAACAGGGCCGGCTTGACCCCGTTGGCCTTCGCGAAGCCTTGCGGATCGAGTCGAGCATGCCCGTGTACGTCGCAGGATTGCTACGCCGCGACCCCTTGATCGCTCCCTGGTCGATGGTGACCACGCCGTCGCGACCGGACACCGATCCTCCGATGAGCGAGCTCTTCCCCGACCCCGCGACACCGGTGAGCACCACCAGCACTCCGAGGGGGATGTCGACGTCGACGTCGCGGAGGTTGTTGGTGTCGGCACCGCGCACTTCGAGTGCGCCTCCACCCGTGCGCACCGACGATTTCAGGGAGGCACGATCGTCGAGGTGTTTGCCGGTGAGGGTGTCGCTCTTCCGCAGGCCGTCGAAGGTGCCCTCGAACATCACCTTTCCGCCGTCGGTACCGGCGTGTGGACCGAGATCGACGACATGGTCGGCGATTGCCATGACCTCGGGCTTGTGTTCGACGACGAGAACGGTGTTGCCCTTGTCGCGCAATTGCAGCAGGAGGTCGTTCATCCGCGCGATGTCGTGCGGATGCAGACCGATCGTCGGTTCGTCGAAGACGTAGGTGACGTCGGTGAGCGACGACCCGAGATGGCGGATCAGCTTGGTCCTCTGTGCCTCACCACCGGAGAGTGTGCCGGCCGGGCGTCGAGCGACAGGTATCCGAGACCGATGTCGACGAAGGACTCGAGATTCTGCGCAGGTTGTCGAGCAGTGGCCCCAACGACGGTTCGTCGAGATCTCGAACCCACTCGGCGAGGTCGCTGATCTGCATCGAGCACACGTCGCGATACTCAGTCCCTTGATCTTCGACGATCGCGCGGCCTCGGTGAGTCGCGTGCCGTCGCACTCGGGGCAGACCGAGAATGTGATCGCGCGATCCACGAACGCACGAATGTGCGGCTGCATCGCCTCGCGATCCTTGGACAGGAACGACTTCTGGATCTTCGGTATCAGTCCCTCGAAGGTCACGTTGACGCCTTCGACCTTGATCCTGGTCGGTTCCTTGTAGAGCAGATCGCCCAGTTGCTTCTTCGTGAATTTCGCAATCGGCTTGTCTGGGTCGAAGAAGCCGCAACCTCGGTAGATTCGCCCGTACCAGCCTTCCATGCTGTAACCGGGAATGGTCAGCGCACCTTCATTGAGCGACTTGGTCTCGTCGTACAGCGCGGTCAGATCGAAGTCGGACACCGATCCCCGCCCTTCGCAGCGCAGACACATCCCGCCGGTGATGGTGAAGGAGCGTCGTTCCTTCACTGTCCGGCCACCACGCTCCATCGACACGGCTCCGGCACCGCTGATCGAAGCCACGTTGAACGAAAACGCTTGGGGGGAACCGATATGCGGGTTCCCCAGCCGACTGAAGAGGATACGCAACATGGCGTTCGCGTCGGTTGCGGTACCCACGGTGGAGCGCGGGTTCGCACCCATGCGCTCCTGATCGACGAGGATCGCCGTCGTCAGCCCGTCGAGCACGTCCACATCGGGGCGGGCCATGCTCGGCATGAACCCCTGAACGAACGCGCTGTAGGTCTCGTTGATCAGCCGCTGCGACTCCGCGGCGATCGTGCCGAACACCAGCGAACTCTTGCCGGATCCGGAGACACCGGTGAACACCGTCAGCCGCCGCTTCGGGATCTCGATACTGACATCGCGAAGGTTGTTCACCCGTGCCCCGTGGACGAGGATTCTGTCGTGACTGTCGGCAGTATTCAGTTCACGCGACCGGGTGTTCGCCCTGGCGGACGGTGTCATCGGTGTCTCCGTTTCTCTGTCCGGACCTCGCCCTGGAGGTCCGCAGTGGTTGACCTGTTCGACTGTGCCACGCGGTTACTGCAGCGTCAGCCGGATCAACGGGTATTCACGATCGGACTTGCCTGATACTTCGCAATTCGAGGCTGCTCGGCCGCCAGTCGCTGCCAGGCCTGTGCACGTTCGGTGCCGCGAAGTTCGTGTGCTGTCGCGGATACGGGTGCACGGCCTGGAAGTTCCACCGACACGCCGTCCGGGTGCGCCATCAGATTGGCGTGCCAGTCGGGGTTCACACTGCCGCCACCCGATGCGACGACGAGAACTGCATCGTCGCCGTCCGTCAACCGCATCAGCGGAGTTTCACGCCGTTGTCCGCTCCTGCGACCGACCGTGTGCAGGATCAACATGTCCATGCCCATCGTCCTGCCCTTGCCGCGTCGGATTTTCCGCATCGTTCGCGCATTGGCTGTCCGCTGGAACCAGCGTGAGAGCGCCCCCGGCGTGCCGGGTGGTCGCGTCCGGTCGGTACCCGATCCGTCGTCCTGCCCCATCTCGACCTCCACTCGAAGTTTGAATGCCTTGCAGATCAGCTGGTTTGGTTGATCCGAATCAGATTTCCGGCCGGGTCGCGGAAGGCGCAGTCGCGCACGCCGTAATCCTGATCCATCGGTTCCTGAAGGACCTCGGCCCCGCCGGCCTCGAGTCGCGCGAACAGCCCGTCCAGATCGTCTGTGGCGAGAGTGACCGCACCGTAGTTGCCCTTTGCCATCAGCTCGAGGATCGTATTCCGCTCGTCGTCACTGATGGTGGGGTCTGCCGCGGGCGGGTTCAGGACGATCGAGGTTTCAGGGTGGTCGGGTGGTCCGACGGTGATCCACCGCATGTTCTCGTAGCCGACGTCCTTGCGGACCTCGAATCCGAGGGTGTCACGGTAGAACGCCAAGGACGCTTCCGGATCGGTGTGCGGGAGGAATGTGTAATGAATGGTGATGTCCATAGCCGTAACGCTAGCGACGGCCGAACACCTGCGCTTCTCGATTCCTGACCGGTCTCGTGATCTGTTTCGCGACGCACGCCGGAATACCTTCCGTCCCGTATTCGGCCTTGTCCTTGTAGACGCTCGGCGGCATACCGACCAATTCGGTGAACCGCGTGCTGAATGTCCCCAGCGACGAGCAGCCCACTTCGAAGCACACATCGGTGACGCTGAGGTCACCGCGGCGAAGAAGCGTCATCGCACGTTCGATCCGGCGGGTCATCAGGTACGAGTAGGGCGATTCGCCATAGGCCTTCTTGAATTGGCGACTCAGATGCCCCGCGACATACCCACCCCGCGCGCGAGCGCGTCCACGTCGAGCGGCTGCGCGTACTCGCGATCCATGCGGTCGCGGACACGGCGCAACAGCGAGAGGTCTCGGAGACGCTGCGCATCGTTATTCGCCACGTGCGCGATCGTCCACGGTCACCGTGTCGCTGTCCAGCGGTGACCGAACACCGAGCCGAACACACCGGAGCCGGGTCAACTCGATTTCCGCTCGATGAGCTCGACCGGCAGCCGTATCGACTCCACCTCGCGTCCCTGCACGAGTTCGAGCAGGCTGCGCACCGCGGACGCCCGATCTCGTGGGCGGGCGAGCGGACCGTCGTCAGAGGGACGGGTAGCTGCTCGACGATGGGAATGTCGTTGTATCCCACGAGTGCGAGGTCATCGGGGATGGTCAGCCCGAGATCGCGCGCGACTCCGAGGACACCGATCGCGATCGTGTCGCTGACCGCGAAGATCGCACGGGGGCGTTCCGGGCGATCCAGCAGTACGCGCGCGGCCGTCACGCCCCCGGCCACGTCGAAGCCCGACCGCACGATCCTGTCGGGACGCAGCGGGAACGATGCACGCGCAAGCGTGTCGACGAATCCCGCGCGGCGGTCGCGGGCCGTGCTCGCGTGGTCAGGGCCGGCGATGATCGCGACATCCGAATACCCGCGGTCGAGCAGGTGCTGCGCGGCGAGGCAACCGCCTCGGTAGTCGTCGCCGACGACGAAGGGCAGTCCCGCGTCGGCGTGCCGGGTGACACACAGCAGCGGAAGCGGTCCGAGTGCGAGCGACTCGACGAACGGGCCGCCGGGGATGTGCAGGCTGCTGAGCAGCAGGCCGTCGACCTGTCGTCCGACGAGCAAGGAGATGGCGCGGCGCTGCGCGTCGAGGTCGTCGGGAGGACTGGACAGCAGCACCGAGTACCCGGCGCGCTCGGCCGCTTCCTCGATGCCCTGGTAGGTCGTGGCGACGACACCGTCGGTGAGCCTGGGCATCACAACACCGAGCGTGGTGGTCTTGCGGGTGCGCAGGCTCGCCGCCCACAGGTTCGGGCGGTAACCCAGCTCCTCTGCAACCTCACGTACACGCAGGGCGGAGTCCGACCATCCGTCGACGGGTTCGGGCTGACGCAGCACCCGCGATGCCGTCGAGACGTGCACACCGGCGCGCTCGGCGATCTCCTTGAGAGTCGGCGCGCGGTCGGGTCGGGCCATTCGGGCTCTCCTGCTCTGTCACATCGATGCCGGCGCCGGGTTGACGACCCACATCACTCGCCCTAGCCTAGGTGATGCAATCGTTCTCGCAATCGTTCTTGCATACGATTGCACAAACGATTTTCCTCACCCGGACCCATCACCCAGGACCTTGGAGAACCACATGCCGAACACTCAGTCCCTCACCCAGCTCTTCGCCCTCGACTCGCTGCTGGAACCGGAAGAGATCGCAATCCGCGACACCGTGCGCAAGTTCGCGACCGACCGCATCCGCCCGCACATCGCCCAATGGTTCGAAGAGGCGAAACTCCCGGCCCGCGACCTCGCGAAGGAACTGGGCGAACTCGGCGTCCTCGGCATGCACCTCGACGGCTACGGGTGCGCGGGAATGAGTGCGACCGCATACGGACTGGCCTGCCTCGAACTCGAAGCCGTCGACTCCGGCATCCGCAGCCTCGTCTCCGTGCAGGGCTCCCTCGCAATGTTCTCCATCCACCACTGGGGCAGCGAGGAACAGAAGCAGGAATGGTTGCCTCGCATGGCCGCCGGCGAGGCGATCGGCTGCTTCGGCCTCACCGAACCCGACTTCGGCTCCAACCCGGCCGGGATGCGCACCAACGCCAAGCGCGACGGCGACGACTGGATCCTCAGCGGCACCAAGATGTGGATCACCAACGGATCGATCGCCGACGTCGCCGTGGTGTGGGCACAGACCGATCTCGACGAGGGTCCCAAGGGCATCCGCGGATTCGTGGTTCCCACAGACACTCCGGGCTTCTCCGCGCCTGAGATCCACGCCAAGATGTCGCTCCGCGCCTCGGTGACCTCCGAGCTCGTCCTCGACGGAGTGCGGCTGCCGTCCTCGGCGATGATGCCGCTCGCGGAGGGCCTGCGTGGCCCCTTGACGGCACTCGGCGAAGCACGCTTCGGCATCGCCTTCGGTGCAATCGGCGCTGCGCGCGATTGCCTCGAGACCGCCATCGACTACGCACAGTCGCGGATCGTGTTCGACAAGCCGCTCGCCGCGTTCCAGCTGACGCAGGCCAAGATCGCCGATATGGCGCTCGAGGTGGGCAAGGGACATCTCCTCGCCTACAACCTCGGTCGCATCAAGGACCGCAGTGAGATCACCCCCGAGCAGATCAGCACCGGCAAGCTCAACAGCGTCCGTGAGGCCATCGCGATCGCGCGGGAATGCCGCACGATCCTCGGTGCCAACGGCATCACCCTCGAATACCCGGTCATCCGGCATGCCAACAACCTCGAATCGGTGCTGACCTACGAGGGCACCTCCGAGATGCACCAGCTGTCCATCGGCAAGGCGCTGACAGGAGAGGCCGCATTCAGGTGACCACGCAGACGGGTGGCGCCCTCGACGACCTGGTGATTGCCGACTTCGGCCGCGTCCTCGCCGGCCCGTACGCCACGATGATGCTCGCCGACCTCGCGCCGAGGTGATCAAGGTCGAACGCCCGGGTACCGGGGACGACACCCGCAGCTGGGGTCCGCCGTGGGTCGGCGAGGAATCGTCGTACTTCCTCGGAGTCAACCGGAACAAGAGGTCCGAGGCGATCGACCTCTCCGACCCCGACGGCCTCGGACAAGCACGAACCTCGTGGCACGCGCCGACGTCATGGTCGAGAATTTCCTGCCCGGCACCATGGACCGCTCGGCCTCGGCTACGAGCAGGTGCGTGAGATCAATCCCGATATCGTGTACTGCTCGATCACCGGATTCGGCGGGCACAACAACCTGCCCGGTTACGATCTGCTGATTCAGGCGGTCGGCGGCTGATGAGCATCACGGGCCCAGACGCCGACACCCCCACCAAGGTCGGTGTCGCGGTCGTCGACGTCATCACCGGGATGCATGCGGCACTCGGTATCCTTGCGGCGCTGCGACACCGCGACCGATCCGGTGAGGGGCAGCGCGTCGAGGTCAATCTCCTGTCATCGTTACTGTCGGCGCTCGCGAACCAGTCCTCCGGGTACGTGGCTGCGGGGGTCGTTCCCACCGCCATGGGCAACAGGCACCCCAGCATCGCGCCGTACGAACTGTTCACCACCGCCGACCGTCCGCTGGTGCTTGCCGTGGGCAACGACCGTCAGTTCGCCTCACTGTGCAGCGTGCTCGGACTCGACGAACTCGCCTCCGACGAGCGGTACGCCACCAACGCGGCGCGCGTGGCCAACCGCGACGTGCTCGTGAAGACGATCAACGAGGCCCTGTCCTCCGAGACCGCCGACACGTGGTTCGACGCGCTGACCGCGGAGCGGGTCCCTGCGGCCCGCTCAACGACATTGCCGACGCGATCGGCCTGGCCGAACGGCTCGGTCTTGCACCTGTTGTGGAGATCGACGACGAACGACACGAGCGACCCCTGCGACTGATGGCCAACCCGATCCGCCTCAGCGCCACGCCCGCGACCTACCGGACGGCGCCGCCGCGGCTCGGCGAACGGTGAGCATGCAGCAGACCTCACAAAGCACACTTTTCACATCCGATGGCAGAGTGGATGGTGCACGGACACCGACACGAAGGGCCACCATGGCGTTCTGGGATCAGCTCAAGGCGAAGACCACCGAACTGAGCGCGCAGCTCAAGACAAAGACGGATCAGTTCAAAAACAAGGAGTTTGCGAACGCCAGCATGGCGATGTGCGCACTGATTGCGGCCGCCGACGGCAGCATCGACCCTTCCGAACGACAGAAGACTGCGGCGCTGATCATGAGCAACGACATCCTCTCGGTGTTCCCGAAGGACGAGCTCCGCGAGAAGTTCGACTGGTACTGCAGCAAGCTCGAGTCCGATTTCGACTTCGGCAAGGTCGAAGCCACCGCCACGATCGCCAAGTTGAAGTCGAAGCAGGATCAGGCCCGCGCGGTCATCCAGATCGGCATCATCATCGGGGGCGCCGACGGGCACTTCGACGACCACGAGAAGGCCGCTGTGCGCGGCGCTGCGCATGCGGTCGGAATCGACCCCGCAGAGTTCGATCTCTGACGTCGGTTCGAACGACGATGGAGCCGCGCACTCACTCGAGTGCGCGGCTCAACTTCTCGTCGACCTCGTTGCGGCGAAGGTGCTACCCGATCGGGCGGATCCAGGGCCGGTGATCGCCATGGTCATCCCCGGAGTCTGGATGTTGACGAACAGCGTCCGCCCGTCGGCGCTGAATGCGGGACCACAGAACTCGCTGTCGTTCAGCTCGTTTCGCGCCAGCGAGAACGGTGCACCGCTGGGGGTGACGCCGATCAGGTGGCTGACTCCGTCACCGTCCTCGGCGAGCACGAGTCCGCCGTGCGGGGACACGGTGATGTTGTCGGGGCCGTCGTAGTTGCCGGTGTCGACCGACGGATCCGGATTGACACCGAACAACACCTTCAGCTCTGCGGTCTCGGATGCGGGATCGTAGAACCACACCTGTCCGTCGTGTTCGGCGACGCTGCCGTCGTCGTGGCGCGCGTAGCTCGCGACGAAGTACGCGCCGCCGTCGCCCCACCACGCGCCTTCGAGCTTGCGGCTCCGAGTCACCTCTCCGTCCCCGAACTGCTCGCGGATGGGTTCGTCGTTCGCGTTCCGGTCGGGGACGTCGACCCACTGCACGGCGTAACGCGTTCCCGGCTCGGTGGCCTGCGACAGATCGGCGACGAAGGCTCCGTCCTGGAAGCAGCGCATCGCCTGGAGCCCACCGGCTGTGTCGCCCCCATCGGACTGCGCCAGCTCGCGCAGGGCCCCGTTCCTGCCGACGAAGCCCTGCGGGGGCGCCCACCGGTAGAACAGGCCGTTGGGCTCGTCGGCGTCCTCGGTGAGGTAGATCGCGCTCGTGCCGGGATCGACGGCGACGGCCTCGTGTTCGAATCGTCCGAGGAACTTCAGCGGAACCGGGCTGGTGCCGATGTTCGCCTCCCGCTCGCGGGATCGACCTCGAAGACGTAGCGTGATCGAGGGTGAGGCCGTTGTCGCCGGCGCGGTCGTCGGTCTCCTCGCAGGTCAGCCACGTGCCCCACGGGGTGATACCGCCCGCGCAGTTGTCGACGGTGCCTGCGAGACTCACGTACTGGCCTTCACGCTGACCGTTCGGTGAAACGACGATCGTGGTGGTACCACCGCGGGCACCGGGATCGTAGGTCAGGCCGTCGACGACGGGGACGGCGAACGGTTCGTCGCTCGCGTCGTCGCCGACCTCGTGGTTCGACACGACCGTCGCGCCGCTACCTCGCGCGAACACACCCAGCGCGTCGGGGCTGCTCGGAACCGGGTTGCCATCGTCGAGCAGCGTTTCCCCCGACTTCGCGAGCACGGTGTACGAGAAACCGATCGGCAGCGCGAGCAGCCCGTGGGGATCCGGAATGAGCGGGCCGTACCCGATCGCCCCGGGGGCTGCTGTCGCAGTGCCCGGCCGAACCAGCGCGTCGAGACTTCCGGCGAAAGCGATGCCGACACCGGCGAGTGCAGTGCGCCCGAGGAAACCTCGGCGATTCAGCGCGGAACGATCGACTGCGGAACTCATTTTCCGATACCTCCATATGGGTCGAATACGTAACCCACGAGACGGTAGGGATCGCACTACCCGCGTTGATGGAGGTCCGGCGTCATCCTGATGAACTGCAACCGAATTCACCGTGCCGAGCACGTGGCATCGACGCTCGGCACGGTGGAGTCCGTAGCTCGGGCAGATCCGGTCCCGACGTCAGATCAGTCTGTCGAGGAAACCGTTGCTGAACACACGATGCGGATCGTATCGATCGAATGCCGCGCGCGCCGCGTCCCAGCCCTCACCGCCGCCCAATCCGGTGCGATACATGGCCGGAACCGTGTCGCCGAGGAACTGCTGATTGCGATAGCCGCCCTCGGGGTCGAACGCCCAGCCTTTGGACCACTCGGAGCGGAACGTCGCGTAGTCACCGGAGTAGTTGGCGACCATCCACTCCTCCATCTCCTGGAAGAAGGCCGGCAAGCCTTCGGTGCCGGGGAGCGACACCACGTTCATCCAGATTGCGGTGTCCCAATCGGGGCGATCGGGTCGCGGTCGCACCGGAGACAGGTTCGGTGCACCGGCCGAGTCGACGAGCACCTCGCCCTGGTCGTCGACGGTGCACATCCGCACCTCGAACGGCCCGTTGACTGGATACAGCCCCTGCGACGCGTACTCGCCCATCCGGCCGTGCAGCCACGTCGTGAATTCGTTGATGACCCGCGCGATGTTCTCGCGCTTCGTCACCACGACGCCGCCGCCCGCGATGACGCGGAGGGTGGTCGCCCGCAGATAGAACAGCAGGTCCTTCGACCAGCCCCAGAGGTCTTCG
Source organism: Rhodococcus sp. JCM 9791 (assembly GCA_001312645.1). Classification (GTDB taxonomy): domain Bacteria; phylum Actinomycetota; class Actinomycetes; order Mycobacteriales; family Mycobacteriaceae; genus Rhodococcus. Next base: position 20,892 of record BBEG01000055.1, read on the forward strand.
GTTCCGGTCGCCTTCAGGCCCGCGGCGACGGCACCGAACTGCGATGCACCGAACGCGGGGGTGATGGCCTGATTGCCGCTCACCACCTGACCGAGCGGAGTGGTGACCAGTTCGGGGATGCTGTCGGTGAAGAAGTAGTTGTAGGGGCCGTGCACTTCGCGTGAGGCGGCCGGCTTGTCGGGGCTGACGGACCAGATCTTGAGCCACGGAGTTTCGGTGAACGGAAACCAGATCGCCTCGACGCGTCCGGATTCTTCCGCGTACCTCTCGAACGTCCGGCCCGGCGTTCCGGGCGGCGCGAACAGTTCCTGCCACGGCACGTCGGTGAAGCTCTGGCACCGGAGTCGATAGTTCGCGCCGGCCATCAGCGTCACGGAGGTGACGAAGGTGCGACCGAGGTGGGTGAGCAGGGGCGTGATGTCGGCGTCGGAGCGGTGGAACTCGCGCAGTTCGTACTCCCCTTCGGCGTCGTTCCAGACCACCGCGGTGAGCGCGACGATGAGGTTCGACAGGGAACCGAAAGACTGTCCCGGGACGGCCTGCTCCCCCGCGGCCGGATAGGTCGCGCCGTGAGCTCCGATCGACAGGGCACCTGCGATGGTGATGTCGCCGATCGCCGGCGAATTGGCCCAGCCGAGTCCTTCGGCCTGTAGCGCCGAGAGGATCGATTCGAGACTCGCTCCGCCGCCCGCCGTGACGGTGGCCGGGGAACCCCCTCCGTCGACACTCACGGAGTTCAGATGCGTGATGGTGTCGATGAGCACGATCTTGTCGGCGCTCTCACCGGGCACGAGGGTGAGCGGGCTCCAGCTGTGCATCGAGCCCCGCGGCGGATGCGGTAACCGTGGCTGCGCGCCCAGTTCGCGAGGCGTACGACGTCGCCGGGCTCGCGCGCAGCGGCGGTCCACACGGCATCGAACCGGATGGTCTTCGCCCAGTTCTCGAAGCGTTGCTGCGCGAGCG
>BBEG01000056.1 GCA_001312645.1 Rhodococcus sp. JCM 9791
CGACTGCTCACGCCGAGGTCCTGGCCCTGCGCGCTGCCGCGCAGGTGTACGGGGGACGGGTGGCGACTCGAGGGCACGACCCTCGCGGTCACGCTGGAGCCGTGCACGATGTGTGCGGGGGCGCTCGTGCTCGCCCGGGTCTCGCAGGTGGTGTTCGGTGCGTGGGAGCCCAAGACCGGTGCTGTGGGGTCTCTGTGGGACGTCGTGCGCGACCGTCGGCTCACTCATCGCCCCCAGGTTCGCGGCGGGGTGCTGGAAGCAGAGTGTGCGGCGTTGCTCGAAGAGTTCTTCCGTGACCAGCGAACGCCTTCATCCGGGTCGTGACCAGGCGATTTCGACACAGAGACCCGATCCGGTAAAGTCTTCTAGCGGTGGCGTGTCCGAGCGGCCTAAGGAGCACGCCTCGAAAGCGTGTGACGGGTAACCCCCGTCCGTGGGTTCAAATCCCACCGCCACCGCCAAGAGCGACGCCCTCGAACTTCGGTTCGGGGGCGTCATTCGTCTGTGATGCCTGCCGGGGGTATACGCGAATGAAAACGGTAGCTGCTCGCTGCTGACAACGCGGCTGTCCGTTCAGGATGCATTGCTGCGCCCGTCGGCCTTCACCCCAGTCTCTCGCTGAGGATCGCGGCACCCGGACCCGACAGTTCCTGCGCGACCCCTCGCCGTCCGGCCATGGTCATCAGCACGGCTTCTCCCAGGCCTCGTGCCTCGGGGCCTCGACCGTAGGTCCAGTCGAGGTCGGTCGCGATGAGCCGCACACCTCGCGCCTTCCAGAACCCACGCAGTGGGGGAGCCGTCACGGCGAAGGGCAGCGCGTAGCGAAGGCGCTCAGGTGGGGCCGTGCGTAGGAAACCGAGGGGACGACGGATGTCCTGGTGGTGGATCAGAGCGTCGACGAGTCCGACGCGCCCGCCGAATCGTGCGGTGGCGCCACACGGATCGAGGTGGGCACGCAGGAACTCGAGCAGTGCGGCAGGTTCGAGGTGGGCGTAGTCGGCGAGCGCAACTTCGTTGAGGTGCCACGGCCGGAACCGAGTCCGGACCACCCGTTTCAGCAGGTCCGGAGTGCTGTGCTCCTCGTAGCTGATCATGTGGGCGACTACGTCGCGCACCGTCCATCCCAGGCAGAGGCTCGGCTCCTGCCACTGCTGCGGCGACAGAGTCTCCAGGAAATCGGCGAGGTCGGCCCGTTCGTCGTGGGCCATGGCCATCACGGACCCGCTCATCTTCGTAGGGTACGACGGCGACCACGAGTGGAGAAGGCGCCCGCCCCGCCGACAACAATGTGTGGCTACTCGTGTGGGCGCGTATCAGTGCTCGTCGATCAGGCGCCGCACGACTTCGAGCAGTTCGTCGACGTCGTCGCTCGGTGTATCGCTCGTCTCGCCCGACATCGCGGCGTTGTAGTAGAGGCCGTCGCCCATCAGCATGACGGCGCGTGCGACGGCAGGGTCGCTGATCTCATCGACGAGAACGTCCATCCAGCCTCGATGAATTCTCTGGAGTGCCAGGCGTGCGCGTGGGATCGCGTTCTGGCTCAGGCGGGTCGTGGCGATGATGGCGCGGTCGATCGGGGTGCCCGCGTAGACGGAGGTGCGGATGTAGTACGCGGCCGGTCCCTCGGGGGCATCCCGCATGAGGTCGGCATCCGCCGCGGCGAGTTCTTCGACGTGCTCGGCCAGGCTTTCGACGAGAGCGTCCTCGAGGGGAAGTGATAGAGCAGGCCGCCCTTCGATACGCCGGCGGCGGCGGCGACGGCGTCGAGGGTTGCGGCGCGTTCTCCTTGCTCGAGCAGGATGGTCACGAAGGCGTCGAGCAGTTTGGCGCGGGCGGCGGGAGGGGGTGGCACGGGCCGATGATACGGCCCTCGTTACTTTACCGTCCAGCTGGTACAGTAACGAGGGTTCGATCCCAACCTTCCCGAAAGCCCGATAAACGTGTCGATCACACCTGTCTCGAATTCGGATGCGAACTCCGCCGTTCCGAAGGCCGGCCCACGCGAATGGGTGGCCCTCGCGGTCCTCATGCTGCCGGTGCTGCTGGTGTCGATCGACAACACCGTGCTCGCCTTCGCGCTCCCCGAGATCTCCGCGTCGCTGCAGCCGAGTGGCGCGCAGCAGCTGTGGATCATCGACATCTACCCGTTGATCCTCGCGGGCCTGCTCGTCTCGATGGGCAGCTTCGGCGACCGGGTCGGACGACGACGACTATTGCTGATCGGCGCGACCGGATTCGCGGCCGTGTCGGTGATCGCTGCGTACGCGCCGTCGGCGGAAGCGTTGATCGCCTCGCGTGCGGCACTGGGCTTCTTCGGGGCCATGCTGATGCCGTCGACACTGTCGCTGCTGCGGAACATCTTCCTCGACGCGGCGCAACGCCGGCTCGCGATCGCGCTGTGGGCGTCGTGCTTCGCGGCGGGTGCTGCGCTCGGGCCCATCGTCGGTGGCTTCCTGCTCGAACACGCGTGGTGGGGTTCGGTGTTCCTGCTCGCAGTGCCGGTGTTGATCCCGCTGCTCTTCCTCGGCCCGATCTTCGTTCCGGAATCCAAGGATCCTGCTCCCGGCCGCATCGACGTGGTGAGCATTGCGCTGTCGATGCTCGCGTTGGCACCGCTGGTGTTCGCGATCAAGAACCTTGCCAACGGTGGCTCTGTGGCCGCTACGGTGATTCCCGCCGGCGTCGGGATCGTGGCGCTCGTGTCTTTCGTGCGCCGCCAACTGCGCCGCCCGGATCCGATGCTCGACGTGCGCCTGTTCCGTGTGCCCACGTTCAGCGGAGCGGTCGCGGTGAACCTTCTCTCGGTGTTCTCACTCGTCGGTTTTCTCTTCTTCGTCTCTCAGCACCTTCAACTGGTGATCGGGCAGAGCCCCATGCAGGCGGGGCTGAGTCTGGTCCCCGGGCTGGGCGTGATGGTGGTGTCGGGGCTGACCGTGGTCACTTTGGTGCGGTGGATACGGCCGTCGACGATCATCGTGTCGGCGCTGTTGCTCTCTGCTCTCGGCTACGCGCTCGTGTTGCTGCTCGCATCGCCGACTGCGGTGACGCCGATCATCGTGGCGTTCGCGGTGCTCGGAGCGGGGATCGGGGCAGCCGAGACATTGTCGAACGATCTGATCGTCTCGAGTGTGCCGACGGAGAAGGCGGGCGCGGCGTCAGCGGTGTCGGAGACTGCGTACGAGATGGGTGCGGTGCTCGGTACCGCGGTGCTCGGCTCGATTCTCACCGCGTCGTACGGTGCGAATCTGCAACTTCCGACCGGGCTCGACCCGGAAGCCGCAGCTGCTGCTCGAGAAACCTTGGGCGGCGCCCACGCTGTCGCGACGAGCCTGCCCGCAGAGCAGGCGAACGTCTTGCTCACGACCGCAGGCGCCGCATTCGACAGCGGCGTGACCATCACGTCGGGCATCGGGATGGTGCTCATGGTCGTGTCCGCGCTGCTGGCGGCGCGGATGCTCACCCGGAGACCGGCCTCGACCGACGCGGTCGAGGCCGTCCTGGAGAAGTCCGGTGCCTGACGAGTCGCTGCTTACTGCGGCGACGTCGTGTGCCGAACCGTGGGCGGCGCGGTCTCGGATGTGGCCCGGGCACGTGGAACGGTGAACGTCGCAACCACACTCAGGATTGCCACGACGAAGCACGCTACGACGTACCAGAGGCTTCCGATGGGGTCGTCGTTGTCGGTGACCCCATCGACCGCCGAGAAGTAGTCGGGCAACGCGGTGATCCAGAGGACGGCCAGCACACCGAGGTACACCAGCGAGAACCGCTGGACGAACACGTTCGTGTAGGCGGGGGCGTCGGAGTCGCCGCGACGCAACCGCGACCACTGGCGAGCGAGCACCCATGCCGCGACGACACACAGGACTGCGAGTTCGAGTGCGTACACGATTCCGCGCACTGTCGTGCTCCCCATTCCCAGAATCGTGGCGGGCAGGGGAAGGACGAACGTACCCACCGAGGCAAGGATGCCGATGACGACTGTGCGCCAAACCAATTGGAGCCCGGTGAACTTCTCGCCCCGGTCGAAGTGGCGACCGACGAAGAACTGTGTGCACAAGGCCAGGGACATCGGCCACAGTGCAGCGAACACCACGACGCTCGGCAACGGGACGGCGTCGAAGAACGGTTGGCTGATCGGATTCTCGAGAGACCATTCCCACCAGCGCAATTGCGGTCCGAGGTGGTCGAAGATCTCGTAGAAGGCGTGATGGACGAATCCCACGCACACTGCGCCGAGGAACACGCCGTACCTGCGGAACACGCCGAGCATCCGCACGATCTCGAACGACAGCGTAGCGAGCAGTGGATAGATCGCCACGATGTAGAGGGGCAGTCTGCCCCACATGAATTCGACCGTGAACACATTGTGCGCGAACATCGTGTCGACGTGCTGTTCGATTCCGAATGCGGCCGGGAAGTACAGGGGTGGCTCGATGATGAACAGATACGCGCACGCGCCGAACCACAGCACCAGATTGGTGGGATCACCGTGTCGGCGCAGTCGGAGAACGGCGTACGCGAGGGCAAGAACAGCGCCGACGACGATGGTCAGTTCGAGGACGGGGAGCGTCCAATTCTCCAAGGCCAGAGGATTGCGGAACTCGAGGAGCCCACCGGCCTCGTCGCAGGAGAAACCGAGCCTCGTCGCGAGGTCGTCGAAGGTGGGCGAACACAGATCCGACATCAATTGACCCCCGGTGCAGCGGTTTCCGCGGTGTACCACTTGGTGACGTCGTAGCCGGCGTCGAAGCGCTCGAACCACACGCCGGCCAGCTCGGGCAGGTCCTCGTGTTCGGGGTTGTGCTTCGGCATCTGGCTACGGATGATGCCCCGCAGTGCGACGAGCTGCTCCTTGAGTCCGAGGTCGTCGAAGGCTCGCGGCATCGGCCCGGAATTCGCGGCCTGCAGGCCCGGAATGAGCTCGAGCAGCTTCTGCTTACGGCGATACGACGCGAACATCGACAGAGCGTCGATCTTGCGGTCTTCGATGGGGACGTGCTTGTTGAAGCCCGCGCACGCGATCCGAATGACGTCGAGTACGTGCTTGAACACCGAGGCCGCCACGCGCATGCGGTAGACGTCGCTACCTACGACGGAGTCGAAGATGATCAGTGCGGAGCTGCGGTGCTCGACCTCTTCGACGAAGTGCCAGATGAACAGGGAGGCAACGCGGTCGTCGCCGGGGCGGAACAGCGACGCGTCGTTGTCGAGCATGAGCTTGAAGACGGGGGTGAAGGTCGCTTCGAGGTCTGCGGTGTAGGCCAGTCGGTACTTCAGCGACGTCTCGGCGGTGAGCTTGTCGTAGGCGCCGATCACCTCGTCGAGGGTTTCCTGGAGGCCCGGGTACCTCTTGATCAGGCGCGGACGTGCTGGCGATGCGCGGTGGAATGCTGTCCTTCCTGGCGCATGAACGCGTCGGCTTCCTCGGCGACCGTGTCGTCGGCGAACTGCGGCTTCGCCTCGGTGATCATCTGGACGATCATCTTCTCGAATCCGACGGCGAGGAACGAGACGGCGTTGGCCATGCTCGAGAACCCGGGGTTCGCGGGATTCCACAGGAACGGCACGTCGTAGTCCTCGAATGCGAAACGCATCTTGCGGACGTGCAGGTTTGTCATGTCACACCTCGTTCTCGGGTTTGTCCGATGTAGTCAGGGCAGGTGGGGCCTGCAATCGGGCTTTATCATACGTACTTGAAGAGATATGTATGATGACTTTCGTGGAGATGTCCCGGCATACCCACTCCGAGATTGGGTTGCGTGATAATGTCGGCCCCTCATTTCAGGAGGCGGTGTGGCACGTAGGCGAGGGTGGGGCGGGAGTCCGCCCGACAGCGACGAAGAAGCAACTCGGCGCATCGTCGACACCGCGGTCGATCTCATCGCGCGGACCGGCGCGGCGATCAGCATCGCTGAGGTTGCAGAATCATTGGGCGTGATCCGGCAGACGGTCTACCGGTATTTCCCCAGCTCGGATGCGCTGATGACGGCGGCGGCAATCGCGTCGGTCGCCGGATTCCTCGACCGCCTTGCCGACCACGTCGCAGGAGTCGTCGACCCCGTCGACGCGACCGTCGAAGCCGTCGTCTTCACCCTCGCGGAGGTACGCCGCACGCCGCACCTCGGTCTCCTGCTGTCGAACTCGTATGCGAACGTCCACCCCGAGAATATGACGTCCGACGAGGCGCAGGCTTTCGGCATGACGATGATCAGGCGGTTCGACGTCGAGTGGGAGCGATACGGATACGGCGACGCCGCACTCAACGAACTGGTCGAATTTCTCCTGCGGACGATGCAGTCGTTCTTCGTCTCGCCGGGTAATCCACTGCGCACCGACGACGAGATGCGCCGGTACTTGCGTCGCTGGGTGGGTACGGCGGTGGCTGCGCAGTCCGGTGAAGCGGATGATCCGGGCGAATCGACACCTCGCGACTGTGCTAGGTTCACCACGAGCCAGACGCATCCGTATGCAAGGGAATCCGGTGAGACTCCGGAACTGTCGCGCAGCGGTGAAGGTGACTGACAGGGCACGTGCCACTGGACCGGAAACGGTCTGGGAAGGCGCACTGTCGTTGATCCTGAGTCCGAAAACCTGCTGGCTCGCCGAATTGCAGACGCGGGCCTCGCGATTGGGCCCCCGATACGAGAGACCGAGCGATGCGTGCCCAGGCCAGCGGCCCAACCATTCCCCTTCGTGTGCACAGACACCTTCGGGCGAAGACCCTTGTACCCCGACCGGGTGGGGAGCTGGAGTCGCCGGGTCGCTGACATGCTCGATGTCGCAAAACCGCGCCGGCGAACCACGAAGCCGCTTGCACAAAAACGAATTCCGGCGAGCCCGCTCCTGGCCGCACTTGTCATAGCGGTTGTCATCAGCGCTTTCCTTTCGCTGACTCTCGGGTCGGAACCGATACCGCTGTCGGCCACATGGGATGTGGTGCGTGCCCGTTTCACCGGGAGTGTCGGACCGGACCCGGTGTACGACACGATCATTTGGAACCTGCGAGCTCCCCGCATCTTGATGGCGCTCATCGTGGGTGCGGGCCTGGCCATGGCCGGCGCCACGATGCAGACCTTGGTGAGAAACCCGCTCGCGGATCCGTACCTTCTGGGAATCTCGGCCGGAGCCGGTGTCGGGGCGACCCTGGTCATCATGTTCGGAGTGCTTGCTTCGCTGGGTATCTGGGCGCTGTCGCTGGGCGCACTGATCGGTGCGATGGTCGCGGGTGCTGCCGTCTTCGGCGTCTCGATGGCGCAAGGGGGTCTGACTCCGCTACGTCTGATCCTCACCGGTGTCGTCATGGCCTCGGCGTTCTCCTCGGTGTCCAGTTTCCTGGTGTTCTTCAGTGACGACCGGGATTCGGTTCGGTCGGTCCTCTACTGGATGCTCGGAAGCGTCGCGGGATCGATGTGGGAGCAGATTCTGCCTGCACTGATCGTCGTGGCCGTGTCTGCCGGCATTCTTTTCGCCCTCCATTCCTGGCTGGATGCGCTGTCGAGCGGACCGGATGTCGCCCGCGCTCTCGGTGTTCCCGTGCGTGCCTCCGGCTCGGGCTCTTCGCGTTGTCGTCGGTGCTGGTCGGAGTGCTCGTCGCAGTGTCCGGAGGAATCGGGTTCGTCGGCCTGATCATGCCCCACCTCGCCAGGATCTTGGTGGGTGCACGTCACCGCGTCGTCCTTCCGGTGGCGGCGCTCGGCGGCGCACTGTTCCTCTTGTGGATCGACGTTGCGGCCCGAGTGCTGTTGAGTCCGGAGGAACTTCCCCTGGGCGTGATGACAGGTCTCGTCGGGCCCCGGTGTTCCTGTTCCTGCTCGGGCGGCGTCACTACAGCTTCTCGGATGGTGCCTGATGCATCTTCGGGCGCGTAATGTGCGCTGTCGGATCGCAGGGTCGGACATCCTTTCCGATATCGACCTCGACTTGACCCGCGGATCCATGGTCGCGCTGGTGGGGGTCAACGGAAGCGGGAAGTCGACGCTGCTTCGTACCCTCGCCGGACTCCGTGCACCCGCAGAGGGAACGGTCGAAATCGACGGCAAGGATCTGTACTCGCTGCCGCTCCGTGTGCGAGCGAGGGCGATCGCCTATGTCGGTCAGGAGGAGACTCCGCCGCAGGACCTTCTGCTCGGGGAAATGGTTGCCATGGGCCGAATTCCACACCGTCCGCCCTGGTCGCTGGGCGAGGAATCCGATCGCGCGGTCACGCTCCGGGCCTTGGACACCGTGGAACTGGCACACGCAGTCGACCGACGCTGCGATCAACTGTCGGGCGGTGAACGTCGTCGCGCCATGCTTGCTCGCGGCCTCGCGCAGGAATCGGGACTGCTGATCCTGGACGAGCCGACCAATCATCTCGACATCCGCCACCAGTTCCACCTCCTCGATACGCTGCGCGGTCTCGGATGCACAGTGATCGCGGCGATGCACGATCTCACTTCGGCCGCGTCGTATTTCGACCGGGTCGCAGTACTCCACGACGGCGCCCTCGACACCTTCGCCGACGCGGCCGACGCCCTGTCCCCGGATACGGTGAAGCGCGTCTTTTCCGTACCCGCAACACAACTCACCGATCCTGCGACCGGACGCGCGCACCTCGTGCTCGGCTCGGATTCTGCAGGAACACGAGCCCATTCGGAGAATCATGCCTGACCCCACACCGTCTCGTCCGAACGTCCCGGTTTCGCTGGCCACCGGTCTCCTCGTTGCAACCGCGGCACTGACCGGGTGCAGCAGTGCCGGCAATCAGGAAACAGCGTCGGCGGAGAGCACCGTCACGATCGAGAACTGCGGAGAGCAGCTCAGCTTCCCATCGCCGGCGACGAAGATCTTCGCCAACGACAGCCAGCTCGTCCTGAACCTGCTTGCACTCGATGCCGACGACCAGATCGCCGCGGTGAGCGGAATCCGCAACACCCGACTCGATCAGCTCAGCGACATGTTCGGTGCGGAGCGCATCGACGCGCTACCGGTGAAATCCGAGGCCTCTTTCAATCTCGAGATGATCCAAGCTCAACAGCCGGACGTGGTCATGGCCGGTCACGGGTGGGGATTCAGTGTCGAAAAGAACATCACACCCGAACGGCTGGCTGCCGACTTCGGAATCCCCGCATACACCGTCACCCCGACCTGCTTGACCGCCTCGAACGAGGCGGCGACGCCATGGGACGAGGCCTATGCCGACTTGTCGAACATCGGAGCGATCATCGGTCACGACGATCGTGCGCTGTCGAAGATCGACGAGCTCGAGCAACGTCGCGAACAGTTGGAGTCGGCTCCACAGGCCGAGGACAAGCCGAGCGTCATGTACGTGTCCGTGCTGTCGGACGAGGGAGTCTCCAGCGCCGGCAGGCCACACATGTTCGGGGCCATCATCGACGCTGCCGGGGGACGGAACTCGTTCGACGACGTCGAGCAGAAGACCGCCAAGATGTCCTGGGAGTCGGTGACCGCAGCAAACCCGGACTTCATCGTCCTGACCGACACGGGTGACGGTGCCGGGGCATTCGACACGAAAGTGCAACTGCTGAAGGAGAACCCCGCGACCAGGTCGTTGGACGCCGTAACCCAGGGGCGAATTCTCAATCTCCCAGTGACATGGGCCGCAGTGGTGCATTGATGGTCGATACCGCTGAACACCTACGAAAGGCATTGGAGGGCGCAGCGCTGCTTCCACAGAGCGACATCGAGCCGCGTATGGATCCGAGCGCGTCGAATTAGTCGACGAAGGGCGGTATGGCAATGGTGAATTCGGGAGTATCGGCAGAATCCGTGCTGTCGGACGTGCTGGGCGCACTTCCGGTCGGTGAACGTGCTGCCCTGGTGCTGGACGGAGGCTCGCAAGAAGTTCCGGCATCGGCGATTCTCGATCCGGAATGGATCGGGGACGAACTGAGGTTGCGCGCCGCGCGATGGCAGGTCGACACACCGTTGATCCTGGGGACAGTGCTGTGGCGGGCGATCAGCAATTCACTCGTCCTACCGACCATTGCAAGCAAGTTCGTCACCGGAACAGCGCTCAGTCCTGCGCTGGCGGACGTCTATCTGCACCGTCGGGCACTGACCGGACGCGACACGGATTTCGTCGAACCGGGACGTGTCTCGACGATGGACGGCACGGCCACACCGAACCGAAAGATGTATGGACGCTTGGTCGGTGCAAGGTCGACCCGAGCCCTCACCGGGTCGGTCGAGGCGGCATTGCTCGAAGCACTGGGTGCCGGGATCGAGTATTTTGCTTCCGTCTGCGGTAAAGGGGAGCGCAGGCTGTGGGCCGTTTCGGTCGACTCGGTCGCCGCCCGTTTCCTCTGGGCAGGACAGGCCACAGGGCGGGTGGGCGAGGCCATGGATACTGCGCGGGCGACTGTGCAGGCGATCTCGGATCAACTGCCGGGTCCTCGATTGCCGGAGCCGCGATTCGTAGAGGTGGCACCCGTTCCACCGAGCTTGCCGCGGACCTTCGTGCACCGGGTCTCGTGTTGCCTGCTGTACAACGGACCGCATGGTGTGAAGTGCTCGACGTGCCCTCGACAGCATCCTGAGGTGCGGCTCGAACGGCTGGTCGAGCGGAGTCGTCGTCTCGGTCCGTAGCGGCAGATCCGCGTACTCGATTCTCAGGAAAAATTCACGTGCACAACCCCATCAGACTTGAAACGTCAACTAATCTCGCCGTATGCGAAAAGTCGTGTGGTCGATCGTTGTTCTGGTGGTTGTTGCGTTGCTGGGCTTCTTCGTTGCGCCATGGGTGTACGGCACGTTCATAGCCGAGGACGACGCACCGGCCGCATCGGTGTCGACGTCCGGTGTCGAGGCCGCAACCGGTGTGCTCGACGGAGAGTTGGCCGTCACCCCGGGCGCCGACCCCAACCGGACCGCAGCGGGATACACCGTGCACGAGATCCTGCGCGGCGCCGACGTCACCGTGGTGGGCAGTACCGATCAGGTGTCCGGTACAGCGACGATTGCCGACGAATCGCTGACCGCAGCCGAAATCACCGTCCAGGTCGAGGGGATCGCCACCGACAGCTCTCAGCGCGACGGCCAGTTCCGCGGCATGGTCATGGACACAGCGAACCACCCGACCGCGACCTTCAGGTTGACCGACCCCGTAGACCTGTCGTCGGTCCCCACCGACGGCACCGTCGCGACCGTGTCCGGGGCCGGCACCCTCACCTTGCGCGGCGAGGAGCGGCCCGTGACGGTGGACGTCGAAGTTCTGCGTAGCGGTGAGAACATCGTGCGTCGGGAAGTATCCCCGCGACCTGGGCGGACTGGGGGATTCAGCCGCCGAACCTCGGATTCGTCGCTGTTGACGAGACCGGGAGTGTGGACTTCCTGATCACCCTCGAGCCGGTGAAGTGACCGTCTCCGGCTGTGTCGGAGCCCATCCGGGCGGGCCGAAAGAGTAGCCGAGTTTGTGACGCCAGGACGTTGCCGACCGCCAGTCGCGGGCGATCGCCTTGTACTCGTGGGTCTGCAGATCCCAGATGTCGAAGGTGCCGACGGGCGTGGTCAGTCCGTAGACGGGCCGCTGCTCTTCGGCCTTGAACGTGCCGAACATCCGGTCCCAGACAATGAGGATGCCCGCGTAGTTGCGGTCGAGATACTCGGGATCGGACCCGTGGTGAACTCGATGGTGCGATGGCGTGTTGAAGACGAACTCGATCGGTGCGGGAAACTTCCCTACTCGCTCGGTGTGGACGAAGAACTGATAGACGAGACTGAAAGAGAACCCCACGAACACCATCCACGGCGGGATGCCGATGAGGGCAGCGGAAGCCACATGACGATCTCGCCGCTGTTGTTCCATTTCTGGCGCAACGCGGTCGCGTAGTTGAAGTACTCGCTCGAATGGTGCGCCTGATGCGTCGCCCAGACGAGACGGACCCGATGCGCCATCCGGTGATACCAGTACCAGAGGAAGTCGATCCCCAGCAGCAGGATCACCCACGTGTACCAGGCATCGGCGGGCAGATGCATGGCGCGACGTAGACCCACAGTGCGGAATATCCGACGAGCGCGAGTATCTTCCAGCCGGCGCTCGTCACGATGGAGATCAGCCCCATGGACAGGCTCGCTCGCGCATCGCGCATCTCGTATCCACCGCGCGGCGGGCGGACGCGACCGTCGGTCCCCGGCTCGGCGCGCTCGAGCGCCCGGGCGGCGACCCACTCGAGAATCAGGAACAGCGCAAACGCCGGAATCGCGAGGGTGACGGGTCCTGCAACGGTTCGAGCAGCGACCACCACGAGTCGCGCAGGGTCTCCCACATCGCGGGACCTCCGAAGTAGTACGTGAACGACGGGCCAGTGTACGTGACATATGGCGCCCGTCACTATCGGTGATCGACGGTGCCGATTTCTCCCTTGTTTGGTAGGAATTGGTCGGCCGGAAACGTCGGAGGAGGCACCGAAGTGCATATCAGTGCAAGGGTCGATTACGCAGTAAGGACGCTCCTCGAACTCGCCGCGTGCGGAGCAGGCCCGGCCAAGGCGGAAAGGCTGGCGACTGCGCAGTCGATTCCGCACAAATTCCTCGAGGCCGTGCTCGCCGATCTTCGCCGTGGTGGTCTCGTCCGGAGTCGGCGTGGTCCCGATGGCGGTTACTGGCTGGCGCGACCGGCCGACGAGATCTCCATCGCAGACATCATCCGCACCGTGGAGGGGCCGCTTGCATCGGTACGGGGGGAGCGGCCGGAAAGTGTGGAGTACACCGGCGCGGCCGAGCGCCTGCGTGACGTGTGGATTGCGGTGCGGGTGAATCTGCGCGCCGTCCTCGAGGACGTGACGCTCGCGGACATCGTTGCCGACGACCTGTCGGAGTTCGTGCGTGACCTGACCGCGGATCCGGGTGCGTGGGAGCGTCGCGGCGTGTGAGGTGCGTTACCCGTATCGACGCAGTGTGTCCGATCCCATAAAAGTGCAGAGTTCTGCAAAGTTACAGAGCTCTGCAAGATCTGTACCGTTGTTGAAGTGACCTCTGCGCCCGGACTACGTGACCGCAAGAAGGCCGCCACCCGCGCTGCCCTCGCGGAGGCGGCCGCCGAACTCGCGCGCGAACACGGCCTCCACGAGGTCACCGCCGATGCGATCGCTGCCCGGGCAGGAGTCTCGACCCGGACCTTCCACAACTACTTCACCAGCAAGGAAGAAGCGGTCCTCGTGCATTTCGAGGGTCTGATCGAAACATGGATCGACCTTCTGCGGCACCGCCCCGCCGGCGAGCCCATCATGGTCTCGCTCGAGGAATGCGCGGTCGGACTGTTGACCGATCCGCAATGGTCGTTCGACGACATCGGCACCTGCGTCGCATTCGTCGAGGAAGGGTCCGCGAACGAATCCCGGCACATCGACGTGGCGATGCGCTCATCGCAGTTGCTCGTCGAGGTGATCGCCGAACGGACGGCCACGGACCCGGTCACCGACATCTATCCCAACCTGGTGCACTACGCCAGCCTGGGCGCGATCAAAGCAGCCATCGAGATGTGCCTGCCCGATTCGGGGTCGCCGAATTCGGGGTCCTCGCCCGAACACCTCATTCGCGAAGCTTTCGCTCAGCTCCGGCGAGGATTCTCGTAACCCCCTGCACTGCAGTCCTGTCCGACCCGAGAAATTTCGTTCTACCAAAGAAAGGGTGTCCGCCGTGGCGACCTACCTCTACCGGATAGGCAAGTTCGCTTACCGGCGTAAGGGCGCAGTCCTGTCCTTCTGGATCGCAATGCTCGTCCTCTTCGGAGTCGGTGCTGCAACGCTGTCCGGGCCGACGACGGACTCGTTCACCCTGCCCGGCACTCCGGCGCAGCAGACGCAGGACCTGATGGCCGAGCGGTTCCCGACGGCCGAAGACCCGATGAACGCACTGAGCGCCCGGTTTGTCTTCGCCGCGCCCGACGGGCAGACACTCGACGATCCCCACGATCCCCAGAACATGGCTGCGGTCGACGAGGTGCTCGCAGCGATCCGCGGGATCGACACGGTCTCCTCGCCCGCGAAGGTCGACCCGGCCACCGCCTCACCCGAACAGCAGGCCGGCGCGCTGGTCGATCCCGTGCTGGCAGATGCCGGGCTGACCCAGCAGATGCTGGCGCTGGCCGCGCAGCAGGGCACCCCCGAAGAAGCTGCCCTCGCCGACGCACAGGCGCTGTCGCCGCTCAGCGCCGACCACACCGTCGGTTTCGTCACCGTGCCGTTCGACGGCGAGATGACCGACGTCGACCAGACCATGCGCGACCAGATCGACGCTGCCGCGGACATCGGCCGCGACGCAGGATTGACCGTGCAGGTCAGTGGTACCGCCGCAGCAGAGATGACGATGCCCGGCGGCACCGCCGAGCTCATCGGTATCGGCATCGCCGCGATCGTGCTCACCCTCACCTTCGGCTCACTCGTCGCAGCCGGTCTGCCGCTGATCACCGCGCTCGTCGGTGTCGGTATCGGAAGCATGGGCATCACCATCGCCACCGGCTTCTTCGACCTGAGCTCGATGACTCCGACGCTCGCGATCATGATCGGTCTCGCCGTCGCGATCGACTACTCGCTGTTCATCGTGTCGCGCTTCCGGCACGAACTGCTCAATACATCCGATCGTGCCGAGGCTGCCGGTCGAGCCGTGGGCACCGCGGCTCCGCCGTCGTGTTCGCCGGTCTCACCGTCATCATCGCGCTCATGGCGCTCAGCGTCGTCGGCATCCCGTTCCTGTCCGTGATGGGTTACGCCGCGGCGTTCACCGTGCTGATGGCTGTGCTCATCGCGATCTCACTGCTGCCTGCGGTACTAGGACTCTTCGGTGAGAAGGCGTTCGCGGGCCGCATCCCCGGACTGAACAAGCGCGACCCCGAGGGCAATGAGCCGGGCGCCGCACAGAAGTTCATCGGCGTCATCACCCGGCGTCCGCTGATCCCGCTCGTCGCAGGCGTCGTCCTCCTCGGCGTCCTGGCACTCCCCGCCACCGGCCTGCGTCTCGCCCTGCCCACCGAGGCGACCGGCGACCCCGCCACCAGCGCACGGCAGGCCTACGACCTGATCGACGAAGGATTCGGACCGGGACGCAACGGCCCGCTGGTCGTCGTCGCCGACGCCCGCGACGCGGACGTTCCTGCAGAGGCCGCATTCGCGGCCGTCCTCGGTTCGCTGTACGAGCACGAAGAGGTCGCCAACGCGCAGATCGTCGCAGTGAACGAAGCCGGCGACACCGCACAGATCCTCATCACCCCGCGCAGCGGCCCGACCGATCCCGCAACGATGGATCTCGTCTCGGAGATCCGCGCCGACGAGGCAGCCTCGAGGGACGAATACGGCCTCTCGTACGGCGTCACCGGTCAGACCGCGCTGGAAGGCGACGTGTCGGAGAGCCTGCAGAGCGCGCTCGTCCCGTACCTCGCGGTGGTCGTGGGTCTCGCCTTCATCCTGCTGATGCTCGTGTTCCGCTCGATCCTGGTGCCGCTCACCGCGACACTCGGCTTCCTGTTGAGTGTCCTGGCCACCTTCGGTGCGACCGTGGCGGTGTTCCAGGAAGGCTGGGGTGGGCTCATCTCGAACCCGCAGCCCATCGTGAGCTTCATGCCGGTCATCCTCATCGGCGTGGTCTTCGGCCTGGCCATGGACTACCAGGTGTTCCTGGTGACGCGTATGCGCGAGGAATATGTGCACGGTGCGTCCGCCCTGGACGCGGTGCGCAGCGGCTTCGCGCACGGCGCACGTGTGGTGAGCGCAGCGGCGATCATCATGATCTCGGTGTTCGCGGCGTTCATCGCCGAACCGGATTCGCTGATCAAGTCCATCGGTTTCGCACTCGCCGCCGCCGTCTTCTTCGACGCGTTCATCGTCCGCATGGTGATCATCCCGTCGGTGATGGCGCTGCTCGGCGACAAGGTGTGGTGGCTGCCGAAGTGGCTCGACAAGATCCTGCCCAACGTCGACGTCGAAGGCGAGAAACTCACGCGTGAGCTGGAAGCCGCCGACACGACCCCGGAATCCAGCCGGGTGTGAGGGTCGCGAGGTTCGTCCGGAGACGCAGGTAGCGTATTGCCCATGTTGGTTCGGCTGTTACGGCGCTTCCTCGTGCGCTACAAGGGTTCGCTCATAGTTGTGGTCCTGCTGCAGCTCGCGGCCACCACGGGCATGCTGCTGTTGCCGAGCCTGAACGCCGACCTGATCGATCAGGGCGTCGCGGTCGGCGATATCGACTACATCATGCGTACCGGGCTCCTCATGCTGGGGATCAGCGCGGTCGAGGTCGGCTGCTCCATAGGTGCCGTGTACTTCGCTGCGCGAGCCGCCATGTCGTTCGGACGAGACGTCCGGTTGGCGCTCGTCCAGCGGGTCGGTGGGTTCTCCGCCCGCGAGTTCGGCACGTTCGGAGCACCGTCGCTGATCACCCGCAACACCAACGACGTGCAGCAGGTGCAGATGCTGGTCCTGATGACCTGCACCATCGTGGTGACGTCGCCGATGATGGCTATCGGCGGCGTCATCATGGCGTTGCGTGAAGACGTCGGCACCTCACTGGTGCTCGCGGTCGCTGTGCCTGCGCTGATCCTGACGATGGTCGTCCTCATCGCGCTGATGCTGCCGGGATTCCGGGTCATGCAGATACGGCTCGACGGTGTCAATCGGGTGCTGCGCGAACAGGTCAGCGGGATCCGGGTCGTGCGGGCCTTCGTTCGCGACGACACCGAGAAGGCCCGCTTCGACCGGGCCAACGACGATCTCACCGCGACAGCGCTGCGCGTCGGCCGTGTCAACTCGGTGCTGTATCCGGCGGTGCTGCTCATCGCGAACCTCAGCACTGTCGCCGTGGTGTGGGTCGGCGGTTCCCGGATCGACTCCGGCGCCATGCAGGTCGCTCCATCACCGCGATGATCACCTACGTCGCACAAATCCTGATGGCAGTCTCATGTCGTCGTTCATCGCGATGATGATGCCGCGCGCAAGCGTGTGCGCCGGGCGCATCCTCGAGGTCCTCGACACCGAACCGACCGTGGCGGCGCCGACAGAACCGGTGCGCGACCTTCCCACCCACATCGACGTCGAACTACGAGGTGCCGGATTCTCCTATCCGGGCGCCGACGCGTCCGTTCTGCGCGACATCAGCTTCCGCGCGGAGCCCGGCACCACCACCGCGATCATCGGCGGCACCGGGTCGGGCAAGAGCACACTGATGCGTCTGATACCGCGACTCATCGACGTCACCGACGGACAGGTGCTGGTGTCGGGTGTCGACGTCAGGCGCCTCGACCCGGAGGTGCTGCGGTCACGGATCTCCGTGGTCCCGCAGAAGGCGTACTTGTTCTCGGGCACGATCGCCGACAATCTCCGCTACGGGCGCGCCGACGCGAGCGACGACGAACTGTGGCACGCGCTCGAGGTGGCCCAGGCCGCCGACTTCGTCCATGCCATGCCGGACAGGCTCGAATCGGTGGTGTCGCAGGGCGGCACCACCGTGTCGGGCGGGCAGCGACAACGACTCGCGATCGCCCGTGCGCTGGTCCGTAAACCCTCCATCTACCTGTTCGACGACGCGTTCTCGGCGCTCGACCCCGCGACCGATGCCCGATTGCGCGCGGCGCTGGAACCGGAAACGCGCAACGCCTGCGTCTTCATCGTCGCCCAGCGCGTCTCGACCGTGCAGGACGCGGATCGCATCGTCGTCCTCGACGGAGGTGCCATGGTCGCGTCCGGAACCCACCTCGGGCTGCTCGGTCGTTCCCAGACGTACACCGAAATCGTCGAATCGCAGAGAATGGCCGCCGTATGACGACGCCCGCCGCGGCCGAGAATCAGCCGCTCCGCAGTCGCGTCTGCGCGTGATCGTCCGCATCCTCGGTCTGCTGCACCCGCATCGTTATGTCGTGTACTCGGTGATGATTGCGGCGTTGCTCGGTGTCGTGAGTTCGTCGATCGCGCCGCTCGTACTCGGCCGGGGCACCGACATCATCTTCAACGGTGTGGTCGGTATGCAGCTCCCGGCAGGCTGTCGAAGGACGCCGCGATCGTGCAGCTACGCGCAGAGGGTCGCGATCAGTTCGCCGACATGGTCGCCGGTATGAACGTGATCCCCGGAGCGGGCATCGACTTCACGAGCCTGGCGCGGACCCTGGTCATCGTCCTCGCGCTGTATCTGTTGTCGTCCGCGCTGATCTGGGTTGCCGCGTACGGACTGAACGAGATCGTGCAGCGCACCGTGCGGGACATGCGTGCGAGCG
Source organism: Rhodococcus sp. JCM 9791 (assembly GCA_001312645.1). Lineage (GTDB taxonomy): Bacteria > Actinomycetota > Actinomycetes > Mycobacteriales > Mycobacteriaceae > Rhodococcus. Next base: position 18,203 of record BBEG01000056.1, read on the forward strand.
TCGAGCGGAAGATCCACCGCCTGCCGTTGCGTTACTTCGACACACATTCGCGCGGTGATCTGCTCAGCCGTGTCACCAACGACATCGACAACGTGTCGACGGGCATGCAGGAGTCCATCAGCAGCTGGTGCTTGCGGTGTTCACGCTCCTCGGGCTCGTGGTGATGATGTTCTGGATCTCGCCGTTGCTTGCTGTGATCGCGCTGCTGCTCGTCCCTGCGGCGGCCGTGGTGACGATCCTCGTGGCGAAGCGTTCGCGGAAGCATTTCGTGGCGCAATGGGATGCGACGGGCACGCTCAACGGGCAGATCGAGGAATCGTTCACCGGGCACGAACTCATCACCGCGTATGGCCGGACCGCCGAGATCGAGCGGCGGTTCACCGAAACCAACGATTCGCTGTTCCACGCCGCGTACCGTGCGCAGTTCGTGTCGGGCCTGGTGCTGCCGCTCGTGACGTTCCTCAGCAACATCGGGTACGTCGTGGTGGCAGTGATCGGTGGTCTGCGCGTGGCGTCGGGCACCTCGACGCTCGGTGAGATCCAGGCGATGATCCAGTATTCCCGGCAGCTGTCGCAGCCGCTCGCCAGATCGGTGCGATGCTCAATCTGCTGCAGTCCGCCGCGGCATCCGCGACGCGAGTGTTCGCGGTCCTCGACGAGGAGGAGCAGGATCCCGAGCCTGCGGCCCCCATGATGCCGTGGAGTCGGCACGGCCTCGTCGAGTTCGAGAACGTGTCGTTCTCGTACACCCCGGAACGCCCGCTCATCGAGAACCTGACGTTGCGTGCAGAGCCCGGGCAGATGATCGCGATCGTCGGGCCCACCGGTGCCGGCAAGACCACTCTCGTGAATTTGATCCTGCGTTTCTACGAGGTGGATTCGGGCCGGATCCTCGTCGACGGTGTCGACATCACCGGGATGCTGCGGGAGGAGTTGCGCACCCGTATCGGCATCGTGCTGCAGGACACTTGGCTGTTCGGCGGCACGATCCGCGAGAACATCGCCTACGGCAACCCCTACGCGACCGAGAACCAGATCATGTCGGCCGCCCGGATGAGCTACGTCGACCGGTTCGTACGTGCCCTGCCCGACGGTTACGACACCATCGTCGACGAGGAGTCGGGAAGCCTCAGTGCCGGTGAGCGGCAGCTCATCACGATCGCCCGCGCATTCGTGTCGAAGCCGTCGATCCTGATCCTCGACGAGGCCACGAGCTCGGTCGACACCCGTACCGAGCTTCTCGTGCAGCAGGCCACGGCGCGGCTGCGCGACGACCGCACCAGTTTCGTGATCGCGCACCGGTTGTCGACGATTCGCGACGCCGATCGGATCGTGGTGATGGAGGACGGCCGGATCGTCGAGCAGGGGGCCCACGAGGAGCTGCTCCAGAGGGGCGGCGCGTACTCACGCCTGTACGAGGCGCAGTTCAAGGCTCTCGTCGACTGATCCTTCAGGTGTCGCGATCGTTGTTCTCGAGCTGCTTGATCCGGTCCGCGGCCTGTTTCAATCTTTTCTTGCGCTCTTCGTTCTCGGATTCCTTCAACTCTTCGTAGAGTTCCTCGTCCGAGTCGCTGTAGTTGAAGATCAACCGCGGTAGTCCCAGTGTCACGATCAGGCTGGGCCAGACCAGCCAGGCGTGGTCCCAATCGAACACGTTGTTCAGCACGAGGAATGTCACGAGGGTGATTCCGATGATCACCCAGTCGAGGGATTCGACCAGATTTCCTCTCCGAAGCAGCGACGACAGCTCTGCATCGGCGCTGTGTGACGGAGCGCCGGCGGGCGTGGTTTCGGCGATCTCGGTCGACACCTTCCGGATCCGGTTGTCGACCACTTCCAACGGTGCGCCGCCCGGAAGCCCGCGGAATGCATTGCGGAGTGGGTCGAGCGCGCGGGCCGCCGCGATCTCGCCGGAGCGCTCGTAGAACTCATCGGCGTCCAGCTCCCTGCCGCGAAGTGCTCACTGATGACGTTCAAGGCGTGCAGCCGCTCGTCGTCGCTCAATCGCAGATCGTGTTCGTCGGGCCGGTTCGTCATGTCGTTCGCCTCCGCAGGATCGTATGCAGTCGAATTCTACGGCGCACGTAATACTTCCCGGGCCGTGCGACGCACCGCAGCGGTGAGTGCGTCGAGCACCGGGGAGTCGAGGCGCCAGCGCTGCCAGTACAGCGGGACGTCGAAGGGGTCGTCGGGGGCGAGGTTCACGAGATCGGTGGTGTCGGTGAGCATCGCGTCGGGCAGCATTCCCCAGCCGAGCCCGAGGCGTGCAGCATCGACGAATTCGAGTGCGCCGGGAACGTAGTTTCGGGGAACTGCGACTCGACGGCGGGTTCTCTTGCGCAGGAAGCGATCCTGCATGTCGTCCTTGCGGTCGAAGGTGAGCATCGGGGCCTCCTGGATCGCTTCGGCGGTCATGCCGTCGGGAAACCATCGTTCGGAGAAGTCGATGCTGGCCATCGCGTGATAGCGCATGGATCCGAGTTTCTCGGAGGTGCAGCCCTGCACGGGTTCGGGAACGGAGGTGACGGCGGCCATCGCGGTGCCGTCGCGGAGCAATGCAGTGGAATGATATTCGTCCTCGCGATGCAGTTCGAACAGCGCTCGATGGCGGACAGGCATGCGTGCGAGCGCGCGCAGCATCCACGTGGACATCGAATCCGCGTTGACGACCAGGGGAATCGTCACGAATGTGCGTTCGTCGGCTGTGAGGCCGAGCTCGTCGGAGGCGTCGTTCTCCAGACGCGCGACCTGTCGCGCAAGGCGCATGACCACTTCACCGGACGGTGTGGCCGACACAGGGCGGGTGCGGCGTAGCAGGACCCGGCCCACATGTTGTTCGAGTGCCTTGATGCGCTGGCTCACCGCCGACGGCGTGATCCGCAGGACTGCGGCGGCTCCGTCGAACGTGCCTTCGTCCAGGACCGCTGCGAAAGTCCGCAATTGGGAGAAGTCGATGTCCATATGAAGCAACTCTAATGCAGAGTTAGAGGAATCAATTTTCCTTATGATCGCCGGATTCCTAGCGTGGAGCGCATGTCCCTTCTCGCCGCCGGCTTCGTCACAGGTCTGTCGCTCATCGTCGCGATCGGTGCGCAGAACGCCTTCGTTCTGCGCATGGCCATCGCGCGACGACACGTGTTTCCTGTGATCGCGGTGTGCGCGATCTCCGACGCAGTCTCATCACGGCGGGCATTGCAGGAATTGCGACGATCCTCGATCACGCGCCCGGCGTCATCGATGTGATTCGTTGGGCAGGAGCAGTTTTCCTCATCGGATACGGTCTTCTCGCGGCGCGGCGGGCACTGCGCCCCGAGGCGTTGTCGGCC